>NJDO01000035.1 GCA_002254385.1 Thermoplasmatales archaeon ex4484_6 | reverse complement strand
TGGAATCAGGTAAGATAGAGATCGAGAGTGCCAGAAAGGAGATCGAATCCGGAAAGCAGGAACTCGATACGATGAGGAAGGAGCTCGAGAGGGCAGGAAAGGAACTGGAGGAGAGAGAGGAGCTTCTCGGGAGGAGGGAGAGGGAGCTCGAGGAAGAGAAAGAACGCCTGAAAGAGCTGCGGCCGGAACGGGAAACCGGAGCTGCGGAAGAGAAAATGAAAGAGGAAGAGGTCGTTCAGTACCAGTGCCCGCACTGCGGTGGAATGATAACGGAGGAGGATCTGTCATCATCGGTATGCCCCCACTGTGGAAAGGGATTCGCGGCAGGTGAGAGGGAAGTCGTCATGTATCTCTGCCCGTCATGCGAACGCAACCTGACCGAGAAGATAGTCGCCGAGGGAAAATGTCCCTACTGCGGAACGGAATTCAGGGTGGAATGATTCCCTCAAGGAATTCCCACCGCCCATCAGGGAGTCGTATAGACAACCACCAGATCGGAGAGTGAAACCACTCCTTCCAGACCGGCGGTTATCCTCAATGGAACATCGATATATCCGTCATCGGGCCTGTTCTTCGAGACGAAATCCCGGACCGCATCGGAAATATCCACCTCCTCGGACCTCTCTCCCGTGAACATCCCGTCCGTGGTGAACTCCATCGACCAGTCCCCGCCGACGTTCAGGGAGACATCCTCCGGATAGTGATAGCATCCGGTTACGATGACGGAATTCGTGTTGACGGATGTTATCACCATGTCCATCCTCCCGTCGGAATTGAAATCGGATGAATCGACCGCATACGGATACGAGGCGATGTTCAGGTCGCTGAACCAGGAGAACTCCCCAGTGCCATCATTTCGAAAAAGGGAAAGAGCATTCGAATCGGAGGAGGTGATCACCAGATCGAGATTCCCGTCCGAATCCATGTCGATCGTATTGATATACTGCGGTCTGTCGCCCACCGGATGGGAATCGGCAAATGAGAACACACCATTTCCGTCGTTCTCCAGGATGGTGAACGTATCATCCATGGTGTCCGCGGTGGCCAGGTCGAGGTCGCCATCAGAATCCATATCGAACAGCACCGCTGACGTCGGTTCCCTTCCGACCCTGTAATCGATCCTGTCCGTGAAGGAATAGGTCCCGTCGTTCAGCATGACGCTAACCGTATCGGACGGGTCGAGGGAATCCCCCCGGTTCACGGTGATGAGATCGTTCAGACCGTCACCGTCGAGGTCCGCTATCAGGCTGTCATAGGGCATGTTGTTCCCGAGATATACCGTCCTTGTGTCGCTGAACATGGAGGAGAAGTTCCCGGAGCCGTCGTTGAACATCAGGGTCGTGGAATTCTGAAAATAATTGGAGGTGTACAGGTCCATGTCCCCGTCCGAATCGATGTCTCCCGTTCTGAGGCTGAACGGATATGCGCCGATGTCGTAGAGGAACCTTTCCGTTGTGAAGCCGCCTTCTCCGTCAGACCTCAGAAGGACGATCCTGAAATTGGCCTCGTCCGCGGATGCGCCATCCACCGTTCCGTCACCATCGAAGTCCTCGAGGACCACTGCATACGGTTCGAGTCCGATGGGATATTCCTTGCTCCCGAAGAATCTTCCCAGACCGTCATTCTTCAGGATGGAGACGGTGGACCCGAAGTAGTTCGCCGAGGCAATATCACTGTCCCCGTCAAGATCTATGTCACCTGCGAACACACCTCTGGGACTGTTCCCGGTCCCGAACTTCCTGTAGGTCCTGAATACACCGTCCCTCAGGTTGTACAGGACAGAAACGGTCCCGTTGCCGTTGAATCTCCCGTCCCATGCCTGCCAGTCCGACGTCACGATGTCCAGATCCCCGTCAATGTCCAGATCCACGAGATCGAAGGAAGTGGGGAACACACCCACGAAGGACTGGACGTAGGGAAGGAAGTTTCCCCTTCCGTCATTCGCGTAGAACATCACCGAATCGGCGGACCTTGTGAGCGCCCATATGTCCAGGTCGCCGTCCGAATCAAGGTCGGCAAGAAGCACCTGGGTGGCATCCATTGTCACGAGTTCCCTGACATCCAGTTCGAACATGGATCCCCTCTCGTAATCCCCCCCGCCGTCCGAGAGGATATAGGTGACGTTGTGATAACCCAGATTTGCCATGACAACATCCTCCCAACCATCTCCGTTGATGTCACCGACGACCATCGATGACACGCCCTTCTGGCATCTGAGGTCGTTATCCATCTTCGAGAAGTGGAGATCACCGAGATTGCGGAATATCGAAACGGAGTTGAACCATCTTACCTCCCTGCCGTCATCACGGGAACGCAGGCTCTCGTCCTCGTCCCTCCGGTTCGATACTATGATGTCCGTTCTCCCGTCAAGGTCCATATCGGCAACGGCCAACCTCGTCGGATTCCCCTCGGTGAGGATCTTCCTCGTTCCGTCCATGTTTCCCTGGCCGTCATTGATGAAGAGAGTGATGTTGTCATCATTGGTTGTCGAGACCACTGCGTCCGTATCCCCATCACCGTCCAGGTCCCCGATGCCGAGATCGGATGGGATAGTCGGAAGAACAAATGGCTCCCCCCTAATGCGGAATCCTCCCCTCCGATCGTTCATAAGAAGTGTTAGGTCCCTTGAGTCCTCGGACAGAACGAGGGCATCCGGATATCCGTCGCCGTTCAGCTCCGCAAGCTCCACTCTCAGGGGGGATGTGCCGACCTCAATTACCTCAGTCTTTTCCAGAGTCTTCCCCTCGACGTTCCGGAGAACCGTCAATGTCGAATCACCGTAGTTGACAACGACAACGTCAGGGAGAAGGTCACCGTCAACATCTCCCACGGCGAGATCGGATGGGTTCTTCCCGGCCTCGAAACTGACCTTTCCCGGAGGAAGGCTACCCGATATATTCAACCTGGCCATCGTCACGGTGGCGTTCCACGGAAGCCTGATATATGCATCGTTCCCCAGGAAGGTCGCATTTATCAGAACCTCCCTCGAACCTCCCCTGAATTCCTGCAGTGAATGGATCGAGATGTCTCCGTTCCCGGTATCGTTGAATGAGAGGAGCTGCAGGGATGCGATGATCAGCAGCAGAACGAGGGCGAACGCCATCACCATCATAATGAGGCCCCTGTTCCTGTGGGTCCAATCAGCGTTCCTGCCTGTCCCTCCATTTCTGCCGGAAGGGCGGCCCTGCTCCTCTCCGGATGGTCCCCGGACCTTCCGCTCGAGTCCACCGGGGCTCTTCCCCGGAGAAAGCCCCCTGTCCCTTCCGGAATGCCCGAACCGACCCCTTCTTCCAGTTCCGGGACCCTCCGTCGATGCGCGATCCCTTTCCCTGAAGCCACGTTGAGGTCCCATCTGCGATCAGCTCCTTTTCCAGTGATGATATCATCCCATCATGACAATATATAAAGAAGTTAGTACGACATTGGAATGTCGGTGTTGAATGGTTCATGGATCGAGAAGCTATCTGCCCGGGGTGCCGGCCTTTCCGGCAGCGGGTATTGGGGTTTCCGTTTCACCCCGTCCGTGATCCGCCCAGCTCCATCACCCTCGTGGGATGCCTGGGATACGACACATGAATGTTCGGTGTTCCCGCTGTTTCCTCGAGAACCTGCATCGAGGTCTCCACGGCAAGAAGAGGGTCGTTGTTCTCCTCGGAGAGATGTGCAAGCACTATCTCGAGCGTTTCGGGACCCACCACCTCGCTCAACAATTCGCTGCACTGCTGGTTCGACAGATGCCCGGTTCCGTCCAGGATCCTCTTTTTCAGGTAGTTCGGATATCTCCCGTTGACCAGCATATCAGGGTCGTAATTGGACTCCACAACCAGGCCCTGCATGTTCCTCAGCCTGGAACAGATATTATCATCGACCCTGCCCAGGTCCGTGACTATCCCGAGGGAACCCTCCAGACCCTCCACTATGAATCCGAAGGGATCTATCGCATCATGGGGAACTATGAAGGGAGTCACCCGAATATCCCCCACATCCACCGGAACACCGTCCGAGAGCCTTCTCACGTCGTGATCATTCCTCGTCCCCAGATACCAGTATACGGGCTGCGACAGGTAGACGGGGCAGGAATACCTCTTTGCCAAGGGAAACAGGCTTCTCGTATGGTCGGAATGTTCGTGACTGACAAATATCGCATCAAGACTGTCGGAGGAAGTTATCTCCCTTATCTTGGAAGACGTATATCCCACCGGGAGACCGGCATCGACCAGGATGCTCGTCCCGTTCTCCATGATCAGTGTGGAGTTGCCCGATGACGAGGAACCCAGGACACAGAACTTCATACCGGAACCTCCGATGCAAGGAGGCGGTCACCATCGAATTCCCTCTCATCCCTCAGTAATCTTATCCTGTAGGATCTGGGCATACATTCAAGGACCCTTCTGTCCTGATATCTCCTGTCCATGAGGACAAGCAGATTGCTCCTGCCGGTGGACGAGAGAGCGTTCACCATCCGCACCACTCCCCACACGGCGGGCATGAGAATGGTCATCACGTGGCCGGTACTGGGGCCGTACCTCTTCTGAAGGTGGAGCTTCATCTGGTCCACGGCAGGGTCCGGCGGCCTCAGATGCATTCCTATCATCACAACGGAATCGGGTTCGAGGGACCCATCCAATACGGCCCTTGCAATCGTTCCTCCCTGCACGCCAAGGGCCACGGCATCACCGGAGTCCCTCAACCCGAGTAGAAGGGACCTCCTCTCATCCCGTCCCATGCCCCTGTCCTCGACAAGAAGGGTCCTGTCGAACGAATGCTCCATCATGGAGTCCATCACCTGCTGGAGAAGGAAATGGGAGGGGAAGATGCAAACGGAAAGACCCGGTGTGGTTTCCGTGATCCTTTTGATGTTCTCCACTATCTTCCCGTAAGTTGACTCATTCCTATGCTTGTACGACAGGTCCACGTTGCCAAGAGAGACCAGTGTGGTCCCCGAAAGCATCTCCTCGTTCGAATAGGATCTGTTCATGGCCTTTTCCGGTCTTATCCCGAACGAGTTCATGAAGACGTTGTGAGGATACAGTGTATCCCCGAAAAGTATGGTTGACGAGAACCTCTCCATCAAGGGCTGGCATATGACCTGATTGTCGATTAGGGAAACCTCGAGAAAGTTCCCCTCCTCCGTGTCCCTCCTCACCCGGGAAACACCCGAATAGTGGTCCATCCACAGTCCGAGCATAAGTTCTATCCGTTTGAGATTCTTCCTTTCCGTCACCGACGAGGTCCTCCCTTCACCTAGAGCCCTCCTCAGTGCTGCCCTGAGTCCGGAAAGGGTTATCCTCAACCCGGCCTTCTCGACCCTTTCCCTGAATGAAGCCACCAGCAGGCTGCGGGATATCTGCTTTTTCGGGTCGGTAACACCCGCCATGCGCGAGAAGAGCTCCACCAGTATCTCCATTCCCTTTCTCTCTCCCTCGCTCAACGTATCGTTGTCCTCCAGCGCGGGGCAGGGTTCACCAGCCTCCCACCGATACCTGAAACGTTCACTGAGATACTCGAGAAGAGCGGAAGGATCATGAACCGCAAGCAGGAGCTCCCTACCACCCTTTTCGATAAGTGACAGCGTATCATCGGGATCCTCGTTGAACAGGAATCCGTAACCGGCGACGATCACCTCCGACTCCATTGCGATATCCATGGCCACCCTTGAGGGGCACATGCCCTTCTCCCTGAGCTCCTCTTCCATGTCCGGTATCAGATTTCCACCGGAGGACTTGATATCCCTGTACAGATCGAGATCGAATCCCGACTGCAGGGGACATCCGTTTATGTTCCCAGCCTGCATGCAGTGATGGATGAGGTCCGATATGGTGACCGGGACATCCTCCTCCTGGCACCGGATGAGGCGGTCGGGGAGCGCCATGATCCCTTCCCTTCCATTTTCCTTTCCCCTTGTTTCAACGATGACGGATTGTATCCACGGGATATCCTCGTCAGGGGCAAGGAATACAGAGCGTTTTCTCTTCCTTCGTGCTTCGGAATAGACCATGGATATGAATTTGCCTCCCGCTTCCCTCCCCGGCGGCAGGAAAGCAAGGAGGTCCATATTTCCCCCGATGGCCTGGGAGATGTCGCCCCTCATTCCGATAAGGGTCTCTCCATTCTTGAGTAACGAAACTGCCTGAAGCATGAACTACCAAACCCCGACACATGCACCCCGATGGTCCCTGTAACCGAACCGCTCCCATCCAAAACGGCAAGCAGGGGAATTACCGTATAGTGATTTAAATGGTCCTACGTATCGCATGTTCGGATGATGTAGAATGTGATACCGATGGTCAAAATACGATATCCGTATATATGATACGCAATATTGGTATTGACATATGAGCGAGGTCAACAGCAGTGGGTCCCCCGTACACGTTATTCCCATGGGTCTTGAATTCGACAGGGTGCTGGGAGGTCTCAAGAGGTTCCCCACCAACAGGATAATACTGCTCTACGGAAACGATACCGATTCCAACATAGAGAGGAAGGCAAGGAAGAACGGTAAGAGGATAAGGGAGGTCGTCTCCGCCACCATTGACGTTGAGGAGATGGAGATGGATATCTTTGATTTTTTCCAGGCCGCAAGGACCCTGAACGGACTTTTCAGGCAGCTGCAATCCCAGGGACACAGCATCTACGTGAACCTGTCCACGGGAAACAGGATCGTCTCATCGGCCGCTCTGCTGGCATGCTACATGACCAGGGCGCACCCTTATTATGTCAGACCGGAAAGCTACCACATACCCGAGAACAGGGAGGTCATCTCCACGGGTGTACTCTCCGTGATCGAGATGCCGATGGTAAGGATAATCGGTCCAACCAGAAAGGGGCAGATAGTTCTGGCGGTCCTCTCGGATCTGGGGGGCGAGGCGAGATACGAGTCCTCCCTGATACCTCCCCTGGAACGAAGGGGGGGATTCTTTCCCGAGAGGAAACTGAGCGAGTCGAAGAAGGCCTACCTTGCGAGAAAGAGGGCCCATCTCAGCAGGGTGCTCAGGTCACTTGAAAAGGACGGATACATTCAGATGATCAGAAAGGGAAGGTTCGTCAGCGTCGTCCTCACGGAATCCGGAAAACTATTCTCCATTTCCGGAGACATCGGACCGGATGCCTGATATCATCTCAGGCTTCTGTCGATGATACCCGCATCAATGGCCCTGTCGTAGAGCACGGCATCGGGTATCATGAGCAGCACATCCTCCACGAAATCTTCCCTTCTGAATCTCTCTATCATCCTGTCCATCCTGTGGAGATCGGAACCGAAACATCTCAGCCATACTCCCGGCGGACCGCGCAGAGGAGTGTTCAACCAGCTGCCCTTCGCCAGTGAGAGAACCCTGCTGTAGTGGGCTGAAACATCGAACTCCTTTCTCATCAGGACCAGAAGGGAGAACATCGGATTCGGCTGTACAAGCTCTTCCCGGATCAGGGGTCTCACCTGAATAACCCCATCGGCCAGAAGGCGTGAGAGCCTCTCCTCGACATCATCCTCCTCCAGTCCGAGCTCGGAGGATATTCTCTCTATGGACGCCCTCCCATGGTCCACCAGGAATCTGAGCAGCGCAAGATCCGCATCCCGGGGAGTCTCGGGTATCTCATCAGGCAGCAGGGGAACGTAGTGGGAGCTCACTGTCATGGGACTCGAGATCCGCTCGAGGGCTCTCACAGAGGAGCGCAGCGTTTCCAGATCCCAGTGGACGATCTCGACAAGCATGAAATCGTCCATATTGACGTAGACCTGCGACACCATTTCAAGGTCCATGACCTGTCGAACGATCCTGTCAAGGTCCCTCATCCTGTAATGAAGCTTGACATAAGTGGTGTCGAATCCGAACATTCTCCTGTCGAAGAAGGCCGAGAAACCCTCGATGATACCATCCCTCTTCAGAAGTTTGATCCTGCGATCCACATTCGACGGGGTGATCCCCAGTCTGGAAGAGAGAAATGTCTCATCCGCCCTGCCGTGCGTTGACAGCAGGGCTAGCAGCTCCTGGTCCTTCTGGTCCATGTGAACAAATCAATATCATTGTGATGGCTATTTATTGATTATTATCGATTATTTCCCCCTCTTGACCCTCTCCATGACCATCGATCTTGTGGGATACAGGGGTTCCGCGGAAGCCATATGAAGGGCGGCAGCGGCCATCCCGAACTCGGCGGCCTCCTCCCCCGACCTCCCCTCCAGAAGGGCCGCGACGAAACATCCGTTGAAGACATCACCGCATCCCGTGGGATTCCTCGGGACAAGCACCATGTAGGATCCGAGATCGATCCTTCCGTCCCCGGAGATAAGGGATGAACCGGTCTCGCCTCTGTGGACCACGACAGTTCCCACACCTCTGTCGATCAACATCGAAGCTCCCTTGAATATGTCCCTCTTCCCCGTGATCCTGGCAATCTCGTACTCGTTGACGAAGAGAATGTCCAGGTACGGAAGGGCGTCCGTCAGGCGCTCTACCATCTTCCCCCTCCCCTCGAATGGAGGTGATGCGGGATCCATCGAGGTCTGGATATCCCTCCTTCTGCATTCCTTCAGGATCTCGGAGGTGGGGGCTCCGGCGAGCCCCTTCATGAACCAGAAACCTCCCATATGCAGATGGGCTGTCCAATCAAGGTCAATCTGGTCAGGGGTTATCTCGAACCTGGAATTTGCACCGGGGTATGTCAGGAGTCTTCGCTCACCGGAGAGTGTGGGAATGGATATCGTGGTCGCCGTGTGCAATCCGCCTATCTTTCTGGAATGGTCCCCGACACCCGACCTTTCCATCCATCTTGCCAGGAATGTTCCTAGCGGGTCCTCGCCCCTTCCACCGTGAAATATGACATCCGCACCGAATGCGGATGCGGCAAGCGCAAAGTTCAGGGTATTACCACCGGGGGAGATGTTCAGGCCATCCAGTTCCAGCTGGACATCGGCATCATCGAGATGGGACACGGGAGAGCACAGAATATCACATACCATGTCTCCCACGGCGGTTATCCTCTTTCTCACCATGGACCGTATAATGAGGTCACGGGTATAATTCATTTCCACTGTGGTTCAAAGTGAGAGATAACGATCGAGCTCCCAGTCGGTCACATGCTGCCTGAAGGACAGCACTTCCGCGGATTTTCTCTCGATGAAAGCATCGAATATCTCCTTCCCCACTGCCCTCTCGACGACCTCATCGCTCCTTGCTGCCTCCACGGCTCCCCAAAGAGAGGTCGGAAGCATCCTTATTCCGAGTTCCTTCCTCTTTCCCGCGCTCATCTTGCTGGGATCACCCGTAATGGGTTCGGGAGGTTCGATCTTCCTCTTGACCCCGTCAAGACCCGACTCGACAAGTACCGTGAACGCGAGGTAGGGATTGGACGACGTGTCGCTGTGCCTTACCTCTATATCTCCCACCCTGCGTGCGGACGGCGAACCCGGGATCCTGATCATGGCCGTTCTGTTCCTCTGTCCCCACGTTGAATACACCGGAGCCTCGAACTCCGGGATCAATCTCTTGTATGAATTGATGGTGGGGTTGGTGAACAGACACGACGAGGAGGCATGTTCCAGAATACCCCCTATGAAGTACCTGGCCGTCTGGGAGAGACCCATCTCATCATCGGGATCCACGAAAGCGGAGCCTTCCTTCTTCTCCAGCCACATGTGGACGTGCATTCCGTTCCCCGAATCATCCCTCGATATCTTCGGGATGAAGGATACGCTGTACCCGAACTGCTTCGCCGTGAGCCTTGATAGAAGCTTGTACAGCATGGATACATCCCCGCACCTGACGATGTCGGGGATATGGACGAATTCCACCTCCACCTGGTGGGACCCCCCCTCGTGATGATGAAATTTGATATCGATACCCGCGTCCATCAGGTTGCGAGTGAATTCGTTGCGAAATTGATCGGAATTGTCCCATGGAACGGAAGCGAAGTACCCATCCTTCGGATGGATGCGGTAGATGGAATCGGCATACCGTTCAACGGCCCTGGGGTCCGTGTTCTCCTTCAGGAGGTAGAACTCCAGTTCCGGCTGGAGATGGGCTCTCACGAATCCCATGTCCATTAGATGGGCCCTTGTCCTCTTGGCGGCGTTTCTCGGGTCCATGCCGTAGGGCCCGCTCCCGTCCGGGGTCAGCGTGTCCGTGACCACACGTGCCACCTTCTGGACGCCCTCACCATAGGGCAGAACGAGCAGCGTTTCGGGATCGGGTACCGCCCTGAGGTCGGAATTCTCCGTCCTGGCAAAACCAACGGAAGATCCATCGAAGGTCATTCCGTCCTTCCATATCTTTCCGTTCTTCAGATCGGACGAGGGGACCGTGAAGGATCTCAACCTTCCGTCCAGATCCGTGAACTGGCAGTACACCCATATGACACCTGACTCCTCAAGGACCTCGTTGGCCTTCCTGACCTTTGCCGCATCCTGGACCAATCAAACACCTCCAGCTGGGGATTTGGGGCATGGAAGGGGTCTCTCTTAAACATTTTGAGTGCCCGGGGAAACGGGAACAATCATATGATTGAGCCCAGGAGGTAGGTCGGACCCACGTCATGGGTCCGAAGGTCCACGAATTCTCCCAACAGTTCGGAAGGCCCCTCGACAACTATCGGAACGTAGTTCCCGTCCCTTGCCATCAACGTTCCGTCCCTGCCTATCTCCGTAACGAGACAGGACCCGTGTTCTCCCATCCTGTCGAACAGCCTCCCTGCAAGAAGTTCCCTGTGAAGACGCGAGAGCTCCCTGGACCTCTCCTTTGACACGCCGCTGTGGATCTGGCCCTCCATTCTCATTGCGGGCGTTCCCTTCCTGGCCGAGAACCGTGTTATGTTCAGAACATCGAATGAGAGCTCTCTCACCATCTTCATCGTCAATTCGTGATCTTCCTCCGTTTCGGTTGGGAATCCCGTGATGACGTCGGAGGATATCGAAGCGTCCGGGAATCTGTTCCTTATCTCCCTGACGAGCGCTCTCGCATCATCCGCATCATACCTCCTCCCCATCAGCTTCAATATCCTGGAGGAACCGGATTGGATCGGTACATGAAAGAACCTGAAGAACCTCTCATCGCCATCGAAGGCACCCAGTATGCTCTCCCTGGCCCTCATGAGACCATCGGGGTTCATCATTCCCACGCGTATCCTGATGTCGGCATCTATCTCGTCGGATATCTTCCTCATCAGCACGCCAAGATCCATCCCGTTCCCGAGATCGCTCCCGTATGCTCCCGTATCCTGGGAGGTCACCAGGAATTCCTTCCTTCCTCTTGCTATACCCTCCCTGATGGATCCGATGACCTCCTCCGGAGGGACGGATGAATGGGAGCCCCTTGCAAGTCTCGTGATACAGTAGGTGCATGCCCCCGTGCATCCCGAACCGATGGGGACAATATGATGCAGCCTCCCCTCCGGTCCGCCGGGCCTCTCCCGTGATCCCCCATCGGACATGCCGAAATGTTCCTTGACGGAGGAATACAGCCTGTCAAGACCCATCGTATCCATTATTCTGGCATCGGGAAATCTCTCAATTATCTCCCTGCCATCAACCGCAGCCAGACATCCGGCCACGTGAAGGGATGCACCCGAATCGGATATCTCCCTCATCCTCTTCCACATCCTTCTTTCGGTGGATGAGATCACATCACACGTGAATATGATCACCGCATCCATCTCGGAGGCGGGAACAGCATCATTCTCGCGGTAGACGAGATGCCCCATCCTGTCAAGCATCTCCGCCGCTCTCGAAGCTTCACCCCGATTCATGGTGCAGCCATAAGCCTCCACGAGCACCCTGAGCTGTTTCACATGCGCGGAGAACATGATTGAATATTTAGAAATTCTGGATGAACTCATGTCTCCTCGAATTCCTCCAGTTCCTCCAGCTCTTCAACTTCATCCGATCCGGGGGCACTTTCTCTTCCGGCTGTCCTCTTCTTCTTCCTTCCGATGTGCTTCTCCCCGGAGGCCGATGGATCCTTGACCTTCAACTTCCTTCCCTTCGCACCGGCCTTCCCCTCTCCTGACAGGGGTGAAGCTTTTCTCGCTCCCCCGGAAGCTCTTTCCCGAACTGGCCCCTTCCCCTTCCTGCCAATATCCGCAGGGACCTTCCCTCTCTTCCTCTCACCTTCATGACGAATATGAGAAGGGGGAAGCTCCCTCCTTTCACCTTTCTCGAGAGCCCTTCTCCCGTACCTCCCGGCCGAGGCCCCGCTCTTCAGCGGGGGAGCGCCCTTTCTGCCGTACAATGCTTCGTAGCGCTCCCTCTCGACCGCCTCCTTTTCCCGCAGGTCCTTCCTGACCCAGAGATAGAAGGCGATGAACGCCGAGATTATGAGGAGCATTATTCCGACGAAGAGGATCATGACCCCCCATGCCACCTTTCTCGGACCGGGAGATATGTATATCTGTTCACTGGTCGAGGCCGACGGCGCTTTATCCTCCTGGGGATATGCGTCCCCGGAGATCTTCAGGGTCACCACATGATGATACTTTGTGGATTTGTCAGCCTTCCACGACTCGTTGAACTCCATCTCCTCTCCGGGGCCTATGGGCGGCACATCCCCTTCGATTATCACACGCCCCGAGAGCTCGACGCTCCATTTGAGCCCCGATGTCTCGTAGGGATAATTGTTCCTGAGCGTCCATGAGAAGTAGATTCGATCGCCTATCTCGTAATCCGGTTCGGGGTATATATCGATGTCAGGACCCCCGTCACCGTCAGTGTCCACGATCTCGATGTCCGCGAGAATGAGTTTGATGGAGGCCTGAAGGAACTGCTGTTCCCGGAACACTCCGTACATGTATTTTATTCCCACAACACCCGAATTTGCCCTCGTCCCCAGAGGAATGGATGTCCCCAGGTAAACGACCGCCGACTGACCGGGATCGAACGTGAGGGTGATCTTGGACAGGGGATCCTCGAGGATCATGATCGTGCTGTCGATGATACCCGAGATGTTCACCGGAGCCGCACCTGACAGGGTTGTGACGTTGGTCCCTCCGCCAACCTCGATGGAATGGAAGGTCAGGGGCGCCCAATCCGGTCTCGTGTCGATCTCCATCGTGACACTGTCGTAGTAGTTCCCCCTGTTCACAACCCTTATCGGGATGAGATTATCGCCAAGCGTGAGCCTGTATGTATCGTCCGTTCCGGATGACGTCATCGTGAAAAGCTGAAAACTATCCTTTCGTGCCACCTCCACCATCAACCTTATCTCCGTCGTGTTCGCCCTGCCACTGGCCCTGAGGACCACCACATGCTTGCCGGCAACCGCATTCCTGGGAGTGAACACAACGGGGTGGAATACCCTCTCACCGTAAGGATCCACATTGAACGGCAGGGATGTGGGATCGAAAGTATCATTGAACGCCAGGTCCCAGCCCGAGGGTCTATCGAACATCTCGAGGGACACCGTATCGTAATCCACCGCCCAGTTCTCGATCGTGATCTGGAACTCCACCGATTCGCCGGGTGATATGAGCTGATACTCCGCCGGGAAAACTGTCGAGCGCAGATCGAATATCGTCTGAACCTTGAAGTTGATCGAGGTCACCGTGAAGGGCCTCGTTATCCCGTCAACGACCACGGAAAGGGTTGTCACCTTCTGCGAACCCACCGGTTCCAGTTCAGGTGCATATACATATGCCCTGACCCGTGTTGTGCTGTCGGGAGGCAGTTCCAGCGATCTATCCTCGAAGACGACGGTCCACTCTCCCTCTATCCTTGCATCCGAAGCCGGGATCCCGTCCATGCTCAGCGTAACGTTGAGAACGGTATTCTCGAGATTCCTCAGGTCGATGTCCACGAGAGCAGGTGTGTTCCTGCCCAGGGTATGATCAAGAACGGGCAGCGAAACAACGAGAGGCCCCTTCCTGCAGATGATCCTCAGGGTGACCTGCCACTCCTCCATGGAGCTCTCATCCTTCACCGTCACTTCTATATCACCAGTTCTTTCCGTGGGTGTTTTCATGTTGAGATCGACCGCGGTTCCCGTTCCCGGGTCTAGATCGACGATCATCTCATCGACCCCCGAACCGAGGAAGACCAACCAGTCCTCTGGTTCATCCGTCAGGGAAACACGGTACCTGACCTGATCCGGACCCGTGTTGAACAGATGCACCAGATAATTCTCGGTGGATCCGGGTTGAAGATAATCCAGATACATCGTCGAATTGGGCTGTTCGACAGCGTATCCCCCCGAGAGCCATACCGGATATCCTTCCGGTAATGCCGAGGCCTCGAACGGATCGAACAGTGGCAGAATGGAGATGCTCAATATTGCCAGGATGACGATACACGTGGTCGGACAGTCGGACCTCATTTAATCACACCTCTCACAAATCGCAGACGATTGTATATAACAATAATGGAAGATGGTTCGTTCATGAACCGGCGGCAAGCCTGACCTCGCATTCCTCGAGTTTCTCTCTGGCACTCTTCAGCTCGGGATTGCACTCGAGTGCCCTTCGGAGGAATATCCTTGCCTCCTTCAACATGGGGGGTTCTATCTCCATGAATATCTTGCCCAGGTTCAGCCATGCCCTCTCGTAGGACTCGTTGATCTCCAGGGCCTGATTGAAGGCCTGGATCGCCCCCTCGTTCTCACCCTTCTTCTTAAGAACGACACCCAGATTGTTGAAGGCACGGTAGGATTTGGGGTTGACCTCCGTGGCCTTCCTGAACCTTGCCTCGGCGGAATCGAGATCGCCTTCCAGGAAGTTCGCGTTCCCCAGATGGTATAGAAGCTCATCATCGAGAGGATATTCCCTCAATGCCCTGGTCAATACATTCTTTGCCGATTCCGGGTCTTCCTCCATGAAATAGGCCTGGGCCTCATCGATATAGTCGTACATTCTGCGATCCTTCACGACCCTTCCCGGCTCCTTGGTCCCCCTCAATACCCTTACCCTTCTCGGTTGGGCCTTGCCGGGTTTCACGAATGTGTGAATCTTTATTGGTACGACCTTTTTCTCCTCGGCCGGTCCCCGAGTGGAATCCCCGGGAACATCGCCGTATGCCTCCTTCCTTACCCTCTCGGCCTCCCGGGTGCTGTCCAGCTCCGCCTTGAGGTCATCCAGATGCGCCCTATCATCCTCCGCATCTCCGGTTGTGGAGCTCCCGCTGAACATAAGCTCCTTGACCATCTCGAGGTCGATCTCGGAACTCCCGTTCTCCAGCCGGGGTCCGGGAAGCTTCCCGGAGCCTTGTTCCGGCGGGGCTGCCACGAACGAGCGCATCTGCGCACGGAGATTCTCGATCTCGATCTCCAGGGCCTCCTTCTTGTCAAGGCGGTATTTCAGCTCCTCGTCCAGTTTGAACAACTCTCTCTTGTCCACCTTGCCCTCGAGCATCAATTTGATGGTCAGCTCCTTCCGGAGCTCGTCCGCTTCCTTTCTTATCTTCTTTATCTCCTCCACGAGCTCCTTCAGCTCCCTCTCCTTCTCCTGGATCAGCTTCCGGGGGCTGGCTTTCCTGGACGAAGCAATACCGTCATCGCTCAATAATGCTCCTAGACCTTTTCCTAACCCGTTCAAATCAACTTCTCCTTGGACAGATGTCAAACACGCCTTGACAGAACCTATAACAAAATTGTGATATATAAGCCATGGACCCTGATTCTTCCAAAAGGAGAATTTTCCGATTGTGACTGTCAATCTTATATAGGACCTTGCTTTCTCCAACCTATCCAACCTTCAGCTCCCATAGTGTAGACCGGTCAGCTCCGATGAAAAATGATTGCAGATGATCAAATCCGTTTTTCATCTCAGGGGTCGCAGGGTATATCAATCGTATTCCGGTCAAACCTGCTCCCCCTCCCGCTGGGAGCACTCTGATTTTATTTTAATATTATACGTGCTCTCAGCTCCGATGAAAAATGATCGCAGATGATCAAATCCGTTTTTCATCTCAGGGGTCGC
>NJDO01000111.1 GCA_002254385.1 Thermoplasmatales archaeon ex4484_6 | reverse complement strand
CACTCCGACCACTTCACCGCTCACCTCCGCAACATACCCGAACAGGTGCCCCCCGAGCAAACCGGAAAGGTTCCCCGGTTCGATGAAGGAGAGGAAGACCCTCCCCCCATCGGGCGTGAACTGATGAGCCAGACTATCCATGAATACCTTCCGGATCAGATCACTGATACACTTGGCGTCCGGGGGAGACGCTTCCCTTATTCCGAGATCCATGTCAACCCTCCATCTGCCGTCGATCCGGTTCTGCAGCTCCGGTAGCTCCGTCCTTCCGCCCGGTTGCAAGTTTTCTCTCCACCTCCCGGACGACCCCGGGGGGAAGGATATCCCCGTTCTTCCCGATGAAGGACCGAACGGCATCGCTGTCACGCTTTGACAGCTCCCTGAGGGCCCAAGAAAGCGCCTTTCTCACCATTCTGTCCCTGTCCCTCATCAATTTCCCGCATATCATCAGCGTCCGGTCCGGATCACCCCTTCCTCCCCTCGATATCTGGTTCAAGGGTATCGTGCACACAAGGGCAGACCTCCTCACCCACGGATCCGCGGAAGCTGTCCAGCCGATCACCACATCATCCGGGATCCTGCCCTCCCTCCATGCGACCCCGGCAAGGTAGGTGGACCATGTGTCCACCGATATCCAGTTATCGAATCCCTTTCTCAACTCCAGGAGTTCCCCGAGAGTGAGGAGGCCCAGGGCCCTGCCATCCCTTGAGAGCATCTCGTAGGCAACCTGCTGGCACTCGAATACCCCCGTCCGAACGAGCGCAAGGGCCATCGATAGTTTCTCATCGGGGGCAGCCCCCTTCATCTTCGATATGAGGGCATTCGTGACCTTCCTCTGGTCGGGTACCGGAACCCCCAACACCTTGAAGGAGGTGGGATAGTAGGTTCCTGCCTTCTTCCTTCTGGCCTCGTCGGCGTATCCTTCCAGTTCCTCCAGAACCCCCCTGACAACACCATCCGGATCCATTCAGATACCCGTGAACCATGGAATGCCATACATTTAACCCTTGTTGAGGTAACAGTTGTCAACATGAAGATCCGGGAGAATGCACCGAAAAAACACTCATTCGCTGTGAACACCGGCAGGCATCGGATCGGTGTTCGGAAGGACGGCAATGAAAGGGCACACGGAGAAGCCGCCGGAACCGAACGCATTCTTCCGATCCCGACCCATAATGTGTCCGAACGACATGATCGTCCCGTCCGGTATGCATCACAACCTGTCGGGAATGGGATGTCGTTTTCCAAAAAGGTTTATTTACCACATAGTTGATGTTTAATGTGCCTATCCAATTTTTTGGGGGAAAACGCCAGTGAAGGGAACGGTCAAGTTCTTCAATCAGAAGAAGGGTTTTGGTTTCATTGCCGGGGAGGACGGGGTAGATTATTTCGTCCATGTCACGGGATTGAACGAGGGTGTCGAGCTGATGGACAACGATGAGGTCACTTTCGAGACCGAAGAGGGAAACAGAGGACCGAAAGCGGTGAACGTGAACAAAGCATGAGAATGAACATATGACAAGGTAGACGGATTTTTTTTTCATATGGGAATTTCAAAGCATCCGGTCGTCTGTCTCTTTAATACACCTTGATTCCTCTTACCCGCCATACCTCGGGGGGTGGGGGCTTGGAGTTCGGATACGAATGTATTATCATTCGTGTCCGATTTTTTTCGAACCTTTCTCTCCCCGGTTCTTTTCCGGTCGTCAACGGTCGCAGCTTTTCAGGTCGGGTCATGTTTTCAGGGAGTGGCGCTGCCCGCTTCCTGACGTACCTCTTTATAAACAGGGAGCCCTTTTCACCAGCCATGGGTGAAGAGATTTTTCGGGACATGGAACCGTTCAGGATAAAGATGGTGGAACCCATCCATCTCCCATCCAGGGAGGACAGGGAGCGGTTCCTCGAGGAAGCCGGGCTCAACGTTTTCCTTATCAGGGGAGAGAACATCCTGATAGACCTGCTCACCGATTCCGGGACCGGAGCCATGTCGGATCGGCAGTGGGCGGGACTGATGATGGGAGATGAGACCTATGCCGGCTCAAGGAATTTCTACAACCTCGAGGCGGCGGTAAGGGATATCCTGGGTTTCGAATACGTGCTGCCCTGCCATCAGGGGAGGGGTGCCGAGAACGTTCTGCATACGGCCCTCATTAAGGCAGGGGACGTGGTCCCGGGAAACACACATTTCGACACCACCAAGGCTCACATCGAACACAAGAAGGGCAGGGCCATAGATTGCACGATCGACGAGGCTGCCGACCCCTACCTCGATCTCCCGTTCAAGGGAAACCTCGACCTGAAAAAACTCGAAGATGTCTACAAACAGTATGGAAGGGAGAAAATACCATTCACAGTGGTCACCGCCACATGCAACAGCGGAGGCGGGCAGCCAGTTTCTCTGGAGAACATGAGGAAGGTGGCAGAGCTCTCCGGACGCTACGGCATCCCGGTCTGTCTGGATGGTGCAAGGTTCGCCGAGAACTGCTATTTCATCAAGAAGAGGGAGAAGGGCATGGAGAACATGCCCATAAAGGACATAGCAAGGGAAACCGCGGCCTGTTTCGATATGATGACCATGTCCTCCAAGAAGGATGCCATAGTCAACATCGGCGGTTTCATCGCAACCGGGAGCAGGGAGATATACGATTCCGTCAAGAATTTCGGCATCCTCTTCGAGGGCTTTGTAACGTACGGGGGACTGGCAGGCAGGGACCTCGAGGCCATGGCAAGAGGACTCTACGAGGGAATAGATGAGGACTACCTCACGTACAGGATCGGTCACGTCCGCTATCTGGGCGAGAAGCTGAGGAACATGGGCATGCCCGTGCTATGGCCCCCCGGAGGACATGCGATATATCTCGATATGAAGGAATTCCTCCCGAACATCCCCCAGGACCAGTTCCCCGGGATGGCCTTCTGCGCCCACCTCTACCTTGAATCCGGGGTCAGGGGAGTGGAGATCGGCACACTGCTCAACGGCAGGGACCCCGATACGGGAATGAACAGACCTGCAAAGCTCGAACTCGTTCGCCTCACAATACCCAGAAGGGTCTACACCCACAGGCACCTCGATTATGTGGCGAAGGCGGTGAAGAAAGTTTGGGATATGAGAGATTCCATCAGGGGGCTGGAACTGACGGAGGAACCTCCCGTCCTCAGACATTTCACCGCAAGGTTCAAGTGGGTCGAGTGATGGACCGGGCATCCAGGAAGATCGTCAGTCGGAGAACCCCGCTTCCCTCAGCCGATCCCTGATCTCGTCAACTGCCCTCATCACATTCTCCCTGTCACCGGTAACCCTGATGACAACGTTCATCGGACCCTGCGGGTATGAACCGATATCAATATCCCGGAACCTCTTCTGAACTTCCCCGAGACAGGCGGCTATCATGCTCTCCTTCCCCCTGAACGGGATCTCGATTATGGTCACCGACGAGGCGTCTTTCCTTGGAAGATAATCCTGAAACTTCCTGGTAGTGACTATACCCCGGTACTCCCCCGGGACACCGGGGAGTATGAATACTATGCTCCGTCCGCCGTTCACGACACCCACCAGACCCTCCACCATGCCGTTCTCGTTCTCTATGAGATCGAAATCAGCAGGAACATACGCCATCTTGTCAAGGCCGCTCCTGGCAGTCTCCGGCATCTTCTTTCCCGGATTGTTCCGCTTCCATTTCTCCACCATCCTGCGGTAGCATTTCTCATTGAAACCCAGGGAGATGCCGAGCCCCCTCGCTATCGATCTTACCGTGATATCGTCATGGGTGGGGCCCATGCCCCCCGAAACAACGATTATCCCGTAACCATCCTCCATGAACCTTGAAAGCTCCCTGGAGATGTCCCTCTCGTTGTCGGGGACCACAACCCACCTTCGAAGCTTCAAACCCCTCCTGAGCAGGTTTTCGGCAAGGAATATCGTATTCGTGTCCCTTGTCTTCCCCAGAAGTATCTCGTTCCCCACCACCAGTGCCCCTATCAGTGTGTCCCCGTGTTCCTCCATGTGAACTTGAACGGATATATAGCGAATAAAACTTCGCTTCATTCACTGGTCCGTTCCACCTTCTCGACCTCCATATCGCCGGCCGGCAGAACGGACATTATCTGGTCCATCTCTCCCCCGAGCTCCGAACTCACGAGCTTGACCATATCGGTCTTGGACCTCCTTCCCGGTCTGATCCTGAAGTAGGGGCCCTTGCAGTTCTCCCTCACGGCCTCCTCGGGACCGAACATCACCTTTGGCACTCCTTCAACATAGACCATTCCGGCCGCTCCCTCCAGCGGGAGCTTGGATACCATGTTCTTCTTTCCCCTTATGACGAAGGAGCCCCTTGCCACGAACTCTCCGGAGGAAGGGGTCCTTGAGACCTGATCCGAGGTCACCCAGAAGGCTCCAACGGACCCTATCCCGGCGTTCCATGCCTTGGAATGGAGGGCGGAAAGATGGCACCCCTCCCTGAAGGTGACCTCTGTCGGGGAATCCTCCTTCTCTATCCTTATCACAACACTTGCCGCACCCGAGATGTCCGCATGGGCATATATGTCGGAATCCCTGAGGTACTTCTTCACCAGTTTCTCGTTGGATCTTGCATCCCTTCCCGCCACCATCAGCACCCCTTCGGACGAGAAACACCATCTGAAGTTCTCGAACCAGAACCTTCTCAGCCTGTTCCTCTCCCTTTCCTCGTTCTCGGAATCTCTCTCCTCCTCCTTCCTTGCCATCTCTATCTTCTTCACGGTGGATTCCATCGCTTTCCTGATGCCCTCGAGTTTCCTTCTTGCCTTCTTTGACATCTCGTAGAGAAGCTCCGCATTCCCGTTCACATCGCGATCGATCCTGAGCTTCACCACATCCTCGCCCCTTTCGGTGTTCACATTCAGGGTGATCGTTCCCCCTCCCCTCCTGTCAGGGTCGAACGAGACGATATCGGGGAATCGGGACGGATCTTCCGTATAAAGGGCGGGATCGAAACTTCCAAGGATTCCCTCCACCCTCCGATAGTCCATGTAGAGTGCATCGGCGAGAAGCCTGTATCTCTCGGTCTCCCCCTCCCTCTCCCTCATCGCCTTCTCCTGGCTTTTCAGAAGCTTCTCCAGCCTCTCCGCACCCCTACCCTTCGATCTCTCGTTTTTGGGCAGAGGGGCAACGTTCTCGAACATGAAGCTCTCCACCGCCTGATTGATGGACGGAAGTTCCAGGAAATAATTCCCGCCTTCCCCTGCCTTCTTTTTCGAGAAACGGGACATGGCCCCGGGAATATCCTTCATACCGAAGACGGACGACATGAACAGCGGTTCTATCAACGTGGGGTCTCCCTTCTGGAAGTGGACCATACATCCCTTCTGTTCCTCCACCGCAACCAGGACATCATTGAACACGGCATGGACCCGATCCAGGGTGGGGCCGTCCATGGATCCCATCGGGGATCTCTTGTCGATGGAAGCCCTGAAGCAGACCTCCTCCGCGTAGATCGGTGGAAGGTTTATCTTCCTGATGAGGAACCTGACAAGATCCTCCTCGAATCCATCTGCGGCCCTGATGAACTCATCCCTTGTGAGCTTGAACGGGTCCGGTCCGGCAGGAGGAGGGGAGAACACCTCCCCGCGTTTCACAGTCCTCGAGGACCATGTGCGGGACGTGAATGCGTGCTCTATCCTGCCGCCGCGAACGAGAATCGCGTTCCCGTCGCCGAAGAGCTCCAGGTAGAGCCTGATCTCATCCTCGGAGCCCCTGGGAGGATCGAACGTCAGAACGGCAATCCTGTCAAGTTCCAGCTGTGTGATGCTCCGCAGTGTCCTGTTCTTCAATGCCTTTCTGAGCTTCATGGCAAAGGGGGAGGGTTCCGCTGGCATCTCCGCATCAACCTTCGGGGAGAAGAAGATGTAGCCTCCCATCTTGACGAAGAGGTCGAAACGGACGTAGTTACCGCCTCCCTCTCCCAGCGATATGCCGTCGGTCTCATCCGCGGTTCCCTCTCCGAGTAGTTCCCCGGCAAGGGGATTCTCCTCCGAGAATCCCTCAAGGGAGGATCTTCTTATGGCGAACCTCAATGCCAGTGTTCCGTAATCGAGTTGATATGCCTTCCTGAAATGGGCGCCTTCCAGTATCCTGGCTTCCTCCACAATCTTCCTCAGCGCGATCGAGGAGAGAGTTCTCTTCAGCATGACGGGGCGAGATGAGGCACCTTATATATAATCTATGAGCGGGAGCAGGGGACCCTCGAGGGTCCGAACAGGCCTTCGGGG
>NJDO01000034.1 GCA_002254385.1 Thermoplasmatales archaeon ex4484_6 | reverse complement strand
TGCCTCAGAGAGTCGGATATCTCTCGTCAGGGTTTTTATAATCATATAACGGTGCGGGATGGATGCTCGCATCGGCCATCGACCTGCTCTTCTGGTTCTCGATTCTCGTCCTCATCTCGTATCTTCTCGACAAACTGTGGTCCAGGTCCCTTGCGAGATGGATATACCTCCTCTTCGCAGCTCCCGGAATAATCGTGCACGAACTGAGCCATTACACTGCATGCAGGATCACCGGTGCGCACGTTTCCAGAGTGAAGCTGATGGGAATGGAGGGGGGATCCGTCACACACGGACCTCCGAAAAGAGGGGGGGTGTTCGGACAGGCATTGATCTCGATGGCCCCTTTTTTCGGGATTCCCCTCTTCCTCATTCTGCTGGCCGTGCTGTTCGATAACATTTCGTTCTTCAACTGCGATCTTACCTGGAGGAGGAGCATCGACTGGAATGCCGGATCCATCCTGATCGGAACGTTCAGGTCCGCATTTTCCCTCATAAGGAGCAATCTTCTCGAGAGAAGGTCTCCCTGGTTCGTGCTCTATCTCTACCTTGCCGCCTCGCTCACCGCGTCCCTTGCCCCGTCCCGACAGGATTTCAAAAATTCATGGATCGGTATCGCACTGTTCTTCGTGCTGATCATCGCATGGTCGCTCCTAAACGATCACCTGCTCTCGGGATGGGGTTGGAAAGCTCCCGCCACCTACTTCATACTGGACCTGATGGGATGGATAGTCGTCATTGGATTGGTACTCTCACTTTTCGGGCTCATTCTGGCACTGCCGTTCTATCTTACCAAGAAACTGTCCGGCAGATGAGATGATGCTACAGGTCCGGAAAGTAGAGTGAACCGGATATCAGGCCGGAGAGCGTTTCCGGGATCACATCGATCGCAACGCGCTTCTGAAGTCTCGTATCCCGGTCCCTGACCGTCACCGTACCGTCCTTTGGGGTATCGTAATCCACGGTGATACAGAAAGGGGTCCCTATCTCATCCATCCTTGCATACCTTCTTCCGATGGAGCCCGAAGCATCGTAATGGGTCATCAATCCCTTTCCCCTGAGGCTCATATCTATATTCCCCGCGATCTCGGGCAGCCCGTCCCTGTTCATCAGGGGGAATATCCCGCATTTCACGGGAGCTATTTCCGGCTTCAGCCTGAGAACAGCGTAAGGACCCTCTCCCACCTCCTCTTCCTCGCTGTACGCGTGTTCGAGGATTGCCACCATCAACCTGTCCAGTCCGAACGATGGTTCCACAACATGGGGAATGAACCTCTCCCCGGACACCTTCACCACGGATCGCCTGACCGATACGGCGGAGCGGGGGACCTCCACCTCCCCCGATGATATCCGAACCTTCAAACTCTTACCGCTTCCAAGGATATCCTCCACATCGGAGGGATCCATCTCCGAGACCGCATCCGACACCTCGCCGGCAGCACCCCTGAAGAGCGGTCCCAGCTCCTTCATGTTCACCTCGATGTTGATCTGCTCCTTCATCAACGGCTCCCTGTACCTTCTGAGAACGGAAAGGTCCTGCCCGGAACCTTCCATGTGCCTCTCGAGATCGTATGCCGACCTGTCGGCTATGCCCACCATCTCGACCCATCCGTTGACGGTGAGGACCTCCAGATCCCAGCAGTCCCTTGCGTAATGGGCCATCTCGGTCTCGAGATGCTGTCTGAACCGCATGAAGGAATCCGGTATCCCGAGCTCAACTGCCAGATCGAACGTGATCCCCATGAAATAGGCCAGCACCTCCGAGCATATCAACCCGGAAGAGACAGCATCAAAGAGCCTCATCCGGACCTGCTTCCCCCTTCCATCCCCGGGAACGAGGGGGACTTCCATATCCGCTTTCTTCGAGAACGGTGGATATCCAGATGTCAGCGGATCGAAGAAGAACTCCCCCTCGGCCATGTGGAACTCCCTCTGTCTGAGAAGTCCCTGCCTGGGAGAGATCTCGTTCCGGAAACCCTTTCCCACCTGGGCCACACCAAAAGGCATTCTCTCCCTGTTGAAACGGAAAAGCAGGGAGAAATCAAGGAAGATCGACTGAGCCGTTTCCGGCCTCAGATATGCCGGACGTCCCGTTCCGGGGCCTATGAACGTCTTGAACATGAGGTTGAACTCCTCAACGGGGCCGAGCTCGCCACCGCATACGGGGCAGCGAACGAGATTCTCCCTCAGTGCTTTTTCAAGCTCCTCCTCTTTCAACGCATCCGGATTATCCAATGCGCCCTCGAGAAGCTGGTCGGCCCGGAAGGGCTCCCCGCAAACGGTGCATCTCGTCATGTGATCGGAGAACTTCTCCAGATGGCCGGAATTTGCAAAGACCGCCTCCGGGGCCAGAGATGGAGAGTCGAGAAGTAGGAAGCCTTCCCCCGATACGAATCTCCTCTTCCATATCGAGATCATATTGTCCATCATCAGAGAACCCATTGGCCCGAGATCGTAGAGGCCGGCAACTCCGCCGTAGATATCGTAGGAAGGGAAGAAAAAACCCCTTCTCTTCAACATGGCCTGCAATCTGGCGGACCTGCCTTCATCCTCTCCCAGCCGGAATGAGCTCATCCCTCCACCTGTCCTGATCATTTATGGGATGCCTGCGCAGCAGCTATTTCCTCCTTGGACTTCAACAATGCTCTCTTCCTCTTATCATGGAAGCATCCTTCACACCCGTACTCCTTCTTGTCCTTGCACTTCGCACAGTATCTGTTCTCTATGTCCAGGAGCTGGTTGATCCTGCTTTTTTCCTGTTTCAATGCTTCCTTGCTGTACTTCTGCATGGGCACACCAACACCTGCAACGGGGAATTGTATTAATAACGTTTAGGTAGAGAGGCAGCCAACGAGCCTCATGTAAGGGCATCGATATCTATGCCCAGTATGTCTTCCAGCTCCTCATGAAGGCGTTTCATCCTCTCCACGGCGGCAAGCGCTCCCTTGCTCCTGAGACGCTCCAGTGCTCTCTCGAGAGGCCTTCTCCTGCTCTCCCCCACCAGATTGTCCGCATGGCTCACGATCCTCTCCTCCAGCGAGACAGGAATGTAATCTTCCTCCGGAAGTCCAAGCTCCGCTGCCTCACTTGCCAGTATTCCCGCCCCGGGATGGTTGTGGATTATCGAGACTATCCTATCATCAAGATGAAGACGCCTGGCGAGCTCCGCACCGATCGTCACATGTCTTATGGAATGTGTCCTCGACCTTCCGATGTCATGTAGAAGAAGTCCCGCGGAGAGCAGTTCCGCGTCGATATCGAGATCCCTGCCACTGCCGAACTCCATCGAACGGCTGTAGATGTCCATACCCATTCGATGGACCTCCCTTACATGGGTCATGACGGGGGTGGAGGTACCCAGCATATGAAGAAGTGTCATGCATTCCTTTTCCGATGGGACCGGAGGCCATTCCATCGAGAAAGGATCTTCGATCTCCATCGATCCGTTCCCATCCCCGGCGGGAAGGACGGCCTTTCCGTGAGATGCGGGGGCTATTCTCACCTCACCACCCGGGAAGCTTCTCTCGAGCTCCCTCCCCCCGAAAAGTCTGTCCAGAAAGATGGCAAGGGCCGACACCTCGGAGTGGGGTTGATTGGCCACGGAAACGTTGAAATGAGCCAGGTCGTAGACGTCGGCAGGGACCTTCTCCGCCCCCACCACGACAAGGATCTTCTCACCTTCGGGGAGCTCCCTTACCGCCCGGTCCACCGGAATACCGTACATCGTCAGATGCACGATGGTCCCGTCGAACCTTCCCATGACGCTTCTGCGTGATACTCCGGTCTCGATCGAGAAGCTCCCCCCGAACCGTTCGGTCACGCTCCTTATCGTCCGCTCAAGGGAGGGATCCTTCCGGTCAACATGTATCGAACCCGCACCGAAAGCCCTTGCCGCAAGCGCAACATGGGTGGTTATCCTCTTGTCCCTTTCCGGTCTGTGGCCCAGCCTCAGAACCTCCACATGGGTCCACGGTTCCTTCCGGCTCATGGAAGAACCTCACTCCGTCGGGTTTATCCTCTCTATGCGGTGACCCTTTATCGCAAGTCTTCCCGATCTCTTCACCAGGGATTTCAACATGGTCGGGGTGAGCTCCATATCCTTTATGAACTCCCCCGAGAACGTTCCCTCATCGGAGACCCTGTCGTATATCTTCTGTTCAAGCTCCTGATATGTCTTCTCATCCATCTGGGTGATGTAGAGAATGTCCGAGATCTCCGTGATGGATGCCGACGTGTTTATGTGGACGGACACATAGTATGAATGGTATATCTTCTCCTTGTTGAACTGCGAATCGATCTGCCAGGAGGTTTCCACCAGATGCAGTTTCTCGAAGAAGTTCAGGGCTTCCACTCCTTCCTTGCCATATTTCTCCTCCATACTCTTGAGGGATACCCAACCGTTGGATGTTTCCTGGAAAACATCCTTCTTCACGGGAGTGTCCATGGCCCTGAGAAGTGCAACCAGATCCGTCGGTTCGTTGATTACCTTTATTCTCTTCATGGGGAACATCGGCTGTATCAAGACAATGATTATAATAACCTTTTCACAGGATCGGGCATGAAACATGTTGAATTCGCATTCCATATCGCCGTATCCGGTCTGGCACGGGGAAAGCCATATATATGGCATGTAGTATCAG
Organism: Thermoplasmatales archaeon ex4484_6; assembly: GCA_002254385.1. Lineage (GTDB taxonomy): Archaea > Thermoplasmatota > Penumbrarchaeia > Penumbrarchaeales > Penumbrarchaeaceae > Penumbrarchaeum. The sequence goes on along the minus strand of NJDO01000034.1, from coordinate 11,619 downwards.
CAACTGAAAACGGGGAAGGTAACCTACGGGACCTACCTTCCATCCATGTCACGATCACAAAATGACCTTGATGAAGCGTCTGAACGGGACCTGAATGTCCCATATCGGGTTGGGGATGGAAATGGGCCGCAGGAAGGTGTACCCTCTCCTTTTTCATTGAAGCGCAATAAGCAGCATACAAGGAAGGTCGATCAAATGAATCTTGATCCAGCTACAACAAAATATCTTATAGAAGCAAAGCTCACCGCCGACGGCATCGTGGAGAAGCCCGACGTAGTCGGAGCTATTTTCGGACAAACAGAAGGACTCCTCGGGGACGAACTTGACCTGAGGGACCTGCAGAAGACCGGGAGAATGGGCCGCATAGAGGTGGAGATTCTCTCGAAGAAGGGCAAATCCGAGGGACAGGTACTCATACCCTCTTCCCTCGACCAGGTGGAGACCGCCATCCTGGCGGCAGCACTGGAGACCATCGACAGGATAGGCCCCTGCAGAGCCAAGGTGACCATCGAGAAGATCGATGATGTGAGAGTGAAGAAGAAGCAGAAGATCATAGACCGGGCAAAGGAACTGCTCACAACGATAATGGGGCAGTCCAAGATATCCGGTGTTGACCTCACGGATTCCGTAAGGCAGGCGGTCCAGATAGACGAGGTCACGCTTTACGGCGAGGACAAATGTCCTGCAGGACCCAATGTCGAAACATCCGATGCCATAATAGTTGTCGAGGGGCGCTCCGACGTCATCAATCTGCTCAAGTACGGCATAAAGAACACCATCGCCGTGGGGGGCACGAACGTTCCGCCCACCGTCCAGAAATTGAGCTCCGAGAAGGTCGTCACCGCATTCGTCGATGGAGACCGGGGCGGCGAACTGATCCTCAAGGAACTGTTCCAGGTGGCCGAGGTGGACTTCGTGGCAAGGGCCCCCAAATCCCTTGAAGTGGAAGAGCTCACCCAGAAGCAGATCATCAAGGCACTCCGGAACAAGATCCCCATAGAACAGTATCTGGAGATGAACGACCTGCTTAAGGAGTTCAAACGTCAGATGGACCGGCCCAACGGCAACCAGAGGAAGGAAGAGAAGAAGGAAAAGCCAAAGGCTCCCGAAGCTCCGGAGAAGAAGCACAAGAAGACCATCTCCAAGTCCGAGCCGAAACCCAAGGAAGAAAAGGTTCAGGCTCCCAAAACGGAGAGAGCGAAGGAGGGAGTGATGAACGGGGAGATCTCACGCTACAGGGATATATTGAAGAAGCTTTCCGGAACGCTCAGGGGAATGCTCATAAATACCAAAGGTGAGGTCGTCCAGGAACTTGCGGTCAGACAGCTCCCCGACACTCTCAAGTCTCCACCGGAGGGCATCCATGCGGTGGTCTTCGACGGGATAATATCCCAGAGGCTTCTCGACATTGCGTCGGATCAGGGGATCAGGTTCCTCGTTGGATCCAAGAAGGGCAATCTCGCTAAACAGCCCGAGGGTGTGACGGTCCTCTCCAAGGAAGACCTTCAGATGTGAATGTGAAGCTATTTCCATTTCGCGATACCGGTCATCGAACAAGGGTGAAGTGATGAGCAAGACCCCGTCGTCCCCGAAGGGGAAGGAAAGAAGTGCAGGGAAGAGATCCCGCGGAAAAAGGTTCCCCAACCTGGATATCGAGGATACATCCTTGGTATCCATACCATCGGATCCCATGAAAAGGGTCATAGGCCAGGATGAAGCCGTATCCCTGGCCCACGTGGCAGCCAAGCAGAGAAGGCATCTTCTGCTTGTCGGGCCTCCCGGGACTGGAAAATCCATGATCGCCCAGGCCCTTGCCATTCACCTTCCGCCGCCTCAGCACCAGATATACGTCGTTTCCAACCCGGAATATCCGGAGCGGCCCTTCATTCAGGTGAAGAGCAGGGAAGAGGTGGAGGAGGAACAGCGGAGGTCCAAACTTGCCAGGGAGAAGGTTGTATCACCTCTAGATGTCCCGGTCGATGTGGCGGAGAAACTGGGTTACAGATGTTCGAGATGCGGAACATATTCCCCGCCGGAGCAGCTCATATGTCCCAACTGCCAGGCACCAAAAACACCCCAGGGAGGACCGAAGGTGGCAAGGGTCAACCTGGGAATGGAGAACATGTTCAAGGGGATCGAGGACATCCTCAAGGTCACCCTGAACCAGCTGGGCGGTCAGAAAGCAAGGATCCAGACAACGAGGATGGTCAACGGAAAGGAAGAGGTCGTCGTTTACGAAGCGGCCGGACCCAAGATAAGGATACTGGACGAGAAGGCACTCGAAACCCGAAGGGAGCTAGAGAGAGCCTCGCCCAAGAAGATACTTATCCCGCTGAAACGGAAGAATTTCGTCATGGCCACGGGCTCGTCGGAGACCGAACTCCTGGGGGATGTGAGACACGATCCCTACGGCGGACACAAGGGCCTGGGAACTCCCCCTTACGAGAGGGTGGTCCCCGGTGCCATACACGAGGCTCATGAAGGGGTGCTCTTCATAGACGAACTTCAGCATCTGGGACATCTTCAGAGGTTCATACTCACGGCCATGCAGGAGAAGCTGTTCTCCATCTCGGGAAGGAATCCGCAGAGTGCGGGTGCGAGCGTCAAGGTGGACAACGTTCCGTGTGATTTCGTGTTCGTCGGGGCCTGCAACATCCAGGACCTCCACCATATAATCTCACCCTTGAGGTCGAGGATAACCGGTTCCGGGTACGAGGTTCTTGTCGCCACGACAATGCCCGACACCGATGAGAACAGGAATCTGTTCATCCAGTTCATAGCCCAGGAGGTAACCATGGACGGCAGGATCCCGCACATCGACAATTCGGGCATCTTCGCACTCATAAACGAAGCGAGGCGAAGGGCCAGAATGCTCGACAGGAGGAACAAATCCCTCACTCTGAGACTGAGGGACATGGGAGGGGTCATAAGGGCGGCCGGCGACATTGCCGTGGAAAGAGGCCATGAACTGGTAACGGCCAACGACGTCAAGCTTGCAATAAAGAGATCGATGACGGCGGAGGAGCAGATAAGGGAGAAGTTCGGTGCTCTCCAGGGAGCGGTCATGGGCGAGATGTCCGAATCACAGTCCAAACAGATCTCACCTTACAACTACTGGAACGAGAATCCCGATGATATTGTCGGATACGAATAGGTCTAACACAGGCGGGACAGGGAAATGAAGGAAAAGGACGACGCTCCGGGAACCGGGCGGAAGGAAACAAAGACCGTAAATACTCCTCAAGAGGAAGATCCGCCCGTACCTGCAGACGATGATAATGTCGGGGAAGGGAAGGAAGAACCGAAGGGAACCGTACCGGAAAAGGAGAAGGCCGTGAGTGTGGAAAAGACGTCGGATGAAGTAGAAGATGATGCCGCCGGCGCTCGGGATATCGGCTCGGCTGCTCCAACCGAAAGAAAGGAGCTCCGTGCGGAGACAGACGACCGGCCGGAACCGGAAGGGGATATCGTTCCCGAACAGGCAGAAGCTGATGAAGCCGGGGACGCACCGGGGCCTGAAAAGAATACAGCTCATGAAAAGGAAACCGTCGAGAAAATCGAAAAGAAACCCGCAGCAGACGATGAAGGTAAGAAAGCGCCCGCAGACGGGAAGGATGCCGGAAAGAAGCCGAAGAAGGATTCGAGATCTCACGAGAAGAAGGAAGGGAAGGACGCGGGAAAGAAGGGCGGAAGAACGTTCCCCGTCCCGGAATTTCCGGAACCGGGCGATGGCTCCGAACTCATCAAGGATCTGACGCTTCCGACCAGGAAGGAGATCGCGGAGAAGATGGTCGAAAAGCACAAGAGAATGGTCCGGGAGTTCGAGAAGGAGCTGGAGGAACTCGAGAACATCAAGGATGATGCCATCGAGGAGATATCCGGAAAGGAAAGGGAGGTGAGGGACAGGATCAATGCGGAGGTGGCAAGGTTGAAGGAGAAGAGGACCGCCCTCAAGGAAGAGAACAGGGCCCTCCGAAGGGAATTCTTCTCCCTGATGGATAAGGAGGAGACATTGAAAGGGCATTCCAAGGATGTGAACATGTACAGCAAGTACATGGAGGACCTCGAGTGGAAGCTGTCCACCGAGGCTATCGACATAGAGACCGAGAGGAGATTGCTGGACGAACTCAGGGACACCATCCGGAAGCTGCGCCAGATAACAGACGGTTTCACACCTGAGGAGATCAACGACAGATTGACAGTCATACAGGAAAAGATCGGGGAGAACCTGATAACCATCGAGGACCTGCATTCCAGAATGCTCGAGGAGGTGGAAAAATCCAATCTCCACCACGAGAAGTACAGGAACGTCCAGAAGATGAAGAGGGAGCGGGAGAGCAGAAAGGGATGGCTGCGGAGAAGGATAGAGCTCCACAAGGAGATGGGAACATTCTGGGAGAACCAGACAGGCACCGCATCCGCCATGGACCTTGAGGAGAAGGCACGAAAAGTGGATTCCATAAGGGACACCCTCCTGGCAATGTTCTCGGAGCGGGATGGGGCAAAGGGTGAGGAAAATGCCGAAAGGACCCACGGAAAGAGGAAGGGCGGACGACCCAGGAAGAAGCTCGAAATGAGCGATACGGGTGGTCCCGGAAAAGATAAGGAACCTTCCGTGAAGGGAGATTATCGGGGCGGACCTGCCGGGGAGAAAAATGAAACGGGAGAGGGCGGAAGAACGGATGGGAAAGGATCCGGCACCGAAAAGGATCCGGCGAAGAGCTCCTCAAAGGTCGAAGCGGACAGCAGGGATGCGGAAGACGATGATAAGGGAGATCAGGTTGACGGTGACACGACAAAGAGCGGGGAGGTGGTCTGATGCAGAACTTCGAGATCGCTTCGAAGATAAGGGAGCTCAGGGACAGGATATCCGAGCTCAGGGAGGAGGAGGAGATCCTTGCTCTTAAGATAGAGAACAAGTTCAACGAGATGGAAGCGGTGAAGAAGAGAAGGGACGAGTTGAATGATAAGGTCAGGGAGCTCTCCAGGAAACCGAAGGACATCCTCCAGAAGAGAAAGGAGATGTGGGAGAACATCGAGAACATGACATCCGAGAAGAAGAACCTCTTCCGGGAAATGCAGCCGTATCTCCGAAGGATAGGCGAGTTGAGAAAACTGAGGGATTCCTACAATGAAGCGAGCAGGGGCACGCTGGAAAGGTTGAAGGAGAATCTGAAAGAGACCGAGAAGAACCTGCTCAAGGATGACCTCAGTCTGAAGAATGAACTATACCTGTACAATTATCTCTTCGAGCTCAGGGACAGACTTCTCGTGAAGGCCAGGGCAGATGCGGTTCACAGGGAGATAGTCCGGATAAAGGAGGAAGAACTTTCACGATTCAACAAGATCCTGAGCGAGTTCGATACCGGCATAGATGACCTGAAATCCAACTCCCACGAGGGCCTCATGACGGCCAAGGAGATGTGGGCCCGAAGGGACGAAATAAGGGAAAAGGCCCAGAAGGAGCATCAGGCTTTCATTGACGGTATGAAGATCGTTTCCGACCTGAAGAAGAAGAGGTGGAAGATCAAGCGCGAGATGACCGCCCTCTACCGCCAGATCGATGAATGGAAGAAGGAATTCAAGAAATCACCGAAGGAGAGGATGTCCTCCGACAGGGACAGAAAGCTCAAGGAGGCCCTTATAAAATACAAGAAGGGCGACAAGCTTTCTCTCGAGGAACTGAGCATCCTGGTCGAATCGGGGAAGATGCAGTGAGAAGACAGTTGTGATAGATATGAGCGGGGGAAAGAGCTTCGGAATGGAGAGGCCTGTTAAAATAGCCATCATGGCTGGAATCGTTCTCCTTCTTGTCGGTTCGGGGATATTCCTTCTGCTCGGCGGCAGAAAAGGCGGGGAGCCGCGATACAATCCGGTCAATTCCGTTCCGCGGGATTTCATGATGATCACGGATTATCCAGGGACCGAGGAGGAGATGTTCGCCATCTCTCTGCTCACATCCCTTCAATTCATGGGAGGGGAATACCATCCGCTGGTCATCTGCTCACCGGACGGGGTCCTGTCCGACCATGAATTGTTCACCCTATCCCATCTGAAAACGGACAGACCAAAGGTATTCTTCACAAACAGGGAGACGGCTCCCGCGAACATCAATCAGCAGCTGTCCGGGATGGGGCTCGCTCCGATCAACGACTCCGATGTTCACCCTCTCGTTCCCGGTATCGCCGGAACATTCTTCGGATTCTCGGGCATCATGGAGGTAGAGGATTACGAGGAATCGCTCTGGGCCGCACCCTATGCCAAGAACACGAACATGGCCCTTGTACCCGGAGGGAGGACGTTCGAGACCCAGGAACAGGCGCACAATGCTCTCAGGACCCTGGGTATCGACAGCGGATATGCGGTGGTGGCAAACCCCGACGATCACTCCCTGGAGACCATGAGAAGGACAATGGATTACGATCCTTATGACGATGCATGGTTCTGCCCGGACATCTCCCTGATGGCGGCCCAGATGGCAGCCTACCATGATGCTTTCGTCATCACAAATACCACGCCGTTGGACAGTACCGAATGGGTCCTCAACCTGGACCTTTCCCAGAACAGGAGGGCACTGGGATACATGAAAAGCTCAGGGAGCTCAATGACATCTCCCCCCTGGAATACATCGCCCTTGTGGGTTCCGCAACAGCGCTGCCCCAGTTCCTCACCCAATCGGGAGGGACAGAGGGGGATATCGTCAACTCCGATGTGATGTACGGGTTCCTTGACGATGACAACACCTACATGGATGCTGCTGTCGGACGCATCATACAGTACGATGTGTCTCTTGCATCGAACCAGCTTCTGAAGACATATCTCTTCGACGATTTCTCGGATACAGTTACCGTCAACTACAGGGACGTTGCCGGGGGAACCCACGAAAAGGAATGGAGGAAACACGGAGCTTCCTTCTCGGGGTTCGAGATCACATATGAAAGGATGCAGGCAACACCGGGCAGGTGGATATGCACGGATTTCGAGGATGCCGGATTCACATATGATTATGTGGGACCTTTCAACACCGGAAACAAGCTCCTCGACGGAACGATCAATTCCATGGAGAATGACATATCCGAGATATGCCAGGGTGCCGGATACGTTGCGTACAGGGGACACGGTTCGGACACGGGGTCACTATACGGTATAAGGGTATACGGCCCCAACGGGGAGGAGCATCAGCTCAGGTATTCCGACTGCCAGAACATGAACCTGCCCCCGCAGCTGGCATTCTTCGTCTCCTGCCTGAACGGAAAGATCTACGGCCACGGTCCGGGCACCGACCCGGCATCGGATGTTGAGTTCGACAAGCTGTTCACCCTCAATTACCTGGCAGCGGGACCTGCCGTCCTTGTGGGTGCCACGGAGGTCTCGTTCTCCAACATCGGACAGGACCTCCACTCCATCCCCGCGGAATACCTGCCGTTCATCGACGATCATCAATGGGACCACAATGATGCCTGGTACGCTTTTGTGTGGGACGGCATCCTTGACCACCCCAGGGAACATGGGACCATCGGAAAGGCTGCCCAGTGGTCCGAGAACAGATACATGAACTATCCCCCGAACAACCAACCCGCCCCAATGTATCCGGATGGAGAGGTGGATTGGTACGAGGTCACATTCTTCGCGGTATACGGTGATCCCTCTTTCAGGCCCGCCGTGGATGAGATGTCCAGCCCGGGGTACGATCCCTGGCACAACGGTCCCGATGATATGTGAAAAGAGCGGATCCACGCGCTGACACGCGTTCACCCTCCCCTCCATTCGGGAAAGTGACCGCGGAACATCCTTATTAATGCCGATGTGTATTGCGTGAACAGGATAGGAGGTCTCCCTTGCGAAGATCCCGAAAGGAGAAGCCGAATTTCGTTTACCGAAAGAGGAGAGCTTCGATAACTACGATAGTCATCAGATTCACGGCCCTTATCATCGTGATGCTCGCCATCTCGGAGGTGGTCTATCTCGACAGGGAGAGCTACAGGGATAACGAGGACGGCAACATCTCGAGAATGGACAGTATATATTTCACTGTTGTATCGATCACGACCACCGGATACGGTGACATCGTTCCCATAAAACAGGATGCACGCATAATCGACACCGTGTTCATAACCTTCGGCAGGGCGGCCATGTGGTTCGTTATTGTCGGGACGGCATATCAATTCGTTTTCAACCGATACAGGGAGGCATTTCTAATGAAGAGTATCAAGAACGGGCTCTCCGACCATACCATAGTGGCGGGTTACTCGACCACCGGAAAGGCAGCGGCATCGGAACTGGAGGCAAAGGGAATGAGAAGGGGCAAGATAGTCGTGATAACCACCGATCCCGATGAGGCGCAGGAGGCCGCTGAGAGGGGTCTCGTTTCGATCCAGGGAGATGCTTCCAGGGAGAAGAACCTGAGGGATGCCGTGATACACAAGGCTTCTTCACTTATAATCACGACAGCAAAGGATGACACCAATGTCCTCATAGCCCTGACCGCCAGATATCTGAACCCCGATATAAGAATCATCTCCAGGGTCACCGAACTCGAGAACATCAAGCTTCTTGAAAGATCCGGAGCGGAAACGATAATAGCGCCATCGGTCACGTCCGGCAAGCTGATGGCCCTGGCCACAAGAGAGCCCAAGGTCGTTCATCTGCTGGAGGATGTCATGACATCCGAGAGCGGGCTGATCCTGTCCCAGAGAGAGATTAGAAGTGATGAGATAGGGAAGCTACCTGCCTCGCTCCGGAACGTTGTGGTACTGGGGGTCGTCCGGGGTGAGAAGGTCCACACCATGGAGGAGATGCGGGCCATGAAGTTGAAGGAGGGCGACCAGATCATTCACATGAGCAAGCGTGAATGAACAGGCTCCACCCGGACTAATGTTCGATGGATAGGAGGATCCGGACTGTTGGAAAAGGGCCCTGTTCCTCCCCTTTGGACAGGAGGAGCGCGATCATGAGAGTTTATTATATATCGATTTCCTTACGAGGATCGTGAAGTTCACCGATTTCGGAAAGGACCCCGAAGATACCCTTCGGAAGATAAGGGAGGAATTCGGAAAAGGGTCCCCCGTCATACTTCCGACGGATACGGTCTACGGTCTCGCGGCTCCCTTGAACAGGCCCGATGCCATTTCAATGATCTTCGACCTGAAGGAGAGACCCGAAGGAATGACCCTCCCCGTAGCCGTAGCTTCCGTGGATGCGATGAAGGAAGTGGCCTGCGTCGATGACCAAGCTTCACGATACATTGGCGAAAGGCTTCCCGGACCCTTCACGTTCGTCCTTGAATCCAGGATCGATGAGAACCCGTACGTTGTCAGGAGCGGGACCGTTGCCGTGAGGGTGGTGGACCACCCTCTCTTTCCTCCCCTGTGCAGGGATGTGGGGCCTATGGCGCTGACGAGCGCCAATGTTCACGGAAGGGATCCCGTCATGAGCACTCAGGAGGCCGAATACTTTTTCGAACGAACGGACCTTCTCATGGTTATCGATGGCAGCCGGTTGACGGGCATTCCGTCAACGGTGATTGATCTCACCGGGAATGTGCAGAGGACCCTTCGGGAGGGAAAGGTAAATATGGAAAATGGCATGGGGGGCAACGATGGACGAGGATGAGCTTTCTCTCTGGAAGAAGGCAGGCAGCATCTCGGCGAGGGCCCGCGATCTGGGTGCCAGCATGATAGAGGAAGGGGTGACATATGACGAGGTCGCCACGACCGTGGAGGATTTCATCAGGGATCAGGGAGCCGAAGTGGCTTTCCCTGCCAACATAGCCCTGAACGATGTGGCGGCCCATTACACCCCGAGGCCGGGGGACCGGGACAGGTTCAATTACGGGGACCTTGTGAAGATAGACGTGGGCGCTCATATCGATGGCAGGATAGGGGATACCGCCCTCACTGTCGAGGTCGGGTCGAATACCTACGGGGAGCTCATCAAGGCAGCGAAGAGGTCCCTTGAATCGGCAATAGAGGTTATCAGGGGAGGGATCTCCCTCTCGACAATCGGATCGATAGTGGAAAGGACAATGAACGAGATGGGATTCAAACCGATAGTCAACCTCACGGGGCATTCGATAGAGAGGTTCAATCTCCATGCAGGATTGTCCGTTCCCAATTATGACGATAGATCCAGGGATTACATTCCTCCCGACACCATTGTCGCGGTGGAACCCTTTGCCACTACGGGTGTGGGAGAGGTGAAATCATGGAAGAGGTCCAATATATTCAGGTACGTCAGGCCCAGGGGGCATCTGAAGGAGGACCAGAAAGAGGTCCTCGAGGTACTGAAACGGGAGTCCCGGCATCTGCCCTTCTCCGAGAGATGGCTCTCGAGATACATTGAAAACCCCGAGAAAGCCCTACGGGGGCTCGTAAGAGCGGGGTCCGTGTATTCATATCCCATCCTAAGGGAGACCTCCGGCGGGATGGTGGCCCAGTGGGAACACACCCTATATGTTACCGAGAGAGGGTGCAGGGTCCTTACCTACTGAAGTGATAACATGTCCAGGAAAAAGACCGAGGAAAAGGGGATGACATATGCGTCGTCCGGTGTCGATATAGAGGAAGAGGGGAAAGCCATCCGGGAACTCGTCTCGGCCCTCAGCTTCAAGAGGAAGGGATTCGGCGGGGCAGTTGACCTGTCGGGGCATTTCACCGGACTCATCGACATCGGGGACAGCTACCTTTCGATGTGCACCGACGGAGTGGGTTCCAAACTAGAGATAGCCCGGGAACTCGAGAAATGGGATACCGTCGGCATCGACTGCATGGCCATGAACGTAAATGATATGATCTGCATCGGCGCCGAGCCACTGGCCTTTGTAGATTACATCGCCCTGGAAGAACCCTCCGCCCGTATTCTGTCGGAGATAGGAAAGGGGCTGAACGAGGGGGCACGTCTTTCAAACCTTACGATCATAGGAGGGGAAACCGCCACGCTTCCGGACATCGTGCACGGTCTGGACCTTGCGGGGACATGCCTCGGGGCTGCTGGAACCCACGACTATTTACGTGAAGCCGGTCCTCGAGCTGCTGAAAGAGGTGGATCCGGGTGCAGTGAAGGGTATGGCGAACATAACCGGCGGAGGCATAAGAAACCTGAGCAGGTTAGGACCGGACCTGCTTTACAAACTGAACAGCATGCCCCCGGTACCGAAGGTCTTCAGATTGGTCCAGGTACTCGGTGCGATAGATGAAAAGGAGATGTACCAGACGTTCAACATGGGATTGGGGATGGCGCTCATCATACGACCTGAATACAGGGAAGAGGTGCTGGACCTTCTTTCCGGATCGGGCGCTTCCGTGATCGGACGCGTTGAGATGGGGAGAGGTGTCGAGATGCCGGAATTGGAGCTTCATTTCGAAGGATACGTATGAACGATCGGACAGCATCCCGGCACGGAAGAAGGGGATGAACTCTTCCGTGGAACATTGAAAAGGTCAAACGACATTCGACTCCTAACCCCCACCCACCATATATTGTACGCATGTGGAATCAAAGCGTTTTTAAAGAGAACAGCGACTGGATGCTTGGTTTGAAAGAGATATTCGGTCAGATACTATTAATCTTTCAAACCTCTGCACACCGGTATCCTCCAATCGACGATCCGGTGCTGATAGA
>NJDO01000033.1 GCA_002254385.1 Thermoplasmatales archaeon ex4484_6 | reverse complement strand
ATAATATCTCCGTGAGCGGGTGCCATCATGGGACATTCGAACAGGTCATTTCCCTCGAACGACAGGGAGCTTCTGGAGGCCATCGACGGCTGGATCGAAGATGTGAACATGCTCGATGAGGGAACGGTGATACTCGTCGAGGGGATGAAGGATACAACGGCCCTCAGGACCCTCGGAGTGGTCCATCCCATAGTGGAGGTCAACAAGGGGCGTAACATGTTCGACCTCGTCTCGGATCTCCGCTCGGAAGGCAGTGTGAACCTTGTCATCCTGACCGACTGGGATCGTACAGGAGGGATAATTGCATCCAGGATAAGGAAGGCCTGCTCCAGATTGGGAGTGGATTATGACCTGGACCGCAGGAGGGAGCTCTCATTCCTGGTGGGAAAGTGGATATCCTGCGTTGAATCACTGCCAGTGTTCATATCCCATCTGGACCGGTGAACCTCACCTGACATGGGCAATTACCCTGACCGCTCCTCCCCTCAAATCCGTCCGCATCAAGGAACCGGGAACAAGTGCCCTCCCCACAGCTTTCGGGGCATCTTCCGTTCCGACAAGGACGACATCGCCGGGAACGATATCCCCGCTAACGGAGATAATGCCCTGATTGAAGATCGTCCCCCGGGGAATGAAATCCTCTATGATGACCCTCCTACCCTGTTCTCCATCGTTCCATACCATGTTCGCCAATTCGAGCGTGGGGACAGGGCCCCCTATCTTCAGATCCGCCAGTTTCCTTCCATTGCCAAGAAGAAGGTCACCCGACGGTGCCCTTTTTATCTTCAACTTCTCCCTGTTCTCCAGCCTGATCCCGAGGGAGAATTCGATCAGCTTCAATTTTTCAAGGATGTCATTGTCGCGAGGGGGAACCGTCTCCTTTCCGTTCATCTCCCTTTCGAGGATGTGGCGGAGTTCATCCAGAGGTTTGGCCCCCTTCCTCTCCGCCTCGATGTGAACGTTGATGAAGGAACTGCCCATCATGGAACCTGACTCTCCTTCCTCAGGGAAGAACCGGTCCCCTTCTCCGTGGAAACATACAACGGTGTCGAAATCTCCCCTGGAAAGGACGGCGCTAACGATATCCCTCGTCATGGTCACCTCGTCGTGGAACCAGTCCCCCGTGACCGGAATATCGTAGTGCGCGGCGGGGTATGACGTCTCCAGCTCCATCGGAACAGCCCCGAGGGGGGAGGTAACGACCAGTCTCTGGCATACTGACTTCCAGCTTTTGAGTCGATGAAGGCCGGAGGCTATCGTTCTGTGGGTCCTTGAAAGGGAATAGGGTTTCCTTGCGGAGCATGGTAGAAGCAGCAGCAGCTTCCTGTGCTCCAGAGGTGTGAAGTTGGTCCTGACCCTGTGGCGGAAAAGACGGAAATCGGGATTGGAAAGGTCATCGCGGTAGGTGACGGCGGCCTTCCCGACCTTCCTGAAGCTCCTGGACCACGGAAGAACATCCCATGCCGTTCCACCTTCCACAAACCTGACAGCGGACACCCATTCCGGATGTCCTGACAGGAGCCCCATGACATGCTCCCTGAGCCTGCCCTCCTTCAACTTCAGGTATGCAAGGGACAATCTTCTCCGGAGCATGCCTATGTTGTGCTCGGACAAACGGCCGGGATCCATCTCCGCACCGGTCCTGCAGATACTGCATGAACATAGCACGGAGGGTCCGCCGATCCTCTCCAGCTCCCTTGTATTCAGCTCCCCGTTCTGAAGGTAATAGGTCCCGGAAGCGGCATCCAGCAGTGCCCTGGAAGTGTCGAAGACCTCCACCCCCAGGTAAAGAAGGACCTCCATATCCGGACTCCCACCGGCTCCGGGGATGAATATTGGAGGATGAGCCGGGGCCTTCTCCCTCAATGACATGATGATCCTGGAAAGCTCCCTTGGATCGTCCAGAAGCATGGAAGAGAGTCTCTCGGAGATGAGGGGGATCCTCCCTCTTGAACCGTCCACCTCCAGGAACAGTTCGTTCTCCATCGCTCCAACTCCGGGGGACAGACCCCCGGCATCGATCCTGTCGAGACGCTGCTTCACTTTCCCGGAAAGATCATTTTCCCCATCCCCGTTCCTGGTGAATCTCAACTCCACCTTTGCGTTCCCCGGTGAGGGATGAAGGACCTCTCCCCTGCTCAGGTCCAGCAGGAACGGAAGATGCACCCTGGCATCCCCCTTCTCCAGCTGGCCGCATCTCGTGGGTCCGTCGATGATATCCAGACGATAGGACCATTCCTCCTCCATCGGAAGCACCCCGGCCCTATGCGTAGGATCGCATGGAATCCTTCTTGAATCCCTTCCACATCCGGGCCACCTTCTCCTTTATATCGGAGAGGTCATCGGTCGTCTCGGACGGCTTTCCCGGTTCCGTGGTCCTGAAAAGAACCTTCTTCACATTGAATTTCTCGAAGGGAAGATCCTCTCGCTTCAGCGATGTGGACACCATGTCGTTGATGAAGAAAATGAGGTCCTTGTATGTCAGCATCTGCTTGGGGATGATGTGCACTGCAAACACCCCTGCCGAAGAGATCTCGACTATATCCACCACCAGCTTGTCCTCAACCTCCTTCTCGATCTCGTATCCGTCAAGTGCATCCGCAAGGGCAAAAATCTCCTCACCGGTCATCTCGTCCTCGGTCTCAAGAGCTATGATAACATCCAGTGGGTTCTGCACGATGACGGTCAATAACTACTCACCGCAGATTGTTAGGGTTTCTTCCATTAAAAACTTTTATGATTGATATTCAGGTATTGAGGTCGGAGAGGTCCAACAGTTCGTAGTAAACGGACCTCCCTCTCTGCTCCTTTCTCACCATCGAGGCACTCCTCATCCTTTCCATGTGCCAGTGCACGGTCGAGGGGGAGATGCCAAGGGTCTTGACGAGTTCGTTCTGGCTCTTCGAACCCTCCCTCAGAAGCTCCACGATCCGTGCGGATGTTTCGTTGGAGAGTATGGATTCCATCTCGTCACGTCTGGCCATCTTCATTGCATTCGTGTAGCCCATGGACGAGGGATAGTATCTTCTCTCCTTCGATCCCTTGTCGGAGAATATCTTTCCGCTCTTTTCCAGCTTCATTATGTGATATGAAACGGCTCCCTGCGAGAGCTCAAGTTCCTTTCTTATGGATGTCAGGTTGATCCCGGGGTTCACGGTTATCAGGTCGAGAAGGTCCATTCTCACAATGTTCTCCCCCTTGTTGGACCTCATGTACACCCTCCCCGAGAGTAGAAGGAATGCCATCGCCGACAGGAGACCGAGGATCGACACGGGCAGGACATATCCGGGGAGTCCCCCGTCAGCGGATGCTGGCACACCGGTGGATTCGGACTGCGGATCCTTGTCGGGGATCGCACCGCTGCCGACATCCCCTCCACCACCGAAAGGGTCCCCCTCGATCATGACGTACACCGCGAGAGATGAGGCTGCAAGGGATAGAAGAAACGTCGCTGCGATACCGATGATGAAGGCTCTCTTTGCATCCATGTTCCACTTTCAGGCAGAAGATGATTTAAGATTTCCGGCGCAGCCGTATAAATCGGTACAGGGGGCCCATTTCAGGGACCGCTGCCCTGATCCCCCTTCCCTTCCCCTTTCCTGCCTTTTCTCTTCCCGTCGGGTCTCAGATCCTCGAGGACCGTGGATTCCCTCATGAGCTTGATGACACCTGCACAGGAGATGCAGCTCATCTCCTCATCACTGTAGCAGGCCTTCCTGCAGACCCACCTTCCGCAGAACGGGCACTGTACTATTTCGGCCCTCTTAACGGATGCCAGGCAGAGATCGCAGACATAACCCTCCATGGCCTCTATATCCTCCTCGGGCGGGTCACCCTGCTTCCTCACGGGTTTGATGTTCCTTCTGACCTTCGAGAACAGCGGCTCCCTCCTGGAGGACATCATGATCATTTCCTCCTCTTCCTGCGCCCGGAACCGTTCTCGGTGAATGCCTCGGGAAACAGTTTCATCTCGGCATCCCGGATCTCCCGTATCCGCGCCTCCGCCCATCTGAGCTCGGCTCCCCTCTCTGACCTTCTCAGACGGTCCTCCAGTTCATTGAGGCGGAACAGGGTCTTCCGGGACACGACGGCATTGTCCTCCCAGAGGGAGTACAGATGTTCCCTCTCCTTCGGTTTGAGCATCGCTATGGAGTCCCTCAGAGCCTTTCTCTTCTGGTACTGGGCATATCTTTTCAGCTTCTGGAGCTTGGCATCCAGCTCGTCAAGCTTGCTCCTGGTGCTCAGTCTCGACCACTGATCGAGTATGGTGAAAAGCGCTATGATAAATACAGCCACTCCCGTGGAGAATATGATCAGCATCAGGTTGTCCTGCAGAGTCTGACCCGCTCCATTGGCGGCCGCCCATGTTGATATGTCCGGGAACAGCTGTCCTCACCTCACACCGTGATTTCATGATACCCGCAGAACGGGCACTCCTTCTTGTAATTCTTGAACCTCGAGCATTTGCTGCAGAAAGCGGAGCCCAGCTTGAATTTCGGAACCGGCCTGTCCGGAGAGAACAGTATGGACTCCATGTCCTCGTTCACCGCACGCGCCTTGAACTCGATGCGCGCCTGCTCCACGAGAGCGTTCAATCCCTCTACGGATATGCTCTCCCCGTAAAGATCGCGGATGTACAATCTGAGGGCTTCAAGGTCCTCCCTCCTGTGCCCATCCCTGTGGGCATAGGTGAACTCCCTCACGGCCTGGGCCGTGGGGCCCGAGACCTCGATCATCTCCTTTTTCTTCTTCCTCTCCCTTCTGCTTCCGGCGGACATCAGGTCCTCCTCCTTCCCTCGGGGGCGTCCTCAAGCCTGTTCTCGAATGAACGGATCTTCTGCAGGGTCTCGAAAAGGTCCACTGTCTCGTTCATGAGTTCCAGCTTCTTTGTCCTGGCATCCGCGACGGTCATTCCCTTGTCCAGTTTTCCCTTCAGTATACGTGTATCGTCCAGGGTCTCGTCATATTCCCTCAGGTCGGACTGGGTCCATTCCACGGAATCCTCTATCAGGTTCTGCAGATGGGCCTGCTTCGATAGAAGGTCCATCTTCAGAAGGGATATCTCCCTGGAAGCATCACGGATCCTCAGCTTCCTTCGCAGCATCCTCACTATGACCACCGTGCTGTATATCAGCACGATGATGAACATCACCGTCAGGATTATTATATGGATGCTGTCAGCTATTTGTGCCATGATCCGACCGGCCTTATCATGTCATTTCAAGTATTTCTTTTTTCACTCATTTGATATGGAGCAATGGATTCAGATTAATATGCGGAGATGCATCACGGATCCATGTCCACCAAGGAACCCTACGGCATGGAGAAGGACCTGAAGGTCCTGAACGGAAGCTCCAAGAGACATTCGGCAAGGCTCGAGGGTCAGTTCATCGGTATCTTTCCCATTCCCGAAATGGAAATAATACACGAGGGCAGGAGGGAGGAGGGGGAGAAGTTCATAGTCAAGGGTGTTTCCGACCCCCATCTGAAGATAGACCTCGATGTGAAGCACCTGGAAGGCAGAAAAGGCCCCCTCATGGAATTCATTCACCTGATAGGTCTGGATGCGAGGGAGGCGGACCTGGATGTTCTCGATACCCTGGAGAAGGTCCTGAGAGCCTTCGCAAAGGCACGCTTCCGCAACCTTGCCAGCGTGGAGGTCGACGGGATCAAGGTTTACGAGAATCCCGAACTGGATTTCGACCTGAGGAAGGTCCTGAAGAACATCAAGGAGCTTGGGAGCGTATCCCCCTCGGTGGAGGAGGCAAGGGCGGAGATCCTCGAACATGAGGATGGCGACCTGTCCGCAAGGATAAAGGTGGACCGCATACACACCAAACTTGGCCACGATATCGATATCAGGATCAAGGGCGAGATCTCCGGCGAGATGCTGAGAAGGATCATCAACTACCTTGAGGAGAATCTGGAGATAGAGGAACTGCTCGGGGGACAGTGATCGTCCGGGACTTTCAGCCGAAGTTCTCCCAGGGCTTCTCCTCGTGCATTATCAATGTCTTCATCACAACTTCCCTCAGTTCCTCCAATCCCTCCCCGGAGGCTGCGGAGACCTCGACCGTTCGGACGATGCGGTCACCGAGTTTTTCCGCCGCCCTGCGGATGCTGTCCTTGTCCACGCCTTCGGGAAGCTCCATGTCCGATTTGTTGATGACCAGTATCAGGTCCATCTCCGGTACCGAATCCGCGATGCTCTCCATGAGCTCCAGCTGGGGCTCGATAGTATAACCGCAGTGCCCTGTGGGATCCACCATGAAGATGCAGGTATTGGAAAGGAGTGTGAGGGCAAGTATCGCCTGTTTCTCGACGTTGTTCCTCTTCTCGAAAGGTCTGTCCAGGAGACCGGGTGTATCCACAATCTGGTATCTGGTCCGATTCTCCTCGAAATAACCGACGGTCAGCTCCTGGGTTGTGAAGGGGTATGATGCCACCTTCGGATCCGCCGTGGACATCATCTTGACAAGCTGCGATTTTCCCACGCTGGGGTATCCGGCCACGACAATGGTTGGGTGGCTCGTGGGTATGGAAGGGAGCTGTTTCAGTTTCTCCCTGACAACGTTCAGGTGTTTGAGATCCTCATCCAGCTCCTTTATCATTGAGGATATCCTTCCGAACGCCTCGTTCCTCTTGAGGTCCATGTAGGCCGGTTTGGCGGTTCTGTTGATCTGCCTGACAGTCTTTGCCTGTATGGACAGGACCTGCTTCCTGGCGCCCTCGAGCCTTCCCAGCATTCTCTTGATATCATCTATAGGTTCGAGGAGGTCTATCAGTGCGATGTAGAAAGGGGGCAGATTGTCGAAAGAGGGGAATGCCCTGACATATCTTTCAAGGGCCGTGTCTATCACAGAGGCAAAGGAATCCACCTTTGCCTTGTTCAGCTTCTGCATCCTGAACCTGTAATCCGGGTCCCTTATCTGCACCTTCGAGGCTCTCCTGAAAGCCTTACGCAGGAGCTCCTCGGCGGTCATTATGGTGGGTATGACGAACATCTCATCGGGAGCCACATCTTACTTGTAATTAAACCTTCTCCAATGTTCTCCCGTCTCCCCCCGGAGCGGTGATCGCATCCTCCTGGAGGCTGTTCCCGGCAGGGACGGGGGAGGCCTGTGATCCCGCCTCGCTTGCGGTTCCACCATCCTCCAGTGGTGCCGATACACTCTCATCATCCCCTGCGACCTCGATCTCCCGGGCCGGGGGTACCGGTTCGCCCGCTCCCTCGATGGGTCGATGGTATGAACCTCCCTCCTCCAGCTGCTGGCCGGGTGGCAATGGTGCCGGTGCTCCTTTCGCTTCCGTTCCGGCTCCCGAACCTGCGGGAGGCAGAGAGGCCCCGCTCGATCCCGGGAGGGTCTGCCGGGAGGATTCATGAAGGAGGGGGAGGGCGGATGGCGGAGGTGCCGCCATCATCCTCCTTTCCCGGGAGGACCGGTATGCTATTATCGAGATTACAGCGACCAGGCCGGAAAGGAGCAGTATCCCCAGTACGAGGAAGAACACAAGCAGGTCCGGTCCGGTATCATCCGGGGAGAGAGATGACGGCCCCACATCACCCCCGGGTGACGGGTACTGGAAATCCAGCGTCTCGTTCATCCATATCTCCCGTCCCAGATCGTCGATGACATGAAGCGCCCCTCGCAGGGGCAGGCCGGAAGCGATCCCATTCCCTTCCCAGAGTCCGAAACCCGCACCCTCATGGAGTTCCATCTCGCCCACCACGGAATCGTTCCCGTCCAACAGGATCAGGGTTACCGAGACCGGTCTGGAGGATGCGGGGAATACGGCGATGTATATTTCTGCCTCGGTTGTGAGGTTGGGGTGAACCGTGACACTACCCTCGTCGAAGATGGGGTAGTCGGCATCGAGAGAGAAAAGGTTCCCGACCTCGAGCAATGCCGAGAAACCGTCCTGGTCCACTGCGGTCACCCGCAGCGAGTATATCCCCACCTCCCAGGTCCCATCTGTGGAAATACGGGCGGCATATGCTCCGCTTCCCTGGTTCTTGAGATAGATTTCCCTCTCGTTATCGCCCGGGTCCGATAGGACCGCGGCAACGGCAGGGGGCATAACGGACTCGTCAGGGTCCGACACCGGGATCATCACCGAAATGGATGCCCCCCTCGTGAAGCTCCCACCGGGAGGTCCGTCTCCTTCCTCATATGAAATGACGGGCTCCCCAATTATCGGCGGGGTGCCGGAAACGTGAAAGAGTTCATCGACCCGCAGGGTGGCGCCCGCCCTCTCGTCATCCTCGACCGTGGTGGTAAGGGAATACGTTCCGAGAGCCAGTGATGCCCCGGATATGGTGAAGGTCTCCTCCCTGCCGCTCTGCAGGGTCATTTCCTTTTCGAAGATGGTGGTCCCGTCACCCTCTGCGGGACCGAACACAGCTATCCTTGCATCCTTTGCGCTGGACCCTTCCGGGTCGAGATAGCGGATGGTGAAATGCGTTTCCTGAAGTCTCGTGATGTTCCGCGGTCCGCTGTCCACCAGGACAATGGAGGGTGGAATGTTGAAGGTCATTATCTCCGCCGACCACGATGCTGTTCCCCCGTCCCTGTCAGTGATGGTCGTGACAAGACCCCATTCGCCGGAAGCCTCGTTCACCGGCAGCTCGAAAAGGAAGGAACCCTGACCGGATCCGGTCATCGTGAAATTGACGGGGTCTATCCTTCCACCGAGAGCTCTCTCCGCATGGGCAGTGGGGATGATGCTGCCTTCCTGCGAATCCGGGTCGCTCCAGCTGACGTTCAGGAGGAACGTCCCGCCCCTGGGGATGCCATTACCCTCATCGGGCAGCCCCAGAGTCCCGTTGATGGATGGTTCATGGTTCAATACCTTGAACCTGCTGTAAAGGAGCTGTTCGGAAAAGGAACCCATCGGGTCAACGTATCTCCCTTCAACGGAATAGTAACCGATGGAAGCGTTCCATGGAGGTACGAACCGGAGCATGAACGATTTCGATACCCCGTCCACGGTAGTGTTCACGAGCTGCGGTTCGTACACTTTCGCAAGGGGTCCCGTGATCATCACGTCGAGGTTTTCATATTCCACATCCCCATCATCATCCGAAACCGTGGCCCAAAAGTCAAATGGAACGGTGCGGACAGCATTGAAATCTTCCAGGGATATATCCAGAGTCGGTATCGAGTTGACCGTCAGCTCTCCTTCCCACTGATTGTTCTTGAAGTCATACTCCCATATGGACCTGTCACCGTTCAGGACAACACGGAACATGTGATGCCCTATCAGGGGCTCATCCACGGAGGAGATGTTGATGACGAGATCCCCACCTGCAGAGATGGAGACGCGTTCTTTCCATACCGATGTGTTGTCCACGAACAGTTCCACCAGTCCGTCGACAACATCACCCCTCCCTTTATTGTGAAGGGACATGGAAAGATGGGGGATTCCGTTCTCATCAACCAAGGCCCTGACGGGTTGGGGAGTGTCGGAGAAACCCATATCGGGTCTCTCGTCGAGGTAGGGTGTGCATTTGGGGTCTCCCACTACATACCCCATCCATGACCCGAGCTCGGATCCCATCCAGTAGGATTCCGCCAGGCTGTATCCGCTGTAGTAAGCCGGGAACAGTATGTCCGCATGCGAGATCGCGCTGATGAAAGGCTCCCACGCATACCCCTTCACTCCCGTTACCCCGTCCCGTATCAGGTCGGCTATGAGGGACTGCCCGTACCAGGTCCCGTAATTCTGGGATCTCCCACCCGTGGATACTATAGTTTCCGCGATGGAACCGGGGAGCCATTTGTTATGGGGTCTGATGACCCTCACCCTCATATTATCAAAGTAGACGATCCCCTCACCAGTCAGGTCAACCGCGAACCTCAGCCTGGAAAGACCCGAAACGTTCTCTATGGGGTCCTGCGCTGTTCTCCAGCTGCGTGTCCCGGTCATGTTGAACAGCTCGTGGAAAAGAACCCTGTTTCCGGACCGGTCATAACCTTTCACGTACATCCTTGCCCTTCCAGACACCCCCTGGAGCAGGGCGGTCCCCTCGATGTAGTACCTGTGGTCCTCGAAGGTCAGGTCGATATCCTGGTATGCGGATTGGATGCCGGAGGAGCTGCCGTTCATCATCAGCGACCATGAACCGGATCTTGCTTGGGAAGAGGTCCTTTCAACGGATCCGTTATCAACCGATACGGTCCAGCTGCTCGGTATCGTCCCCGTCCCCGTCTCGAAGCCCCCGTTGGTCACATGCTCAACGGCCCATCTCGCATCGTTCGAGCCCCATGAGAAATAGGCCGAAACATTCTCCAGATCCGTCATGAACGTGCTGTTGCTGTCGAGATGCGATGGCCATCCGTTCTCCCTGAGCCAGGAGTCCGCGTTGGTCATCCACAGGTTTCCCACACCGTAGCCGCCGCTGGATATCCCCTTTGAGGGGTCCATGTCCAGATAGGCGACCCCCCTGACCCCGAGGGAAGGTTCCGCAAGGTCCACGAGCCTTTTTGCCTCTTCAAGTGTATAGCCCGTAAGTCGGGTAACAAGCCTGATACCGTATTCTTCCCTGGAAAAGGGGTCTAGCGAGTCGGTATCTTCCTTGAAATAGGGATTGGGTATCCACCACCTTCCGTGAATGGCGCCCTCGTATTCGGAATCCATCAGCATGAGCTCGGAATCCACCGAGGCGCTGCTGTAGTATCTCTGGTCGTTCATGTTCGTGTAGCCCGAGGTGATCTTCAGGGGCACTCCCTTTGTCGTGACCAGATAGTTGATCCTGTCCGTGAGACCCCTCTCCGAAAGGTTCTCCTTGATCTGGGCCATCATATCATCGAACTGGTCGAAATCGATGATCTCCGTGGTGGGAGCGGTGATGTTGATGATATTCTCAACGGGCAGCCCCCTTCTCATGGCGAAGTAGGTGCCTATCTCCCTCGATATCTCCGAGTTGTCGTTCACAATCAGGGCGGTATCCTCGTACGTGATGATGCCGCCGTAGAGTCCCGTGATATTTGTCCCGCTGCGGGTCCATGTTGACGGGACCGGCCCCGAAGATGTCCGATGGTCATCCGTACCTGCCGCGAGCATGCCGGAAGATAGAAGCAGCAGAAGAATGACGGGAACATTCATCCATAGGGTTCTCATGGTATCACTCCTGCGAAACGGGGGGTCATATTCCGGGTCATGAATAATAAACCCATTGGTCAATTCATATCCGTCATCCTACGGAGCTGCAGATCCTTCCTATCTCCCTCAGCAGGTCAGAAAGAGGCATTCCCTGGCTCCATTCCATGACATAGTTGCCTCCGGGTGTCTCCCGCAGCGACGGGATCTTGCGGTTGAGTATCCTGGAGAAATATCTGAGCCCCTCCAGTTCTATGGTGAATACCCGCCACGGATCTCCCTTCCGACCCTTGAGCCTGAAAGCGTAGATGGGGAACGTATTTGCCCTTATGCAATCTTCAAGGAACATTTCCAGCTGTTCCTTCAATCGGGGCTGGCTGAGATAGATCTTGGGGTGAATGGATGACTTCACCTCTATCGGGAACGAGAGTTCACCCCTGAGGGCCACCAGATCCGTTCCGAAAGAGCCCGCACCCCTGATGACCATGAAGGGGAATGATTCCATCACCTCGAAACCGGCACATTCATGTGCATCACAGGTCTTCTTCATCCTGGCAAGCTGGGCCATGTCCCCCTCGAGGAGCTTCTTGAGCTCCCTCTCATAATCAACTCCCATCGCTTCATGGAATTCCTCAAGGAGATAATAAGGGGAATGCGGGGGAGATGAGCGAAGATACTATATCTTGTCGAGCCAGGTGGGGTTCCTGTCCACCATCTCCTTCAATCCTATCATCTGCCTGATGAGCTTTGCGGCAAGTGAAGGGGTCACCTTGTCCTCGGCATCGGGGCAAACCTCCGTGATATCCATGGCCATGATATTGTGTCTGAGCTCCTGGATGAGATGCAGCACATCCCATGATGTCAGCCCCCACGGTTCGGGTGTCCCCGTTCCGGGTGCATATGATGGATCCATGCCATCCACGTCTATGCTTAGATAGATCGGTCTATCCTTGATGGACAGGGCACTGTCCCATGCCTCGACCACACGGTGCATGGAACCCTGCATGACCTGTTTCGAGGTGACATGGTTCAATCCCATCCTGTCCGCATCCTCCACCTCCTCCCTGCATCCGGACCTCGTTCCGACGATCACCAGGGAATCAGGCCCCCATTTCTCGAAGATCCTCCTTGCCACACATGCGTGGGAATGGGGATTGCCCAGGTATTCCCTCCTGAAATCAAGGTGCGCGTCCACTATGACGACCAGCCCTCCCTTTTTCATGAAAAGCTCCATGAATCCATCCACCGCGCCCTCCGTCGGGGAATGTTCACCTCCCATCAATATCGGGAACTTCCCCTGTTCGAGAATGAAACCGGATACGGTTCTCGTGTCAGCTATCATCCTTTCCTGGCCTTCGACCGTGTTCTCCAGGATGATGTCACCGATATCCACCATGCCGATATCCTGCAGATCCACATCAAGGTCCATGAGGTAGGTCTCGAAGTTGTATGACTCCTCCCGAATGTATTCGGGACCCAGGGCCGCACCGGAACGGTATGAGGATGTGGCGTCGAAGGGGACACCGTACATGACGTACTTTGCCCTCTTGAAATCATTCCCGCAATCTGCAAAGACCCGTTCCGGCTCCCTGAGGTCCAGGTCCCTGTCCGTCATGGGACCCAATCTCCCTCAGACCCTCGTTATCTGTCTCCTGCCCAGCGCATCCTGGTAGGAGACCTCCTGGCCTGCCTCTATCTTGTCCCTGAACTCCTCGGGGATCTCGATATTGAACATCTCGTATGATTCCATATCCATGAGCTGTGCCTCGGTCCCCTGTATGGAGACGACCTGTGCTATTCTCTTCTCGATGATGGGGACCTGCACCTTGTGGGTCACAGGGGCCACCATCGATCTCTTGTTCCCCGTGAAGATTCCGATGGCAACGATCCTTGCCTTCGCCTCACCATGCTTCCCCGGTTTGGATGTTGTAAGTTCAATGATCTTGCACGGCTCGTCATCGATCACCAGGTATCTGTTGACCTTGAGCTCCCTCACCTGCTGCATGGTCCAGGACATTTTCTCGACACTCCTTGTTCGTGTGCCATAAAAGGGGCGGTATTATAAATATTTTTGATTGGGGAGCGGCTCCTGGAACAAGGCAGGTCGATGAGAGAGACCCCTGTGAACTTCCCGAAGATGGGTGGAATTACCCGATAGATTATGGTCGATTCTTTTAGCAAATACTTTCGAGTCCCAAGAAAGGCGCTCTGCCCTTTCTCCGATACTGGCGGCACAAGTTCGATTCACCAGGGGGCGAAAATGGATATGATTGCCCATGCAATAACAAGGAAAAAATAACCTGCCCCAAGACCTATTCCAAGGAAGGCCATCATCTTCTTCTCTTCGGTTCCCTTCACGAGGGCAACTATGCCGAGAACTATACCCAGGACAGCTCCCAGGAACCCGATAAAGAACACTGGCCATATCAAACAGGTGAAACATGTGATTATGAACCCACCAAAAGGAAGAATCCACTTAAGAATATCAAGGGCCATTCCGAAAAGAAGGATCGCTATCCCAACACCACCGGCGATGGCAGAGAACTTCGCGAATTTGTCTGCATTCATGTCGGAGATCATCTTGTCCAGATCATTTTTTTTCTTGCCTTTCTCCTTCTTATCATCTTCTTCCAGATCATCATCCGCATCTTCGTCCTCTTCATCTTCTTCTTCAGCCTCCGTTTCCTCCTCGCCTTCTTCTTCCTCCTCTTCGTTTTCTTCCTCCCCCTCCTCCTCTTCACCTTCCGTTTCCTCTTCGGTATCCGGCGGAGCCGGAGCTTCCTTCGGAGCCTCTTCTTCTTCCGCTTCTTCTTCTATAACTTTATCTTTCTTGTCCTTTTTTGGCAAAATCAAACACCCCCTATTATCTCTATGAAACCCGTTTGTTGATTGTCGATGGATTTATAATAAATTGTCGGGCCCGAGGATGGAAGCCCCGGAAGTGAAGAATTCCCTCCCGGCCACCCGCGGGAGACTGCAGCGGACGGTGGATCTTTCAAACACCGGTTATGACCTCTTTCTCCCCAGGTCCCGAAGCTGCATCCACCTTTTCCCTCCCCCATCTCTCGACCACGCCCGAGAGCCTTTTCACTCCCTCCAGTATCTTGTCATCGTCCGCATGTGTGAAGTTCAACCGCATGCAGTTGGAACCGGACCCATCGGCAAAGAAGGCGCTTCCGATCACATAGGCTACGTTCTCGGCTATGGCATCATGGAACATTTCCGTCGTGTTTATGTTCTCGTGAAGTGTTGCCCACAGGAACATTCCCCCTTCGGGAACCGGCCATTTGATGTACTCCTTGGGCATGTACTCGTTCATGGCGTCCCTCATTATCCTCTGCTTTCTTCCGTAAAGGTCTATGATGTGCTTCAAATGCTCATCGATATAGCCCCTCCTCAGGTACTCCTTGGCCACATGCTGGGTGAAGGGGGGGGTGCAGAGGTCCACCGCCTGTTTCGCGACAACCATCTTGTCTATGACCGGCTTCGGACCGTATGTCCATGCGATCCTGAACCCGGGTACAAGCGTTTTGGAGAAAGTTCCAAGGTAAATGACCCTTTCCTCATCGTCGAGGGAGGCCAGGGTCGGGACCTTTTCCCCCTCGTACCTCAGTTCACCGTAGGGATCGTCCTCAACCACCATGAAATCATACTCATGGGACAGGTCTATCAGCTTCTTCCTTCTGGAATATGACATGCATACCCCTGCGGGGTTGTGGAACGTGGGGACAGTGTACAGGAACTTGAGATTTATGGAGTGCTTCTGCATCGTTCCCAGATACTCCTCGAGCCTGTCCACCATCAGTCCCTTGTCATCCAGCGGAATGGAGACAATATTGGGATCGTAGACGTTGAAGGCGTTGAGGGCTCCGAGATATGTCGGGGCCTCCATGATGATGGTGGATGTGGAACCTATGAACAGCCTGCCCAGCAGGTCAAGCCCCTGCTGGGAACCGACAGTTATCAGTATGTTCTCCGCGTCTCCGTCAATATCCCATCTCGACTTGAGCCGCTTGGCAATCTCCTCCCTCAGATCCGGGACGCCTTCGGTGGAACCGTATTGAAGTATCGTCTGGGGCTGGTCCCGGAGAAGATCGTTGACTATCTCCTGGATCTTCTCGACAGGGAAAGCAAGTGGGTTGGGAAGACCGCCTGCAAAGGATATCACTTCGGGTTTCTGGGTCAATTTCAGGAGCTCCCTTATTACGGAGACCTTCATCCTGTTCGCTCTTGTGGAAAAGAGACTTTCAAAGTGGGGGGCCGACATCTGTTTTCCTCCTTCGGGAGTTGAGGGAACACTCCCGAGGTGTATCGCTCGCTTGTCCATTAAGATATCGGTCAGAGGGAGGCGTTCCATATCTCATCCGAAACATGATGGAGCGTTTTCACGGCCTTCCCCTCCGTGGCTCTGACCATCACGGGCCCATCCATCAGGGCCCTTCCGACGCAAAGAGGTCTGCCGTTTTTCTCATCACGGACGTACACGATGTCCCCCTTCTCTATTGCAAGGTCCGCATCCACAACCCCTGGCGCCATGACATCGGCTCCATTTGCAAGGAAGCTCACGGCTCCCATGTCCACCGTCACATGTTTCCTCGTCGGATTGAGGTCCATTATGCCGTGAAGTGTGAGGAGAAGGCCGCCCTTCTCCTCGATCCCCACTATCCTCCCGTTGATTATATAGGACCGCTTTCCGTCAAGGGCCCCCACCTCCATGTCGGTTCCCGGGTCCATGGAAATACCCCACTCATCCTCCATCCATTCCCGTATCCTTCTTGCATCCTTGGACCTGAGCCTGGACCTCCTCTTGACTGTCAGTTCCTTCATATCCACTCACAGGGAGTGGAGATATTTCAAACCATCCT
>NJDO01000110.1 GCA_002254385.1 Thermoplasmatales archaeon ex4484_6 | reverse complement strand
ACCGTCCCGATACCGAGGCTCCATCTTCCGCAGAACCTCCCGATCCCCGAGACCGTGTCATACTGGAACGGGAAGAGCCGCAACGTGATCGATGCATTCCCGTTCGGAAGCTCGGACCTCCTCCAGTCGAAAAGCTCCTCCGGGATCCAGGACAGATAGGAATCGGGCAATCCCTCGTCCGGAGCCCTTCCAGTTCCGTCCGTGGCCGAAATGTTTCCGGTTCCCAGGAAGAGACCCTCATAATAGGTCCAGTTCGACAGCATCGACACCGAGATATTGGATATGACCCTGTCGGATCCGAGATCCACATCGAAGCTGACATAAGGGATGTACGGAGTGTTCCCCGATCCCGTGTACGCTTCCCCTTCAAGGACGGCCTGCAGACCTTCCCCTGTCTCCCTGAACTCCGGTTCGGCAACGTTCAATTCTATTGACCCCTGCGAACGTGTCATATGGAACAACTTCAGCGTATTGACCCTGGACAGTGTCACCGGACGACCGTCCGTCCCGAAAGCCGGATCCCCATACAGGTTGTATTTGTCTGCCCAGCATCTTGACCCCCGATCTATCAGCGAGCGTTCCACTTCCCTGAAAGCCAAGCCGATGGGGGTCCCATTCACGAAATCCTTGATCATTCTGCTGGCAAAGTTGTTAAGGTTCCGGTAGGAAGGAATGGTCGCACCAATATACACACCTGCCCCGGCCTTCATGCATGCTTCGGCGAAGCTGTCATCGGTCTCCACGAAATTCCCGGTACTGCAGGCTGACCCGAATATCACGGGTCTGTGGATCGATGAATCGAAGGAGATATTCGCCATGCTGCTCGAGTTGATCACCGAGATCCATTCGGTCTCCGAACCGTGATCCCTGTAGAAGATAATATCCTTACCCGGCATCTCTGGAGAGATGAGGTCGCGGAACCGGTCCGGGATCCTTTCAAGGTCGATTATCCTAAGCAGTCCGTTGGAAATCAACACAAGCTCCGGAGGCCCCCCGTCCCCCATCATCTCCGCGTGTGTGAGGGCAACGGGCGGAACTGCAAAGGTCATGAGGGAAACGGCTCCGTAATATGTTTCCCATCCGTGTTCCTCCGAATACCTGTAGCAGTAGGATGAGATCGTGGAACCGGCACTGTCGGGATGAATAATGACGAACCTTCCACCACCATCCGATCCGATATCCCCGGCGGTGAAACCGGATGTTGAAGGGAAGCCGTCCCAGTTCGGAAGGAGATAGAAACTGGTCCAATCCGGTCCGGCATAACCAAGTACCCTCTGGCTGTCACAGATTATGAAATCTCCGTATCCATCTCCATCCATGTCGGCAAACCCGATCCTTGCGAATGTACGGATATTACCGAGATTGATCGTTTCCAGCAGCTGACCCGTTCTGCTCAGAATATGTACCTCATCCGTATCCGGCTCGGTAACGGCCACCTCATCGAGACCGTCACCGTCAAAATCGAGAACACATGCTTCGGAACCGACTCCGTAAATTATCTGCCTTGTCCACAGCAGTGTGAAGGGCTGGTCATAGACCTTCATCGATCCCACGGGCTGCGTTCCCGAGCCGATTCCGCTGAGTATGATCATTTCAAGTTCGGGATCCTCATCAATCTGGGCTGCAAGTATCCTTCCGTTCAGCACCCCCGAAATGGAGTGCGTCTCCCGGGTTTCCGTATCGGGATGTATGATATGCACGGACGTGTTCAAAGGGTCCAGTACCGCAATCTCCCCCTTTCCATCCCCGTCAAGGTCCCCCGCAGCCATCCAGCCGTCGAAGACCTGCAGGTCCAGTTCCATTGTCGAAAGGTTCAGCAGCTCGTGAATGTGATGTGTTGTAACGCTGTCCATTTTCGGTTCCATGTAGCTCTTCAGGTCCTCCGTATTCGACATGAAGGCTTCCTCCCCGTTATAGCCACCGGAAAGCAGCAGTGCGGACCCAGTCGGATCGTTCACGAGCTCCCCCCTTGCCATGCCGATCGCTGTATCCAGCTGGGGCATGATCTCGGAGACGGAATCCCCTATGAAACGTCCCACGATTATATTGGGCAGGTCACCTCCCTCGAGATTCGTGTAATCCTGGTCACTGCCCGTGACGGGGTATATACCGGTCGGTATCACATAATTCTCCCCGAGTATTGCAATATACCCGTTCGTCCTGAATCGTGGATGAAGATCATCGGCCATGTTGTTGAGGATGAAACGTACTCCACCGGAGCTCAATGTGAAGGGATCATCCGGATCAAGAAATGCCACCACGCCGGTCTTCAGGGAAGCGAGGGTCGTACCCTTGATGAGCAGGGTATCCGCATCCGCCCTGGGTACCATCACATCGAACAATCTGGCGGGATTCGTGACGAGAAGATAGTTGGCATCGGAAAGGATGGACATCGTTCCTTCATCCAGGTCCGAACCATCCTCGAAATATGCAGCGGAAAGCATCTTGTATGATACGTATGTCGTTGAACTATCCGGTATGCTCCAGCTCAATTTCGTAGTATAGAATCTCCTTGGAAATCCCGTTAAAAGCATGGGCCAGCCGATCGTTCTGCGGTCATGCATGTTCATCATGGGGACACATTCGAAGGAGATGGTTCTCGTCTCTCCAGGTTCGATGGATCCTCCATCCATCTTCACCGTCCATACCGTGGCATCATCATCTATGGAATGTGCCTCAATGAAACCGGAGATCGGGACGAACCCTTCAATATTATCCCTTATCTCTATCCTTTCAGCTGTATCGCTTCCCAGATTGTTAACCGAAAAGGATACGTTCACAACGGTTCCCTCCGATCTCAGCGGGAGCCTCACCATCTCCAGATCGGGTTCTTCCTGTTCCACTTCATTGTTCACATGAAGCTCCGAGATGATCGATGACGATTTCCCCAGGGTGGACAGGACCTCGGCAATGACCGTATGATATCCATTGGCGACCAGCTCCGTGTTCCAGAAGAAATTCGAGGAATAGGTGGTTGCACCGTCAGGGGGCTCGTCAACGTATACAACCTCACCGTCCACATACCAGGTAACTCTCTGTATCCCATCGGGATCTTCAACCAAGGCGGAGAGAAGAGAGAGGCCTTCGTACAGGGGACGGAACTCGTTCATGAATCCGATTGCCGGATACTGTCCCATATCGGGTCTCTGCCACGTCATGTTTCCGTGAATCATCCTCTCATTGCCCTCCACATCCTTCACCAGGAACGATATGGAATGATTGCCATCCGCAATAACTCCGAGATCAAGTGGGATGCCATCCACGGATCTGGCTCCGAGGGGTGAGAAATTGCCAACAGGATAACCATCAAGGAGGACCTCTATACTCTCGATCCCCCGATCATCCCACGCATTCAGAGGAAGCTCCGTCCATGGTGAAAACGACCATGAACCGTTCTCGTTGAATGATCCGGTGGGCCCCTCGGCGCCCGGACCCTGGGGGGTAACGAACCATCCCGACCCCTCCAGCCTCCTTCCGTAATCGTCCACTCCCACAACATAGTAGATGTAGTAGGTTTGATCCCTCAATGAAGCGAATTTTATCGTTCCGTTCCTTCTCCTTGAAAGTACCTCGGGGATCCTCCCCATCCATGGATAGGTTGACCACTGTACGCTCCATTTTGCAGGTATCGAGCAGTTCCATGTGAGGGTTGCATTCGTAGGGTTCAGTTCGGAGATCGATGGGGGATTCACAAAGTTGAAATCTGGCCAGCTCTCCAGGATCCTGTAATAATGGTTGTTGGATTCGTTCGTCTCGATGACCTCGCTCCAGCCGTCAACAAATACGCTGCAGTTCAGTCTGCTCTTACCGTTCCAGGTATATGATAGAGGAATATAGGCCGTCTCTCCTCTTGGAAGGCTGTCCGTGAACATGACATTGTAGAGATATGTCCCGTTGATGAACAGCGTCATGTGAAAAGGTTCATGGAGATCGGCCAGGCCCTCGTTCGCCACTACAGCTGTAAGATTCATGGAGATGGGATGGACGAATATGCTCTCCACCAGAAGGTCCGGGCCGATGAGATCCCAGGTTTCGACCCGAATATTGTTGGAGAGATTGATGTCCGTACCCGATACGGGCTCCACAGTAACCTGAACCTTCAACTGGCCGTCGATGTAATCATACCCCGCTTCGAACGTCACATTCTGGGGGGAACTTCCCCCAACCCACAATATGTTGTATGACTGGTTGTAGCGATCGTTCACCGAGAGATTCACGTAGATATAATCATGATAGGTGTCCCCCAGATTCTCAATGGTGCATCCTATCATCCACATCTCGGCCCCCTGCCAGATATCGGCTACAATGAAATCCGGCCCCGAACTTGCCCTGGAACCCTGATCAGTATCTGCCGTAATGCTTCCAACGGGAGATATCATCATCAAGGCCAACAGAATACCGCAGGCTGTCATAAGCTTCCTCATTCCCGAAACCCCCAGACATTGCATACATGGGCCTGGGGTTATTTACGATTTATCGAGAGGGGGGAAGGCCCCCAGCAAGGGCATATTGATCAACGTGGGATCTTTTTAAGTTCAAGAACGGTGTTCAGTTCCTTTTCCTTCCCCACACACCTGCGAGCACAACCAGGAACAGGATAACCGGAATGATGATCGCCAGTTCGAATCCGGGGCTGTCCGATTTGTCATCGTCCCCTGTATCATCGTCTCCGGTGTCGTCATCCCCCGTATCATCGTCTCCGGTGTCGTCATCCCCCGTATCATCGTCTCCGGAGCCGTCACCTATCGGAGTTCCCCCTTCGAAATACT
This sequence comes from Thermoplasmatales archaeon ex4484_6, assembly GCA_002254385.1. Taxonomy (GTDB): domain Archaea; phylum Thermoplasmatota; class Penumbrarchaeia; order Penumbrarchaeales; family Penumbrarchaeaceae; genus Penumbrarchaeum. The sequence goes on along the minus strand of NJDO01000110.1, from coordinate 1,573 downwards.
TGTTGATGTAATCATCGGCGTAATCCATGAAGTCCCCCACCTCCGTGGTTCCGAAAACATCAACTATCGCAGGGGCGTTTCCAAGCCATTCTCTGGGGATCGTTATCGTGAGTGTGTGGGTCCCGTTCCCCGCCAGCATCGATTCATCGATGTATCGATAGATCTCGGTGTCGTAATCACAAGCGTAAGTGAAAGCCGAGCTCGTATCCAATTCGATGTCCGTGTCCGTCACACCATCTCCATCGTGATCCAGTTTGACATAATAATGGTAGAAGAGCCGCCCTTCGGGATTCAAGTTGATATTCCCGGAAACGGTCATTCTGATAGTGACCTGCTCGGAGGTCTCTTCCACTTCAAGCTTCTCGATGTCAATATTCGGCAGATACACCGCTTCCATCCCATCGTTCTCCACATCACCGGTAGGATCGGAATATCCCATCTCAGCTCCGGAAGCCATTCCGGAGATTATAAGCATGAAAGCTGCCAACCCCATTACAGGTACCAATATCCTTTTCATAATTTCCAACCCTGATGTGGGAACGCATAACATTGTATTTAAGCTTCCTGCAATGTCGTAATATGGGGAATATGCATTTCTTCAACGGACCCCCCCCCGAATGCATGACCTGCAGGGATCGGACCTCGAACGACCGGAGCATATACGATTTTGTTCGAGTTTGAAACAATCAATCCTGCATGGTCTATTGACAAAGATCCGAATCAAAGACGGGGTGGAAGGACATTTATCCAGTTTTCTCCTTACGGAACCATCTTTTTTCCAAATTCTCATGAATATCAGCCCCAGAATATGCTCCCATTATGAGATTTCTCGGAAAGATTGAAATATATCCTTCCTGATAGGATTGCGGGATGCATCTGTAGCTCATCCTTTAGGGGATTACCATGAAAGTTAGAGGCAGCATGATTGCCGGGATCGTTTTGATGATGACGCTGGTAGGTTTCCTTCCGGTGATAACGAATGCGGATGAAGGCACTCCCGCACGGGGGCCGCCTCTGAAGACCGGGTCCATTCTGGCGGATGAGGTTTGGAATGCCGACGTGAGGGTGCGAAATGCCACAATCGTGGATGGTGTAACCGTCACCGTTCAGGCAGGTGTGACCATTTACATGGAACCCGGAACTTCCATGTACATTGATGGAAACATGACGTTTGCCGGAACGGCTCAGAACAGGATCGAAGTGAGATGTTCGTTCTCGTTCGGGGAATGGCATACCATCCAGATAAACTCCACCGGAAAAGTGGACATGCAGAATGTGACCATCAAAGACACGGATGACGGCAACACACCATTGATCCATTACGGTCAAGGGTCGGTTTTCAAGAATATTGAACTGGAAGCGGGGTGGCAGGGGTTGTATCTTGCCGGAAAGGGAGGGGACCATGTCAGCAATGTCAAGGTTTACGATGCATTTTATTTCTGCGTTGTGATAATAGGAAACACGGATCCCATTTACATCCGGAACATCACAACCCTCAACAGCGGTAGTGGTGCTTTCGGATTCCAGTTTTCGGCCGGAGCAGTTATCGATGATGTTACCTCCTTCAATCATA
>NJDO01000109.1 GCA_002254385.1 Thermoplasmatales archaeon ex4484_6 | reverse complement strand
TCCACTACCTCGCTCCCCATGATCCTTTCATGGGCGGACGTATATTTGATATTATGGGCTCCCTCCGCCGCTGTTTCCGGATGGGGAGATCAACAGCACCGCCGCAATAATGCCTCCGATCACAAGGGCCATCACTATGAGTGCCGCCGCTGCCGCCACAATAACGATTCCTTTCTTTCCCATATATTCAACTCCTTCGAGAGGGAAGAGCAATGTTGGAAGATTCTCCTCCTCCCGCCCTTGAAACGCTCTGATTCCCAATAAGTGCTTACGCGATGCGGAACCATCTCGCGGCAGCTTCCGATGGATCCCTGGGGGGATGCCAATAATGATCATCATTTCAGTACAACCATACCGGATCCGATCAGAAATGAGCCGGAAATGATGCGAAAGGTTCAGGAATAGTAACCGGTCCCGAGGAGCTCATCGGGGATGTCCTTCAGGATGCGGCGGGTCCTCTCGATCTCGCGGTCATGTGCCGAGTCGATATCGACGATCCTTCCGTTCCAGTCATCCACGCCCTTGCCCCTGTACACCCCGCCGATGATGATATCATCCCCTATCCGGACCCTGCCGTATATCACCGCGGCCCGATAAACCGCCTCTATGAAGTGGTCCATCCCCGTCCTCTCCGGAAGCCGGGAGCTCAGATCGAACCTGACATGCCATGAACCCATCCTCATGCTGGCCCTCTCCGCCATTGTGGCATCGTTGGTGACCATGATCCCCTCCAGGTTGTTATCCTGGGAATCGTGGACGAAAGCGGAGAGTATCTTCCTGTCCCCCACACCGTCATCGGTCAGAAGATTGACGCGCAGATCGTCCCTCAGATACCCGATCTCCGAATACGCCAGCCTTGCGTACCTCCCCGTGAGGTTCGGCTGGTTGAAGAATATCTCGTGATCATCACCGTACAGCTTTCTGAAATGGTCCTGGAAATGGTTCCCCTTCGATCTCCTGTCCAGGAGGTCCTCCAGTTCGGATACGACCCCGAGAGAGGTATTGTGATTTGCCTTCCTCGTGAAATCCGGGATGAGCTCCCTGAAGATGTGGAAGTAGTTGTTCATCAGGGAATTGGTATCGTAGTAGAACCTGATGTTCCTTCTGTAGGGCTCCTCGTCGGTCATCATCTCCCTGAACCTGTCCCTGAAGGGGGATATCTGATCCTCCTCGATTATGCAGCTCGCATGAAGGACCTTCTGGATGAGCTCCTGATACGAGGGTATGTCATTGTCCCTCGGGAACATGGAACAGTAATCCCGGTACCCGATGACATCCAGGGAAACATGATCGCCGTCGAACCTCCCGCTGAACAGGGGGCGGTCATCCCTCCAGTATTCTCTGACTTCGAAGAGGGTCCTGCCCTTCCTGAGCTCCATGTTGAAAAGGGCCACAAGGAGCTCCCTCGGAACCTTCATCAGATCACACCCCCGATCGACACGAGGTCCTCCAGCCTGCAGTAATTGCAGGGTATCAGTGGATAGGGGACGTTCATGTACTTCCTCCCCATTATGTGCATGTAGTAAATCCGGTCTATCGAACCCCCTTTCAGTCCGGCATACAACGAGAATGCGGACATGTACTTTCTGCCCGGTGTGATATCTATGGCGATACCGGTCCTTTCCTTCCTCTCCTTCCCGATTATGGCGGTGTACGTTCCAAGGACCCCGGAGAGGTCCATCTCATCGATCGAATGACAGTATATCTGCGGCTTATCTCCCCCGAATTCCAGGGAGATCCTCTCCATCACGAGGGATATCCCGGGAAGCAGCCTGGACGTGTCTTCCGTGAATACCATATGTATCTTGTCCGGCAGCCATCCGTCCCTTTCAACGGCCGCCCACAGCGTGTTTATTACCGCAAAGGGGGAAGGGCCCACGGTCGTTATCCAGCATCTCATCGTCACACCTTCGGTCGATTCCCGTCCTGGAATGTCTTTCAATTATTAAGATATCATTTAAGAAATCGGCCGGTGCTGATAGATGGGGAAGTCCCGATTCTCTTTCCAATCGGCGGAAGGGACTTACCACAATATCCCATAAGATCACTTTGCGTAAGGGATATTGAAAATCCCATATAATGAAAAAAACCTTCATGAGCATCAACCCTGTGCTGATCGATGCTCACAACAAAAGAGTGAAGATTCGGTGTACTTCACCGAATCTTCATACAAAAAGATTGACGAATATCGGATGGATACACACATCAAAAGGGTGAAGATCCGGCGAATGCGCCGAACCTTCATGCAAAACACTCGTAACAGCGAGTGTACCCATTCGAGTTCATCTCTCCCGCTGGATATCCCGATGAATGTTTTCTACCTATTCCTCTCCCATATCATCGGATCTTCTCTTCAGGAAGTATCCTCCAGCAGCTCCGACAAGAAGTGCGAGCGCGGCAATTCCGATCAGGCCCGGGGTGGAAATACTCGTACCCTCCGCACTTTTCACAGTGTTTGAGAGTTCCGAACCGGGTCTGAATTTGACGACTTTCATCGTATAGTTCATTCCGGGTTCAATGGTGAACGATCCGTCATCATTGACGGAAAGCTCCTCATCATCATCATCGGTCGATATTACGACCACGAATGATTTCAGGCTTATGGTCAGATTGGATCTTCCCGGGATCCTGAAGGATATTATCCCGTTCTCATCGGTCTTGAAATGTCCCATTCCGGAAATATCAACATCATACCCGGAAAGGGGCTCACCCGTATCGTTCATAACGAACTTCATATGAACATCATCCCAGGGACCGATAACGAAAGGAAGAAGGTAGAACGGGTGATACGTCTCCTCCCCGCACACAACGGTCACCGTTGCCGTCTCCGTCATATAACCGGATAGTGAGACCTTCACGATGTATGATCCCTCCGGAACCGTGAATGTGTACAACCCATCGGAACCCAATGTCTGTGTATCAACTTCAACGGAAGGATCGGAGGTGTCGAAGATGCTTGCCTGTGCTCCCGATGCCGGATCGTAGCTGTAAAGTTTGTATACTTTTCCGAAAACGGTGCTGTTGCAAACCTGTCTCTCGTTCACGTAGATCTCCACCCACATGATGGATGCACCGGGAAGATCGAAGAATAGGGGCAGACTCGTCTCCGTCGTAACGGGTCCGGATGGAAGAAGATGATACTCCACATGGTCAATTTCATAAAGGGGATCCTCCCCGCTGAAAAGCCACGACTCGTCAAGGTCCAGGTAAAGCGGGCCGAAATGGAACATCCCCATCCCATCCGTATAGGTATAAAGGGATGGATAATCACCCGGGTGCAGCTGGGGATAAGCCTTCACGTAGAAGCCCGGAACCGGAGTGTGATCATCAAGCTCCATGACGATACCGGATATCGCCGAGGCATTCCTTGTGGGCGGATACTGCTTCAGTACGAAATCGACATGCCTCGAATCACCCAAAGCCACCGTACCTGTCCATGGGATCATGCCGTATGTCGATGTCAGATGATCATAGGAGACGGCGGATACCGGATAGATGAGAATGGGTGCGATCGTGAACGTACCCGGACTGACATGGAAAATGTACATTCCGAAACCGTCCGTATCCATTTCCATGGTTCCCGGTGGTGATATGACCTTGATGGTCTCACCCGTTACAACGGGGCCTCCCACGCTGTACATGTAAAGATATCCCCAGATGGTGGTGTTCTTCTCAACCTGGGTCTTGTTCACGTATATGTTGAACCAGAGTATGGTATCCGTGGGCAGCATGTATGATGTGAACATCACGGACGATGTTGTGGATGCTCCGCCGGGTATCGAATGGTAATCCAGATACTCAAAATCATAGGTGAACGTCGTATCAAAACCGTCGATGTACCATGTTCCGGGAATGCAGCAGCATATCGGATTGAACATGAACAATCCGGTACCTGGCAGGAGCGATCCCGATTGGGTTACGAGCGGAACTCCCGACATGGGATATGTCTTCACCTCGTAATTGTCAACGGGATTCCCAGTCGATATGTCTATTACCTGCCCGGCCACAAGGGAGCAGTTCTGCACCGGTTCTCCCCTTTTGATCACGAAATCCACATGTCTCGAGGTGCCCATGGCAACAGTGTCCATCCACGGAGCCGGTCCGTTCGTGCCGGTCAAATAGTCAAAGTAGTGGATGGAAGAGTAACCTATGACGAAGATGGTGACCGAATGAAGTCCCGGAGAGACGCTGAATGAGTAGTAACCGGTGGCCGTGGTCAATATCGGGGCAACTCCCGTGGGTAGCAGGAGTTTGACAGGGACCGAAGGTACAACCGGACCGCTCAGGGAACCGTCGTAAACATATCCCCATATCATCGTCCTGTTGTTGGGCTCCCCTCTTTCCATGAATATGTCCGCCATCACCAGGGTATGGGATGGTACCGTGAAATCGGTGCCCGCTGGTGTCTCCGGTCCGGAACCTATGGAGAACCCAACGTATGTGAAGCCGGACCTGACCGGATTGAAATGGTAACCGGATCCCGGCGGAACCATGGCGAACCAGAAGAAGTTCGATGTGGGTCCACACGGATAGTTCTGCGAAAAGGATGGGCCGTCAAGATGGACATCCACATTATCGAGCGGTGTGGTGGTTCCTTCCAGGAACACGTTTCCCACAAGAAGCGACCACTTGCTTGTGATGTTGCCTATCCCCTGCAGATAGAAATCATGCCTCACAACGGATCCCGAGGGCACCGTCACCGAATTCACCACGGGATAGAAACCGGGGGCCCATGCTCCGACACCGTGCGGGCTGCCCGAAGGGAAACAGGGAATGTAGTACATGCCCGGGATTCCAATGAAGTTCGTACCGGTAGAAAGACCGTAATCGGTAAACACGAATCCGTCGGCTCTGGGGAACCCGTCCCCGTAAACGAAACCCCAGAGAACGGAGCAGTTCGTCGATGTCTGGTTGAGATGAAGGGAGATATCCACGTAGGTTGCGGCTCCCCAGTTGACAATACCCGTCCCCGAACCCGGGTCATAACCCGCCGCCACGACACCTATGAGGTAGCTCCCCTCCCAAGGGCCCGTGAAGAAGTAGAAACCGTCCGTGTCCGACCTGGTGAAGTAGTAGAGAGCCTCATCCACGTTGTAGGCTACCACCACGGCATCGACGATCGGATCTCCGCTGTCGGAATCAGTCACATTTCCGGCAAGTCCCGAATTGTGCATATCCACCAGTTCAAGGTGAAAGTCAACATGTTCCACCGATCCGGCAGATAGAGAAACGGTCCCCGAATGCCGGACATGATGCGAATATGCCCAGGCCGAGAGATCGTAATCTCCGGGGGGAAGCTCAACTACGTAAGAACCGATCAGCGGATCATCCGATACATGAACATCCAGCATCCTGGAAAAGGCCGCCCCCACAGCACCGGTCACGTACACTACCGCGTCTCCGGCATCATGACCATGTATCTCCGCCTCAAGGAATACCCTGCCTGTTATGAAACCTGTAGTGGAAGGAGTGATGATCTCCCTTCCCATCGGAACATTCACCTGGGTCCCGTTGGATCGATGGTTCACCGATATGGTCGTTAGATTGTATCCCTTTGCATACACAGTGAGGTTATAATCCCCGTATTCCAGATCCGGTATCGCGAACATTCCCTCATCGTTCGTGTACCACACACTCTCGTTATTACCAAGGAAAACGGCGGCGCCTGCTATGGGAAACTTTTCATCCCGGTCATATACGGTCCCGACCATAAACCCAATCCCATCCTGTCCGGCTGACATCATCGGCCCGAAGGCAGTGATGATGAATACCAAGAGAAGCATGATGGGCAATATCGTTTTGAACCTGTTTTTCGCCATGTTTTCTCCTCCATTTGGAATAATACCTCGAATGACTTTTGGCGATATATAAATGTTATTATTTAGTTATCAGTATATTAGATATATCCATGTTTCTCCTGGAAACCTCGATAATCCTTGTTCCTTGATCGAGAGAAATCCATCAGCTTCCATCGATCGACCCCTCATCCCCCCTCCCCTCCACGACGTCCACTACCCTGCTGCATAACAGTGGGGCCGCGGTCCTTGAAAATCGTTCATTCGGATGGGAATCTGTGGAGCTTCTGGCATTCTCGTCAAGCATGTAAAGGCCCCCGCCGGTCTCCAGTTCCCGGAAATCGAAGATGAACACGTTGTCCCCCTTCTCGTCCCATTCATTCTTCACCCACTCGAAGAAATCCCTGGCCCTTCGGGCGGATTCCGGGTCGGTAGCTCCCTCTACGAGTGCCGCCCCCGTCCAGACTATGAATTTCGTGTCCGGGAACTCGTGCATCTTCTCCTTGAGGGCCTCGTACTGCAGTCTGTAATTCTCCTGCCTCTTCTCATCCGACGAGATATCCGGGTCTCCGGTATCGGGGAGGACCCTGCTGACGGGGAAGCAGTGCTTCCAGACCACAACATCGTATTCCTTCGTTATCATCTCCAACGTGGGTTCGTCCTTGTAGGGCCGGTCTCCGGCATGGTTCACCCATATGTTCCAGTAGTCGTACGGGTAATTGTTCCAGCCGTATGGAGAGCTCTTCGGGAAGTTCTGCTCGGTTATCGTGTAGTTCGTCCCGTTTTCGGCATTGTGATCATCGAACCATTCGGGAACACCCCCGTTCCAGATGTTCTGCCCGGTGCTGTGGTGGAGAAAGAGAATGTTCACGTCGGCCCCCTCGTCCGCATCCTTGAGGACGGGGCCCTCATCCTTCCGGATGTATTCCCTGAACAGATATCTGAAACCGAGAAACAGGAGCAGAAGGACGATGACGATGGCAAAGGCATATGCGGCGATCCGGATCTCGGTCCTCATACGCATATGAATGAACCTTATCCGAAATGTATCTTTTGATAACGGGATCTCATCCCTTCACGAGGTGGTCCTTGATCAGGTCCGATTTCGTGATTATGCCCTTGATCCCGCCATTCTCCATAACAAGAACGGCAGGGAAATAACCCAGAAGACCCCTTGCAGCATCCAGGCTCGATGATGCGGGTATCTGGGGAAGAGGGCCCTCCATCGCATCGCGAACCGTCAGCCCCTCCGTGTTCTTTCCATCCTCGAGCTCCTTCACGATCGATGTCTCGGATATGCTCCCCACCACCCTGCCCTCCTCGATAACCGGTGCCTGGGAGTAACCGTTCCGGACAAGCCCTTTCATGGCCTCTTCCAGCGGAACGGCGGCCTCGAACGACATCACACTGCGGTTCATCACCCCGGAGGCGTCTAGAAGGCTCCTGTTTTTTCCTTTCAGCACCCTGTCCAATTCCTTCATCACCCTGTACGAGGGTTCCACCGTTCCGGATTCTATCTTCGCTATCAACGACTGGCTGACACCGGAAAGGTCGGCAAGCTCCCTCTGCGTCATCTCGAGCATCTTTCTGACCCTTCTGAGATTCTCCGGTTCTATGTCCAGTCCCATGGTTGTAAATGTGAATATTCCTATATGAATATTTCTTTCAATGAAATATAATTATACTAATATCATTCGCATCACGGTGCGTCACATGAGGGAAATAACGAATGAACGTCGAGCCGTTGCTCACGACAAAGGAAGGAGGGGAAGGCCTGTCCCGCCGAAACCCCGTTCAAGAAGGAACACTGCCGGGAGCGGATCGGAGAGGGAATACAGGAGGTTGGAAAAGAAGGTCCTGAGCTTCGAGAGCGTGAGCGAGGGCCACCCGGACAAACTGTGCGATCAGATAAGCGATGCCATCCTGGACGAATACCTGAGAGAGGATCCCGACTCGAGGGTGGCCGTGGAATGCATGGCCGCAAAGGACAACATAATCGTTTCGGGGGAGGTATCGAGCAGTGCCTTTCCCGATATAGAGAACATTGTCAGGAACGTCATACTGGACGTGGGTTACGACAGCTGGGAGCTCGGACTCGACGGAAGGACCTGCGACGTTCAGTTCTTCATAAACAGACAGAGCCCCCAGATATCGGCATGCTTCGAGGACTCCAAGACAAGGGCCGGGGACCAGGTCATCGTTTACGGATACGCCACCCAGGAAACGAATTCCTACATCCCCCTAGGCCTTCTCATGGCAAGGAATCTGAGCAAACTGCTTGCAAAGGTGAGGAGGGATAGGACCATTCCTCACCTTGGACCCGACGGAAAGAGCATGGTCTCCATCCTGTACGAGAAGGGACGCCCGGTGGAGCTGAAGTCCGTGGTGATATCCCAGCAGCACACAGGGGATATCTCCCTCGAGGACCTCAGGGAGAATATAATTGACCATGTCATCAAACCGGCCCTGGGCGAATACATAACAAGACACACGAAGATCAGAATAAACAGTGCCGGAGAATTCACCCTGGGAG
>NJDO01000108.1 GCA_002254385.1 Thermoplasmatales archaeon ex4484_6 | reverse complement strand
ATAAGGGCCTTTCTCTGCGGAAGGTCCGGATTCAACATGATCAACGCCCTTCTGATAATATCGGGAGCTTTCGGACTTTTCGACAGGAGAACGGTCATAGAGGTGGGCGGATACAGGACCGACACCGTGGGAGAGCCGGTCTGCTGGACCCAGGCTCCGGACGAATGGAAGGTCCTGAGGAACCAGAGGAACAGGTGGCAGAGGGGGCTTATCGAGAGTTTAATGTTGAACAAACAGCTCATGCTGAATCCACGATATGGCATGGTCGGGACCATATCCATGCCGTTCTTCTTCTTCTTCGAGGCAGCCGGTCCCATCTTCGAGATAATGGGATACGTGATAGTTCTGATATCCACCCTCATGGGATGGATCAATGTCACGTTCTTCTTCGTGTTCCTCTTCCTTGCGATCGTGATGGGCATAATCCTTACACTTTCAGCCCTGATCCTTGAGGAAGCCACGGTGAAGAAATACAACAACCCCCGGGACCTGTTCTTCCTCGTGCTTCTCTCCTTCGCGGAGAATCTCGGATACAGGCAGATAATCACATACTGGAGGCTGAAGGGCATAATCGATCTGGTCAAGCGAAAGAGGTCATGGGGAAAGATGGTGCGGAAGAAGTTCAGCTGAACATACATGGAACATGACGATCGAGCCGGGCTCCCCTCCTCCGATGAGGAAAAAATGGAGAAACATCCTGCGGATGAGAAGCGTCCGTGTCCTCAACAGCATGCCGGGAATCCGGTTGACCGGGCATCACTCGTCGATATAGGGATACTGATCGAAATCAGCCCCCTTCCACAGGATCTCACTTCTTTTCAGAAGATCCCTGAAGAACCCTTCCCGATTGTACCCCCTGTATCTGACAGACGAGCAGCAGTAGACGGATATCCATTTCTCCTCCCTGAAATATATGTCGCTGCAGATATCGAAGACGTACCTTCTCAGGTCCTCATCATCCTTCCTTGTGACGATGATGATCTCGATATCCGATACCTCATCACCTCTTTCACCTTCAAGATCAAGAGGTCCATACCGGGCGATAAACAGAACCTCATCCCTGTATCTTTCAAGGACCCTCTCCGTGAATCTCCGTGCGGGTCCCGTTCTCCCGGAACCCTTGATATCTTCTTCATTCATCTCCCAAAGGTATATGGTTTAGATATATCAATTATCAAGCTGCTTTTTTTTTACGCGGTAATCCACCTCGATTATGGGATAAGTGATTTTTATGGCAAACACATGATTGTATCATGGAACTTCTCTCTATCATTACATGCCCCGGATGCGGTCACGAAAAGGAAGAGGAGATGCCCACCGAAAGCTGTCAGGTATTCTACGAATGCACGAACTGCGGTCATATCATCAAGGCAAAGGAGGGTGACTGCTGCGTGTTCTGCTCCTACGGAACCGTGCCGTGTCCTTCAATACAGGAAGAACGGGGCTGCTGCGGCGATCCATGATGGGAAAAGATGATATGTTCACTCTTTCATTCCGTGGCACGAAATGGCAGGAGTGGTGCTACGATGGCGGTATCAAGAGTGGGAGTGTCATTCGAACCGGAGCTCCTTGAAAGATTTGACGAACTGATCGGGGAGAAGGGATACCAGAGCAGGTCCGAGGCGATAAGGGATCTTGTCAGAAAGGCGATAATGGAAAGAGACGTTGAAGGAAGAGAGGGAGAGGTTGTTGGTACCCTGACATATATTTACGATCATCATCAGTGCGATGTGAACAACAAACTTCTGGACCTGCAGCACTCACACTATCACGATATACTGTTCACCACTCATGTCCATATGGACCACGATATGTGCCTCGAGGTTCTCATTGTGAAGGGGGAAGCCGAGGATGTCAGGAAGCTCTCCGACAATATCAGGGCCATAAAGGGAGTCAAACACGGGGAGCTCGTCATCACCAGGACCCCGCCCTGAACCACGGGATCAGGGCCCGGAGGTCCGGGTCAAACATACGGATCACCTACCCTCATGGGAACCGATCTCACCTATCGAACCTCATCCTGTATCGGGAGATGCTCATGACAGGATCCAGTTGAGGGTCTGCAATATGAAAAGGGGAACCACTATCAGCCAGAAAGCTATCTGGTAGGAGACGGACATCTCCACATCCAGGTAGCGAATATTGTGTTTTCTGGAAATTGCAGCTCTGTATCTCGGGCCATACCGCCCCCACCCGACAGCGGCAATTCCGAAAAGCGGGAGAAGGATGGCTATGATGTATCTTTCGACATCCATTGGAACTCCAAGAAATTAATGCTATAAAAATCGGACACGAATGAAAATACATTCGTATCCGAACCTCCAACCCCCGCTCCCGAGGTATGGTGGGTAGAGGAATTGAGGAGGGGGTAAGGAGACAAACGACCGGATGCTTTGAAATTCCTATTTGATGGAAAATACATCCGAAAATGGTTCCCTTGCAAAAGATAAATAGTAGTTCGGGTTGTGGCCGGCACAGAGCATCATGAACGATTTCAGTTCCCTGGGACTTTCGGAAAGTACACTGGCCACCCTTGAAAAGAGAGGATTTGAAACGCCGACGGAGATACAGGTACTGACCATACCCCTCCTCCTGGGGAAGGATGTAGATATCATCGCCCAGGCCCAGACGGGAACCGGAAAGACCGCCGCGTTCGCACTCCCCCTGATAGAGAAGCTGGATCCCCGAAAGAGGGGTGTGAAGGCCATCATCCTGGCCCCCACAAGGGAGCTCGTGATCCAGGTCTCCGAGGAGATCGAATCACTCAAAGGCAATTCCGACATCAATACGGCAGCCATATACGGAGGGCAGTTCATCAACATCCAACTCAGGAAGCTGGAAAAAGGAGTCGATATCGTCGTAGGAACACCCGGAAGGGTCCTTGACCACATCAGAAGGAAAACACTTGTTCTGGACCGCGTGGAATATTTCATCCTGGATGAGGCGGATGAGATGCTGAACATGGGATTCCTCGAGGATATCGAAGAGATCTTCGGGGAAACACCCGATGAGAAAAGGGTCCTGCTCTTCTCCGCCACGATGCCGGAGAGAATAAGGAAACTGGCGGAGAGCTACATGGAGAAATATGTTCATGTCAGGTCCGAACCGCAGTTGACCACCGATCTCACCGAACAGATATATTTCGAGGTCAGGAGAAAGGACAAGTTCGAAGCCCTGATGAGGGTTCTGGAGGTTGAGAGGGATTTCTACGGTATCGTATTCTGCAGGACAAAGGTCGATGTGGGTGAACTCACCTCGATGTTGATCGACAGGGGAATGAGGGCGGACAATCTTCACGGTGATATATCCCAGCCTCTCAGGGAGAAGATCCTTGGCAAGTTCAGGGACAGAAAGATCAACATCCTGGTGGCAACAGATGTTGCGGCCAGAGGTATCGATGTGATCGAACTGACACACGTTATCAATTATTCCATTCCCCGCAACCCGGAGGATTATGTGCACCGGATCGGGAGAACGGGGAGGGCGGGAAAAAAAGGTACTGCCATTACATTCGTTACCCCGACCGAGCTAAAAAAAATGAAGTTCATACAGAAGTTCACAAAGGCCGAGATCGTGAAGCAGAGAGCTCCCGACAGGAACGAGATCGCCGATATAAGGAGGAAGAGAGTGGAAAGCGAGATCGATGGGTTGATCTCCCGGAAGGAGACCGAAGGTTACAGGAGATGGGCAAGGAACCTCATGGAAGTGAGCTCGGGGGAGGACATCATCACAGCCCTTCTCAAGTACTCCTTCGGAAAGGACCTGGAAGAGATACCGGGGATGGAGGGAAAGAAGGCAGGGGAGGGGATCGTCGAGGGACGGAGAAGAGTGGAAGGGAAAACGGCGTTACGAAAAAAGGAACCTTCGGAAACCGGAGGAAATTCCAGGATGGTCAGATTATCGATCGCAATGGGAAGAAAGGAGAAGATGAACAGGGGAAAGGTCCTTGAACTCATAGGTGGAAGGGCTGGCACACCCCCCGAAATGATCGAGGATATCGAGATCGCGGATGACCGATCCTACATTACGGTTCCCTCCAGGGAGGCAAAATCGATCCTGAAACAATTCAGAAGGTCATACAGGAATGATAAACCCCTCATCATGAAGGTGAGGAAGGACCTTGAAGAAGGAAAGAACGGGAATCCTCCCGAGAGAAGGCCGCATAGAAAGAAGAAGGGAAGGTTCGCTAGACCTTGATCGGTTCTCCTTGCGATCACGGAAACGTGGAAATCCCACCGGACAACCTTTCTTCAGAGCTTTCCCTCGGCCTTCAGCTGGTCGAAATACCTTGATATCCTCTGTTTGAGCTCCTTATCCAGGAGCGCGACCTGAAGGTTCGCCTTCAACCAGTCCTCAACAGAGCCTATATCGACCCTCAGACCCTCAACAACCCTACCGTAGAGGCCCTTGGTATCGATATATCTGGCAAGGGAATCGGTAAGCTGGAGCTCCCCGCCCTTCCCGGTATCCGATGTCCTCAGCCATGAGAAGATATCGTGGTCAAGGATATACCGCCCCATCACGGCCATCCTCGAGGGAGCTTCCTCCCTGCTGGGCTTTTCCACTATCCCGTTCAGTTTGAACAGTCCGGGAGACACCTCCGTTCCGAGCTCCACGATGCCGTATCGCTCCAAATGATCCTCCGGGACCTCCTCGAGCGCAATTATGGGGGCATTCACCTGGAGATGGGCGTCCCACAGCTGTTTTATCGCGGGAATGTCGGAGATTATGATGTCGTCACCGAGAAGGACCGCGAACGCCTCGTTCCCGACGTATGCTTCCGAGCACAGAACGGCATCCCCCAGTCCCTTCTGTTCCTTCTGCCTGAGGTAGAAGAGGTCCGCCAGCTCCTCGATCTTCCTCAGCTCCGAGAGGGCCTCCTTCTTTCCCTTCTTGAGCAGAAGCTCCTGAAGCTCCAGATTCCTGTCGAAGTGATCTTCCATCACCTTCTTGTTCCTGTTGGTGATTATCAGGATCTGATCGAAACCGCCTCTCGATGCCTCTTCGACCACATACTGGATGGCAGGCTTGTTGAGGACTGGCATCATCTCTTTCGGCTGGGACTTGGTGATGGGAAGCAGACGGGTGCCGAGTCCCGCTGCGGGTATCACTGCCTTCATCGAATGTCCTCCTTCGCTAATGAACGGCTAATGGAATAAAACCCTTTTTATCCGAGCACCATCACCCCGAAACACACTTCAGGGTCCATCCCGGTCCGAAACGAGAATGACCCCGCCCACGGACTCCAGGATCCCCTCCAGGTGTCCCATCCATCTCTTCTCCATTCTGCATTTGATGACAGCCGATTCCGTCGTATATACGATACGGACATCGAATGTGTTCGCATGTATCCATGAAGCAATGAGGGGGGAATATTCCGTCATGGGAACCCTTATCGAAACACTGACCGTGGGGGGGAGAACCCTGTTCACTGCCTCGATGAGTTCGGATATTCCCTCTTCCGATGCCGCCGAGACCGGCACGACCTCGTCCATCATATCCATGTTCCCCGGCTGAACCATATCAAGGAGAGAGAGCGGCTCATCATCATCAAGCAGGTCTATCTTGTTCAGGACCAGCAATATCCTTCCCGAGCAGTTCCCGTTCCTCAGGATGCTCATGGATTCTCCCAACCTGGATGCGATCTTCTCCCTCCCCTCGGAAGCGTCCACCACAAGCAGTACCACATCCGCGCTGAACAGCTCCTCCAGTGTTGACATGAACCCTTCAATCAACCAAGGCGGAAGGGCCCTAATGAAGCCAACAGTGTCGGTTATCATGCAGTCCCTCCTCCCTCTCATTCTCCTTGTGGAGGTTGCGATGGTCGTGAACATCCTGTCAGCGGTCTCCAGCGTCTTATCGGGGGATGTGTTTCTCGAGAGGGCGTTGACCAGGGTGGACTTCCCGGCATTTGTGTATCCGGCGACGGACACGAGGTAGGTCCCTCTTCTCTTTCTGAGATATCTTGTCCTGCCCCTTCTCTTCCTTTCCTTTCTTAGAAGCTCCCTGATGTGGGCCATCCTCTTCCTTGCCATCTCGTAATAATAATCCACCCGGTATTCCCCACCGGCCATGAAGCCGGGTCTGTCCGAGAGCGTCCCCTGATGGATGTACTCACGGAGGATTGGAAGCTGATAACGTATATCCGCCATTTCCACCTGCAGCCTTGCCTCCGGGCTGGTGGCTCTTGAATGAAAAAGCTCCAGGACCACCCTTATCCTGTCGGAAACCGAGAGCCCGGTAGCCTTGGAGATGTTGAATATCTGCGTGGGGTCCAGGTCGGTTGGGGTCACGACGAATTCCGCGTCATTCTCATCTTTGAGCTCCCTTATCTTTCCCGGACCCAGATAGAATTTGGGATCCGGTTCCCTCCTTTTTTGCCTTACCTCGCGGACAACCCGGTAACCGGCGTGGAGGCAGAGCTCCCTGGTCTCCTCCACAAGTTCATCATTCGCGGATATCCAGGCAAGGACCGTTCTCTTCGCAGGCTTCGTGTCGGACATTTCACACCAACCTTTCAGG
>NJDO01000032.1 GCA_002254385.1 Thermoplasmatales archaeon ex4484_6 | reverse complement strand
TTTGCGCGTTCATATTGATTCAAGTTTCGTTCTAATATTCGCAGTTGACCATGCAGATCAGAAGGTTACCGTGTATTATTACGGTCACCATGATTCGGTATACAAATGGCGACCTAAGAAGGAATGAGGTTCATTTATTGTCGCGGAGTTATTCCCCATCATAATGGAGTTTCTGGCATTGATGTTATTCTTCAGTTTTTTCAGGAGACTGAAAATCATTGATAGGGTCTATCCAGCAAAGCGGGTGTTTGCAATGTCGTTTGTTTCAAATGTCATAACGATACTGCTAGGTGTCTCTCTCTTCTTCGTGATATCTTGACATCACAGTAACGAATCGCTCCGGGAAGGGTCTTCCCGGAGCTAACCAGACTTTTATTTCACCCTGTTACTTGTTCAGACCTACCTGATGCTCCTGCTTGTTCGGGGCCATGTATGTTATCGAGTCCGCCTTGGGAGCTGGAGCTGCCTGAAGTGACGGCTGCTGCTGGGGAGGCTCGCTCTTCGGCATCGACTGGGGAGCTACCGTCGGTGACGGAAGCGCAGGCTTTTTCGGAGCTGCGGCGGGAGGGGATGCCGTCGGAAGCTGGGGTTTGGATGCCGAGGGGGTACCCGGGGAGAGTGATTGAGCCTTCGGAGCTTCCGTCTTCTCCCCTTTCTCCCTTATCTCCGCCTCCTTCGGTTCAACCTTCTCTTTCTTCTCCTTCCTGCCTCTACCCATAACGAACACAAGGACTATCGCTATCAGTGCAAGTACGAGGGCGATCATCCCTATGATGCCTCCAAGGTTCTCCATTATCATCTCATCCTCGACGCTCTCCAGGACAGCCGGATCGTCCATCGAAACCTCTCCCATCACATCGGAGCTCACCTTCGCAGTTATCTCGTTCCTGCTTCCGGCAGTGAACTCTCCCGTCACGACGGTGGTCCCCCTCGCCGGAACCGTGACACCGGTCTTCGTGGTGATCTCCTTGCCCCCGTCATACAGAACGACGGTCAAACCCTCTGCCGGCGAATCGCCAAGATTCGTCAGTGTCAGGAATACGGTGACCTTATCACCGGAAGCCGGATGCGTATTCGAGAAGGATACCATGGAAGGATCGAGGAGGATGGAAGCTCCCGCAAGCTTGAGAGAGAGCTCACCGGAACTCACCTGACCCAATCTGTCCGTTGCAGTAACCTTCAGCTTGTAATCCCCGCCGGGAAGACCGGAAGTCAACCAGGTGGCAAGCACTCCCGAGAATCCCGATGTGGTCTGCTCGGGAAGAACCTCCTCCCACTCGCCACCGGCGGGTTTGTACTCCACACTGTAGCTCTCCAGATTCTGATCGTTTATGGTTCCCATTATCTGGACGGGACCGGATACCACACTGTCCGCCTGGGGATGGGTGAAGGATATCTCCGGAGGGGATAGATCGATGCTGCCATGGGAGGAATCACCTATGTTCCCTCCATTGTCAATGGCCCTCACCATGAACGAGGTGGTCCCTTCGGGAACGTTCACTATCTGGAACGACCATTTTCCGGAATTCACCTCGCAGTCGTTCCAGGTCAAACCGTCATCAAAGGAGATCTGAACCACCTCGAGCCCGCACTGGGAATCCTCTGCCTCACCGGAGATGTACTGATCGGAACCGCCGAACAGTCCGTCCCCGTCAAGTGTCAAACGTGGAGGGGTGTTGTCCATGGTTATCATCTGGGGAATTGACGGCTCGCTAGGAAGACCCGCTTCGTCCTTTGCGGTGACGTAGATGTAGTAGTCCTTCCCACCGGAGAGATCCCCGAGCGTATACTCGGTCTCTCCTATCCACGGAGATGACACAACTGCAGGACCGTCTTCCTCCTCGTGAGCCGTCACCTGATAGAGTATCTCACCTCCCATGTTGTCGGAGGACTCTTCCCAGACGATCCGTGCAGTGGTACCTCCGTAGTATCTGCCCCCATCCAGGATATTGACCCTGTCAGGGCCCGTCCTGTCCACGACAACCTTGTCAAGAGGACCGAACGGTGACATGGTACCGAGTCCGTCCCTGGACCGAACATGCACATAGTAGGTCCCATCGGACAGAGGTGCCTCCCCGGCCCTGGTCATGCCGGAGATGTCCTGCAGGGTCCATGCGGTATCGGCCATCCAGTCCGTTTCATGGGCATTGACCGTGAAAAGAGGATCCGATGCATACTGTACCTGATACTCCACATCTCCAGCACCGTCGTCCACGGAGGGACTCCATGAGATGGGGACCAGACCGCTCGTCGAATAGAACGGAAGGTCCATCATAACTGGGATGGAGGGCCCTTCGGAATCCTGAATGCAATGTCTGAGGGCCGATACTATCCTGTTGCCGGCCCTGTCGACCGCCACAACCTCGTAATAGTACGTCATCCCATTGGACAGACCGGGGACGCTGAACTCCGTATCCGTCGTGTGGACCGTGAATGCAAGACCTATCCTATCCTCGCTCGTATACACGTTCACCACATAATGATCCAGTCCGGACAGTGAATCCACCGATTCGGACCAGGAGAGGTGTATCGACTCGCCGCCGGCATATTCGGGAAGTGGATCTATAAGGGGCACGGTGGGAGGGGAGTCGTCAAGGGTCGTTCCCGTCATCTCGGAATCACCCTCGTTACCGAGGGAGTCAAAGGATGTCACCTTGAAATACCATGGAACTCCCGAATCAAGACCGCTTATCGTGTAGGAATGACCCACTATGTGGTCCATCTCATGAACGCCGGTCGAGAAGGAAGGATCGGTGGACCACAATACACGATACCATCCCGTTCCGGCTCCCGTATCCTCGGCCGCATTCCACTCCAGCCTGACGGGACCTTCCGGAATATAAGAATCGAGAGGAACGAGAGAGAGACTCCCGGGGCCGGATATGTCCTGGATCGACCACACGGACCGGGACCAGTCCGACTCATGATCGAAGAGGTCCGCCGCCTTCACCCTCACCCAGTACCTCGTTCCGTCAACCAGACCGGCCGCCTCGAAGAAGGTCCGATTCGTATTACCATGAAGCACAATGGAAGCGGGATTGAAATCATCCGCCGTGGCCACCTCGTAGGAATAATTGCCCACACCGATGCCGGCATCCATGGAAGGATACCACTGGAATGTGTTGGTGTCACCCTTGGTGAAAGGAGGCTCGCTCATCATGACGGGAACGGAGGGGGGTGCCGTATCCTGATAGGATCTGACAACGGGGCTGATCTGTGATATGTGCCCCAATTCGTCGACCGCAGCGACCGCAAAGTAATGGTTCTGCTCTCCGGCAAGTCCCGTCCAGGTGTAGTAATTGTTGGGTGTACCCATACCATCCGCATCGGCCAGGTCAGGGTTGTCCGATCTCAGAACCATATAGTAATCGACACCCGAAGCGGTATCCGTGGAAGGAATCCACAGAAGAGTGTTCTCCGTCCCTTCCGTGTATGCAGGCTCCGCCGTGAGTCCCGGTACGGTCGGAGGGGTCGAATCCATGGTCGTCACGCGATACAGGGACCATGAGCTCTCGAAACCGAGGCCGTCCTTCGATCTCACCCTGAAAAAGTATTTCTCCCCGTCAGCCAGAGAATTGAACGTGTAGGCTGTCCCGGTCAACCACGGAGATGTGTAGAGGGGCTCGAGAGATGTGGAATTATCGAAGACTCCAGCCTGATACCTCACATATCCGTAAGAACCCCCGGACGGATTGTCGGATACCGCATTCCAGTCAAGAGAGACCGAGGACCCGTCCGTGAACTCATCCAGGTCATCAAGGGACGGTGTATTGGGGGGGCTTGAGTCAACATCCATCCTCAGATAGGACGATGTGGCGGATACCCTCAGGTATCGGTTACTTCCATAGTAGCCACCCGCCTCGAAATACCTCAATCCCATGAAGACAAAATCATCTCCATCACTGATCATGTTCCTAATCCTGATTATCTGTGTTGAAGGGAATGAGATCGAATAGTATCCTGATCCTGTTACATAGATGGAACCGAGTGAGATGCCGTTATTGATCTCCTGGTAGCCGGTTTCGTATCCGGGATAAAGTGGATTCTCATCCAGAATATCCACGTAGAGATAATATGATGATCCGTAGAAGTTAAGAACCCTTATCGTCAAGGTTATGGATGAGACGTAGGTCCTCTCGTCAAAACCATACAATGGAAAACCGATGGAAGCCCTGAAATCATCATATCCCGAGATATGGCCGATGTACATCGTTGTTGAGAAATAATTGTAATATGAAGAAGGGCTTGATGCATCGTACTGCCGTATATAACCCGACATATATTCACCAAGATGCGAAGAGGAACCAAATGGAGAAACTGACGTCCACCCTTCCGCTTCCCTCGAGACGGGAACAACCGCAGCAAACGCGGATACCACCATCAAAAAGGCCAATACCAGATGGATGATTCTGATTCCTGCATTTCCTTCAAGGTCGATTTTTCCAAGCTTCATGAATAGGAACCCCCTATTAACCAGGAATTGGAACTCATTCTATTTTACTATAATGTTCCAATTTCTCCCTGGACGAAAAACACGATCACGGCTCGGATGGAAAATGGAAGTATTGTTCATCATATTGGAAATTCAAAGCATCCATTCGATCGAGCCCTTAAGTACACCTCAATTCATCCTCAACACAATACATCAGGGGGTGGGAGTTGAGAGTTCGGATACGAATGTATCGTCATTCGTGTCCGATTTTTTATCCATCTCCGGGAGAATTCCGGGAACCTGCAGCACGCTCCCGCCTCAGGGAACGGACCCTCAACCTCCAGTACAGCCAGACGAAATGAAAGATGATGAACGTGGCAAGGACGAGCCATCCCGTCAAAGGAGCTCCCTGGGCACCGGACAGCAGGGCCCAACCGATACCGATAACCGCGGCAAGGGACCATATCAGTTTCAGGTTCAGCATGTTCCCGAAACCGTCAAGGGAGGCTCTTCGCCCTATCAATGATTCTATCTCGATGGCGAAGAAGGCCGCTGCGGCGACCCTCGTGAGGAGGGGGTCTATTGTCTCCCATCCGAGAAGCTCCAGGGACCTTTCCGGGAAGAAGAAGAGCGGCACAGCCACGAACATGTCGATCATGAAATGTATCACGAACCATACGGAAAGTGCTTTCGGGACCTCTTCACTCATCTGCCGCACCTGCTCTACATCATGTCCCGGTTCCAATTAACATGGACTCCTGAATACGGGAGATCGTCCTAATTCCGGATGGGGGGAAACTCACAAGTATCGATCCTTTACAGACCGATGCCCGGAAAATGGGTGACGGCCCGGTTTTTTCCGGATGTTCACAAGAAGTCATTTTCCCTTCGGGAAGCTCCCGCTCTGTTCCCGGGCCATCCGGACCTTTCCTCTGGAGGTCCCCTTCTTTCTGTGAACCAGAACCGTTCCGCCCCTCACCTCCACAAGCTCCGCCTTGAGGGATCGGACCATCTCCTCGAGGTCCTTTCTCCATCCGGAGGCGGGGCCCATCGACCTCAGGACCTTCATCTTCACGAGCTCCCTCTTTTCCAGCTGTGAATCCAGCTCCCTGGTGATGCTGTCATCGAACCCGGATTTCCCCACCTGCAGCGTGGGTTTAAGGGAAGTCCCCGTTCTCCTCAACTCATTCCGGTCCATCCTCATCATCCCCGCGTATCCTGTATCTGGAAACATGTCCGCATTCAAGGCAGGTTATCACCTGCATTCCCTTCCTCAACCTGACCCTGGAGGTGCGATCCGGTATCAGAGGTGCCATGCAGCTCCTGCATGTTGCTCTTTTCAGATTGGACGGGATCCTCACCGTATGCCGCATCCCCACCTTCCTGGCAAGCTCGAGATACCTGCGGGCCAGGATCAGGTCGCCTTCCCTTGCCCCCTTGCCTTTGCCGCCTCGCGAACGAGAGGTCTGCTCTTTCCGCGGCCCCTTCTCTGCATCGGGGAGCCATCCGGAAGCTTCTATATAAATCCTGAGAGACCTCTGCCTCACTATTCCTCTTCGGGTACCGTGTCCTCTTCTTCCTCGGGTATCCCGTCTCCCGACGGGATGGATATCTCCATGACGTTGGATCCGCTCCTTCTCATGTCCTCTTCCGATGTGGTCAGGCCCGGAGCAAGAGGGACCGAGGTATGGGCCCCGGTTCCACCATCCGCCACCACTCCCGTGGGATCGTAATCCAGAGACGGCTCCTTCTCCATCTCGTCCGGCACTTCCTCCGCTTCCTCCTCCTTCTTACGGGAAACGGCGAAGAATACCAGGGCGGCGATTATCAGAACGGCAATGACGCCTATCGCGGCAATGGCCCATACCGGGAAGCCTCCGTTCGAGGTCCCGTTACCATCTTCCTTCGTGTCGCCTTCCGGTGTTATCCTGACATTCACCTCAAGAACATCCCATCTGCCGTATTCATCAGACAGGTTCAATGACAGCCTGTATGTACCGGGCGCGATACCCGAGGAACCAAGTGCAATTATCGATTCCGTGCTCTCCAGAGGTTCGAGGGATATCGATGCGCCGCCTTCTATGGTGAAACCTTCAGCATCATCCAGGGAAACCGTGAGGTTCACAGGGATCTCCAGGGGGTTCTCCAGCTCCAGCGTCACGGCGGCCTGCTGTCCCTCCGCAGCTTCCACCGATCCCTTGATGCTGACCGACACATGAGCCGTATCGAAAACGAACGTCCATTCATCCGTGGTGTTGGTCATCCCGTCGGCCATGGCAACCACCCACCATCTGTGAACTCCGGGTATGACCGGATCGAAGGGAAGTGAAGGGGACCCCGCAACGGCTGCTACATGTTCTTCACCGTTCGGGTCAATAACGTGCACTTCATAGGAGAGCCTGTCCGGTTCGATGTAAGCTCCTTCCCATGTGAGGGTGGTGCTCCCCTTGACATGCAGACCGTCCGCCGGAGATGTGAGCAGCGCCTGCGGGGTTCCAAGACCGGGAGCGTAGTATATGCCGATCAACCTTGATTCCCTTGTGGGGTTGTCCGCAAGATCCGTGGCCCTGAAACCTATTATGTTCTTGATATCGGGGACCAGATCCAGTGTGAGAGAGATCGTCACATTTCGAACATCCTCCGCGGATACGTTCACATCCCTCCAGGGGGACAGGCTCCTGTCGGGAAGGGACTGCCTGTACTGGATCGATGAAAGGTCCACTCCCGAATGCTCATCCACTATCCTGACGGTTACCGTGATCTCCCCGTCGGTGACATTCAGCTGATGATCCGGGTCGGGATGAACGTAGATGAAGTTCACCATGTGCCTGTCTATGATCACCGAGGCCTCGACGTAGGGGCTCGCCCTCGAGGTGTTGTCCAGGGCCCATACGTAGAAGGTATGAGATCCCTCATCCCTTATGAACAGCTCCGGGAAGGAATTTGTGAGATTGACCTCCTCGGGATACAGATTGACATCCATGGAATAGCATATCCCCTTCACACCGGATCCGTTGTCGAACACGGGGCCCCATGTAAGGAATACACCGTCCATGTCCTGATCCACTCCCACGACATCATCCGTCACGGAATCGGCCCTCACCTTCACCCATTCCGGTGCGGTGGGCGGATCCAGATCGAGCGTGAATGAAAAGTCCTCCGAATTCAGGACCTCTCCCTCCGGTGTGGTCAGGTTCAGCCAAACAATGAAGGTTTCCCTATCTTCTCCCACTACCGGCACGGTAATGGATCCCTCGACATCCGCCACATAGTCCCAGAACGAGGAATCACCGCTGGAAGTTACCATGGTCACCCTGAAGCTCCCCTCCAGTGGCGATACACCGGGCTCCCCCTGAAAGGCTACGGTGAAATTCGACACGGTCAAATTCGTCCGCCCGAAGAGCCAGCTGCCTTCCACGACCCTGCCCTGCAGGGGTGTGGAGAAGGTCCTCCCCACTATCTCCAGTTCCGATTTTACATTGAAAAGGGACGTGCTCTGGGACCTCTCGGGGAAACCCTGGGCGGTAACCGGAAATACCTTCACACCGAAATTGGCAGCATTTGGAGCATCGTAGCTCACTGTCAACGGGAGCTCGAACCTCCATTCGCGCTCTCCGGTCCATGTCAATGAAGCATCCTGTTCGAAGCCGAACCATGAGAGATTTCCCTCAATCGTCTGACCCGTGGCCGCGGACCAGTTCACAAACACACTGTCACCTCCGGTGGAAATGTTCATGGAAACACCCAGGAGATCATCCTGCGGCAGGTCGGTCTTTCCGGTGACCTGGATCGTATAGACCCCCGTGGAAGGATACGCCTTGGTCGTCTTCACACCGGAAGGCGAAAGGAGCTTGATCTCTCCCGCGGATGTCCTGAGGACGGGTGTGTATTCCCACACCTCGGTCCCGTCATGGGCCCAGGCGAAATGGGTGCCGGTCTCGGGGGAATAGACCTGACCGTGACCGCTCCAGCTGCCGGGTTTGGTCACAGGCATCTGTTTGATGTAACCCAGCCATTCGGCCCTCCACAGCACCATCTCCTCATCCTCATCACCGAAGATCAGAAGCTCCCTTGTATCCGTGTTGAAGGATAGGCCCGCCCAGTTCTGGAGGGAGGGTTTGTCCCCGCCGTTGGGCATGAGCTCCCATTTCTCGGAATCGGTATGGAAGAACCACAGATCGTTCAGTTCCGGGTTGGATCCCGAATTGTTCCTCCTTCCGCCGAACATGAAGAATCCCTTTCCCTCCCTATCGAAGACAACGGAGTGCTCTCTCCTTGGCTGGGGCTGTATCTGCAGATTGAAATTGGTCCATATATTGGAGCTGATGTTGTATTTCCAGAGTGAATTGGTATCGCCGTCGGGGATCTGGCCGCCGAACAGATACAGATGTCTGTTCTCCGCATCCGTCACAAGGGTCGCCCTTCCCCTTACACCGGGGGGCCCATTCTCGTTGATCCTCGTCCACTCCCCCGTATCACAGTCGAGCTTCCAGAATTCCCCGTAATGATAGGCATACCAGTCATTGTTCCACTCGTACCAATCGACACCTCCGTACAGGTAGAAGGTGTTATCCACGGGATCATAGCAGTTGGCCATCCCATCATGGTACGCCGGAGTGTTCTCATCCGAGACCAACAGGGTCTCCCATTTCCTCTCGGAGAGGGAGAAATACACAAGCTGCCAGTATGTACCGGAGACATGCTTCAGGGTCATCAATTTCCCGCCTTCCTCCTGGTCATAACCGGTGAAAGCGGTGCCCCCTGCCCATACGGGATTCCCCGGCATCAGGACGGCAGTGAGGTTCACAAGATCCAGGGCCCAGATATCCCTTGTACCGTCGGTGTCCCCGAATATCACCGCTGTCGTCCCATCCGCCATGATATCGTAGGCCTGGATGGTCCTGCGCCCCAGCGAGCTGTCCAGATCCACAGGGGTCACGGATCCGTCCGTTATGTTGATCCGGTAGGTGTCGTTCACGTCCCCGTCGCTGTCGTAACCCATGGACAGTATCAATTCATCGGTCGTCGGGATATAATGGAAGAGAGCGCCGGTTCGGGTGTCGATCCCCGTGTCATCACTCAGCTGTGACCACCCTTCCAGGAGCGTATCGTACCTCCAGATGTCATTCATATATCTGCTCGGCTGGCTCCTGTACCTTCCAAGGGCGATGTAGATGTACCTCCCACCGGGGCTGATGGTCATGACCGCCCTGTCCCTTGGTGTCGGAGGGTCCTGATCATTCGGAGCCAGCCTCCATCCGTCGGTGAGATTGAACTGATAAAGGTCGTTCCTGAACTGATAGCTGCTGTCCCTCCCCCCGAAGAGCCAGATTGAATCGGTTGCATTGTCGTAAACCATCGATGACGAATATCTTGCACCGGGTCCCGATGGAGGATCGACCTGTATCCATGTCTTGTTCGAATAGAAGAAGATATTCAGTTTATCCCATATTCCCTGGCTGTTGCTCCAGCCCCCGTAGAAGAAGGCCATTTCCCCGTCACTGCTGGAAGCGAAGGCACGGTAAGAATGCGCCGGGTTCGGTTCGGTCCCGGTTGTCCTCCATCTGATCCATGTATCATTGCTCTCGAAATGGGACCATACCTCGAAGCCCCAGCTCTCCTCGTTGATGACCACCAATTCCTTTTGGGTATCACGATACATTATCCGGCAGTCGTCCGTTGATACGGAGGAGGGCCATCCTCCGGTGGGAATCTGCTCCCATTCCCCCATGGTCCCGGACCTGGTCGGAGATCCATCCCTGCCCGCCGGTTCTGCCATACCGACGAAAAGACCGGAAAAACCGGCAAACACCAAAATAAGGAGGACCACAGTGGATGCAACCCTTCCCCTTCCTCTTACTGAATGCTCCATCATATGTCATCGCCCCATAAATGGAATATGCGGGTACGGCAATATGCTGCCAACGGAACCTGTAGGGCCGCCAGTGTATTTTAATTTGTTGAGTTTAGAAATAGTCCGACCCCGAGCCGAAATATCGGAAGACTTCGATCTCCCTTCGGGAAACGCCCTGTCATGTTTTTCTCCTTCCCTTGTACTCTCCTCGACAGATTTATAGACAATGACCATTTTTTTCAGGGGGAGGACCTCGAGTGCATCCTGTTCATACTGCTGTCGAGGTTGAGTGCGAGAGTGTTTGGTCATGACAGGGCCGGAGAGCACAACGAAAGCGGGCAAGAACGATGGCTTCTGGGACCTGATAGCAGCGGTCTCCGGAAGCAGCATGAGAAGGAGACCCCCATTTTCAAGGTCATGGATAATGAACTGCAGCAGGGAAGGGCGTCCCGCCGATTCCAGGGAGAACCTCTATGTAAGGACCGAGCTGCACCAGGAAGATACAGGTACGGACCGGCTGTACAATGTCAGCCCCCATGAATATGAGCTTGATGATGGGGCCCTTGAATGCATAACGGATATCATGCGCGGCCTCGAGAAGGACCCTCCCCCGTCATCGATAATGGATGATGAGACCTCGTTGAGAAGGTACGTGGAGAGAAGGACACGGAGGGAGCTTTCCACGAGAAAGAAGGACCTGGGGGGGGAGGAGCCGACCGTCCTTTCCAGGATATGCGGGCAGTATTCCGTTGGATTCGGTGTGCTGGAACATCTCCTGAGGGACGAGAGGGTGCAGGATATCTACATCGATCCCCCTTTCAGGGACAACCCCGTAAGGGTGGTGCTGGGGGGAATGGCCGACCCGGAGATGGAGGGCAGCTATCCGACAAATATCCGTCTTACAAACGACGAGGTGGAGAGAATGGTCTCCATCCTCCGTTTCGTTTCCGGGAAACCGTTCTCGGTCTCCGACCCCGTGCTCGAATGTGACATGCCCCATTTCAACGCAAGGATCACGGCCGTATCCCCGCCCATGTCCCAGAACGGGGTTTCCATCGCCATAAGGAAACATTCCCACGATCCGTGGACGCTCCTCCGATCGGTGAGGGCGGGGGCACTGTCGACCGAGTCGGCGGCCTTTCTCGATATCTGCCTTGACGGCAGGTCGTCCATGCTCATAGCGGGTCCCAGGGGTGCGGGGAAGAGCTCCCTTCTGGGGGCCCTCCTCTTCAACATAGACCCAGCAAGAAGGATAATCCTTATAGAGGACACACCCGAGCTCCCCGCGTCCGCATTATCATCCCAGGGGTTCAGCATCGTCCCGCTGAAAGTGGACGATGATGCCAGAAGGGATACCAACAGGGCCCTTAGAACGGCCCTGAGGCTCGGGGAGTCCGTTCTGGTCCTCGGTGAGGTGAGGGGGCCGGAGACCAGAACGCTCTACGAGGCCATGTCCGCCGGAACCGCAGGTTCCGCGGTCCTGGGGACCTTCCATGCAGATTCGGCGGTCTCAGTTTACAAAAGGGCAGTGGAGGACATCGGTGTGAGCCCGGGATCGTTCTCCGCCACCGACCTTGTAGTGGTCTGCGGTCTGGTACAGCCCAAAGGCAGAAGGGTAAGGTACAGGAGGATAGTCCAGATATCGGAATACATCAAGAAAGGGGAGGGGGGGAGGTTCAGGGACCTTTTCAGGTACGATTCCAGAAAGGAGAGACTGGTCCGGACGGACGGGTTCGAGACCTCTGACACCGTGAAAAGGATATCGTCTCTCTGGGGTATGAACCCGTACGAACTGATGGATGATCTTTCATTCAGGAAGTGTGTGTTCGATCATGCACTGGACATGCTGTCCGACGAGGACCTCACCAGACCGTCGACGATGATCAGGGTGATGACGGAGCTGAGGAACACGAGGGAGCGGGAGGTCCGCTCATCCGGAAGAATCGTTCCGGACAGGGCTATCCGAAGGTGGAAGCGGGCATTCGACGATGAGGAGGAGGAATGGACCTTATGAGGATAAAACCCTACCAGGTTTCCCTCCTGGCTGTCGTTCTCGGGGGTGCCGTTCTGATCTCAGTTGTGGATGCCCGTGTCCTTGGTCTGACGGACAGGGACGGTGATTGTATATCCGACCTGTTCCAGGATCTCAGGACCGAAAGCGATCTCGTGCTGACGTCCGGGGGGGAATGGAAGGAGGTGGAGATAGGATACGAATCTTCCATGAACCTCCCCTTCACGTTCTTTTTCGCTTCCCTCCTGCTCATCTGCATCCCTGTCCTCCTTTACATGGACCTGAACAACCGGCCGCTGAGAAGGGAGAGGATGAGAAGGGCCCTGGAAGAATCGGCGATGCAGGACAATGTCAGGAGAATATCGGCCTTTCTCCAGACCAACCCTTCATTTCCGAATGCCGTGAGGCTCGCCCACCTGAGCCAGAAGGGAACAGGCGAGAAGGTCCTGGGGAAGGCCCTGTGGAGGTCGAGAACGGAGGGGAGGACCCTCGAGGAAGTGATGCTCGAGATGTCGGCGGAATGGGGGAATGCGGTAAGGTCCGCGGTGTCCGGTCTGATCTCGGCACAGGGAGAGTCGAACCCGGAGGAGCTGAAGCGTTCCTCCATGGGGGTCGTTGAAAGGCTCGGAGAGGATGTGAAGGAAGCAATGACAACCTACACCCGTTCCCTGGGCCCCCCGTCCACGGCACTCTTCGGACTGGGTGTGCTGCTCCCCGTTCTCCTTGCGACCATGATACCCATTGCGGGTCTCGGATGGAGAACGGTCGTCATGATAGCCCTGGTACTGTGGTTCGTGATCCCTTTGCTGCTCATCAGGATATCGGGGGGACTGGTGCTGAGGAGACCGCTTCTAAACGAAGCGGACCATCTCACCGGTCCCCGGTTCCGGCCCGGACCCCCGGACCTGGTATCGTTCACGGCCGGGTCGATCCTTCTCGCATTCCCCATCCTTCATGCAGCCGGCACTGCAGCTTCCCCCATCATCATGGACGGCCCGTTTCCCGACACCGACGCCTGCATTATTCTGATGTCGCTCGTGGGGGCATCCCTCATCCTCTCAGCGCTCGTGAGAAGCCTGACCCGTGAAGGTAACCGCGCCGTTGAGAGGGAGGAGGAAGAGAGGGAGAAGGCCCCCGATCTCCTCTCCGAGATTGGGTCGCGGCTGATGGAGGGAGCATCCCTCGAGAGAGCGGTGGAGAGCGGGTTCTCGAGAATAGGGGAGAGGACTCCCCTGATGGGGAATGCAAGGGCATTCCACGGCTCGCACCGGGGAGCCGTCGCGGATTCGCTGAGGGTGGCGGAGGGATTCTCATCATCCGGAGGCAGGACGGGGGGCTCGGCGGTCAAGGCCCTTTCAAGGCATCTGAGGGAGATGGGGAGGCTGGAGAGGTCCATGAAGGAGATGATAAGATCCTCGGTGGGCCAGATGGAGATCACATCGTCCCTGTTCGCCCCCCTCATGATAGGGGCATCGGTGGGCATCTTCGACCTCATGGACCGATCATCTTCCGCTGCGGGGGCCGATATCCTGGGGGGAAGCATGGGCACCGGTGATATGACCATTGCGGGATTCATGGTCCTCACGGGGGTTTACCTCATCCTGCTCTCCATCTCCACCTCGGTGGCAATTCACAGGCTGGAGGAGGGGAACTCAAGAGGGGGTTTTCGAAAGGTGCCGGGAAATGTCCTGCTGGCATCGATCATGTTCGCATGTGGAGTGTTCTGCTCCACTCTTGTTCTGGGAGGTTGAATCCATGAAGAAATGCATGATATCGAAGGAGGGTGGGATGGAGGGCGTTCCCCTTCAGCTCATCATTGTGGTAGTGGTCGGAATGGCCGCACTGGGAATACTCATAGGATGGCTCACGATGGCGGGGGACACGGACCCCACGCTTAAGAGGATAGCAGCGGAACCCGACACCGTCAAGGTATCGGGGGACGGAAGGGCCGCATCAG
The DNA here is from genome assembly GCA_002254385.1 of Thermoplasmatales archaeon ex4484_6. Classification (GTDB taxonomy): domain Archaea; phylum Thermoplasmatota; class Penumbrarchaeia; order Penumbrarchaeales; family Penumbrarchaeaceae; genus Penumbrarchaeum. The sequence continues at coordinate 7,794 of NJDO01000032.1, read as the reverse complement.
CGGCGGACCTGCAGCTGTTCATATACGATTCCGACGGGAACGAGGTGGATGGTGTGGTCGTCACAATCTCCGGGGCCGTTGACGAGAAGGTCGTGGAGAAGATCGATTCGGGCGACACGGTCTCGATAACGGCGGCCCTTCCTCCCGGTCAGGACACCGGATCCATCGAGATAAGGGCGGAGAAAGGAGGGGGAATGGGCAGTACCACAACCACCATCATCGTGATGAGGGATTAACAAATCGAATGAGGCGAGCTTCATTCGAACGTACAAACACCCCGCCCCCCGAAGGTTCTGGGATCCAAGCGTTGATCCAAACGTTATTGGAAAAGCGGTGAAATCATTTATAGTCCGGCCAGCGATATTCCCCCATGACGGGAAAGAGATGGACAACGGCCCTGTTTGCCCTGTCGCTGCTGATGATCGGCGGCATCCTGCCGGGATGCACCGAAAGGGTGAAGGAGACGCTGGACCCGGAGCTCGATATCATCGTGGAGGATATCAAGGCACTGGGAACGAGCCCCCCTCCAGACGTCGTCAATGCATCGGAGGGAAGGGAATTCCTCTACGTCAGGGTCAACATCACGAACGGGAACGAGAAGACGGAGCATACCATATGGAGCGCGGAAAGATTCAGCGTGGATGACAACGGCGGAACCGTCAAGAAGGGGTCCCATCTCGCAAACACCGAGATGAGGGAGATGGACAGCCTCATCATCCAGCCCGGGGAAGCGAAGAGCTTCTGGGTCGTCTTCGAGGTCGAAAATGATGTGATGATGGCATATCTCCGCTACGAGCCGGGTATCGACGAACCCATGGACACCCGTCTACCCGTCTACTCCCATTTCGAGGGCAAGGTCTGACCGCATCCCGACAGGCTTCCCGGGATACCGGGCATGTTCGGCATCACCGGATACGATCTAATCCCTCTTCCTTCCGGAGAAGAGGATGAGAGCAATGACGATAACGGGCACCATCAGGAGGGAGGGAGAGGGCAGGCTCTTCGGTCCGTCGTCCTTTCCCGTTTCGGGCTGCCCGGTAGTGTTGTCCCACTTCCCGTCCACAACATACACCTTCTTCATCACGATATCGTCCACCGGATGGTCCTTGAGAAGGGGTCTCTTGTAACCGTAGGTCTCGGCTGCGGCGATGGCTTTTGCGATATCCAGGCCCTCGATGACCACACCGAACACTGCATACCCGTGCTGGCCGCTGTTCTCCATCCGGACCCAATCGTCCAGCCCGTGCTGGGGGCCGTCGCATATGTAGAACTGGGATTCCGCGGAATCCGGTTCGGAGGACCTTGCCATGCCGACGGCCCCATCGACATGAGAAGCGTTCCTGCATATCTCGAGCGGAATGGTCTTCCCGGAACCTCCGGAGCCGTCATCATACGGGTTGTTGTTCTTCGTGTTGGGATCACCCGTCTGTGCGACGAAATCGTCGATGCAGCGGTGGAACTTGATGCCATCGTAGAAACCGGTGGAGGCAAGGTCCACGAAATTCTGCGTGGTGATGGGGGTCATGTTGTCGTAGAGTTCGAACTTGATCGTGCCCCATCCCTCGACCTCTATCACCGCGATCCGGTTGGGTCTGCCTATATCCTGTGGCTCGGTATAGATCACCCCTTCCTCGTCACCGGAGCCGGCTGAAGATGTGCGATCTCCCGATATCTCGAACATGGTTCCCGTCACGGACGGTATGATGAGGGACATGATCGCAACCATGACGGCTGCAAAGTGAAGGGGAGGCTCATGTACCATGAACGGGCAATGAACGCGGAAGGTAAATATCTTTTGAGGTCAGCCGCCCTGACGCTGCCTGTTCCTGAAGTACTCCCTCTCCTCCATCAGATCCTCGAGAAGCTCCTTCAGCTTCCATGAGATGTTGCGCTCGGTGGGAGTGCAGAATATCGGCCTCCCCCCTTCCAGGGAGGGGAAACCGTCCATGGATGCATGAATACGGGGACCGTCGAATCCCAGGAACATGACCACCCTGGGGTCCTCAAGCTCGATGAACGTGTCGTAACCCTCATCCTCGAGGATGTCCCCCACGATGTCCTCTTCCCTCCCCGAACCTGATACCAGGGCCACCTCCTCTCCGTTGATCCGCTCCAGATATTCCCTGATCTCGAGAGCGGCCTCCTTCGAGAAACCGTAGACCATCACACCTATCTCCGCCATGCCCGGATGAATGCGGTCATGATAATTATAATTGCATCATTTCGACCGACGCTACCGATTTGCTGTTATACGAGTATGGTCTTTCCGATATCATGGCCCCCGAGCCAGTCATCGAGATGAGGAAGCTCACGAAATATTACGGGAGATCCAGGGGGATCATCGATGTTGACCTCATCGTGGAAAGGGGCGAGGTGTTCGGATTCCTTGGACCCAACGGTGCGGGAAAATCCACGACCATCCGGACCATCCTGGATTACATCAGGCCAACCTCCGGTTTCGCAAGGGTCAACGGAATGGACCCGCAGAAGGAGGGGGCGAAGGTCCGGAGATCCGTGGGATATCTGCCGTCCGATTTCGAAACCTATCACGGCATGACCGCAAGGAAGTATCTCAGGACCCTCCTTTCCATGATGGAATACCGGGGCAGGGACAGAATAGAGGAGCTTGCGGAGAGGTTCCAGCTGGACCTCGACAGGAAGATCAAGGAGTTCTCCAGGGGGAACAGGCAGAAGGTCGGTCTGGTATCCGCCTTCATGCATTATCCTCTCCTGGTGATACTGGACGAGCCTACAACGGGGCTTGACCCGCTGATGCAGCAGGAGTTCTACAATCTGGTCCATGAGGAGAAGGAGGCGGGAAGGACCGTCTTCCTCTCATCCCACATTCTCGCGGAGGTGGAGGCAATATGCGACAGGGTGGGGATCATAAAGGAGGGCAGATTGATTGTGGTGGAGGCGATGAGGTCCTTCAAGGAGAAGACCGGGAAGATAATGCAGGTCAGGTTCGATCGCGAGGTGGACCCGTCACTGTTCTCATCCATCAGGGGGGTGGCCCATGTCGAGGTCCCGGAACCCGCTGAACTGACGATCACGGTGTCCGGCAACATCGACGCGGTCATCAAGGAGCTGGCCAGACACACCGTTCTCGAGCTGGATTACGAGGACATGTCCCTGGAGAGCCTCTTCCTGAAATACTACGAGAAGGAGCTTCCGAACAGAAGGAAAGCGGATGCCGCAGGGGGGGCGGCCGCATGAAGCTCCCGCTCTTTGCCGCATCCCTTTCCAGTTCCAGAATGTCCACAATCATCTACTGCGGTGTTCTGGTCTTCTACGGCATCATGATAATGTCCGCCTTTCCGTCGGTGATGGAGACCGCAAGCGACCCTTTCGCCGAGAACAACGGCGCCACCATCACGGAGAAGGGGAAGATTGACGGCGTTCCGGTCTACAATCTCACGTGGCACACTCAGGCAGGCGTTCTCACGCACTTCGCACTGGGATTCTCCGGCAACATCTCCCTTGCCGACCTGATGCAGGGATCGTTCGACGCCGATGGCATGGACTGGGACATGATAGAGGGATTCCTCGAGGAACGGCCCGGAATATCCGGGATGCTCTCCGACCAGGGCTCGGAACGACCCAAGGAACCCATGGCACTCGACGAGAACGGGACCTCCCTGCTGTATCTCGGTGAGGGAACATATGTCAGATTCGTCAATACACCGGGATCGACGATCTTCATTGCCGTTCTCGTCCCCGAGGACGGGAACCTCTCGAACGCCACGATCAAGGGCCCGGTCATGCTGGGAAATCTGGATGTTGTCACCGGTTTTGATGAATACATCAAGGACAATCCGTTCGTGGAGGGGGTCATGGGAGGTGCTGTTGTGGATTTCACTCATGTCAGGGGATACATCTCCCTGGAGTACTTCTCCATGTGGCCCCTGTTCCTCGTAATCTTCATTGCCATCAAGACATCCGGCATCGTGTCCAAACACGTGGAGGATCGCTCCATGGACATCCTGCTTGCAACGGGTTATTCGAGGACAAGGTTCCTCAACGAGAAGATGCTGCTTGTCCTTGTCAATCTCGCCCTTGTCCTGATCTTTGCCTTCCTCGGACTGCTGCTCGGAACGATAATGATCGGAGAGACCTTCCCCCTCGGGGGAATGATCTTCTCCTTCCTTGACTCGATACCGCTGGCACTTGCGTTCATCGGCCTGTCGCTCCTTGTGTCCGTTCTCGTGGACGAAGGGGGAAAGGCGATCGGGGTCGTCATGGGTCTCGTGGTGGGGGAATACATCCTGCTCATTGTTGCGAACCTTGCAAGCTGGGGCTCCACCCTTGAATGGTTCACACTCTTCTCCTATTCGGACCCCTACAGGGCGATGATCGACAACTCACTTGATGCGGTGAACGTCATCGTACCCCTTGCGGTGGCATTCGTTTCCATCACCCTTTCATATATTCTGTTCAACCGGAAGGAGATCCACGCCTGAGATGAGGGACTCAATCCGTCCTCAGAGGATCCTCTCCTCCATGAATGAACCAACGATGTGTATCATCTCATCCTTCACGGTGTATTCCACCCAGTCGCGTGAGAGGACCTTCCGGGAGAAACCCTTCAACCTGAGGGTGTTCTTCATCTCGTCCTCCCTGAGTTCGATTATGCCGTCCATCAGATACTCCACCGAATTCACGGTGGACTCCGAATGGACCCCCGCCGCGATGTCGAGGACGTTCGTGAACCTGTAGCTCTTGGACCTTGCTATCAACACCTGCAGGAACTTCATCAGGTCCTGCCCTTTGACCTGCGATATGAGGGGCGAGAGGGAATTGATGACGAGAAGACCCCCGTGATATGTCTTCACCAGCTCCTCCTGGACGAATACAAGATCGTTCTGGAACCTGAGGAAATCCTCCTCATCATTGATGTTGAATATGCGATGTCCCTCCTTGAGCACCCTGTCATCGCTGTGCTTGGAGAAGAGATCGTACATCCTGATCAGTCCCTCCCTGTTGAAACGTTTGAACTGGGGGACCTTCTTGATTATGCCCTTCACCACCTCCTTCATGGCCCTGTTGGAGGACACGTAGATCACGGGCACACCCTTCTTCAGGGAGGAAGCGATCAGCTGGTCCAGGAGAATCTCCTTTCCGCAGAATGGAGGGCCCTGGATGAGGACAGTGTCTCCCATCGTGATCCCGCTGCCAAGAAGCTGGTCAAGCCTCCTGGAGCCGGTTTCTATGCAGGAGATGTTCCGGGAATCCGTGATGAGGGATTTCTTCGGTCTCCCGGCCTTCATCTTCCTTATGTAGAACTGGGCTTCCTTGTTGCCCGGGTCCTGGGCAAGGACCGCCCTGTACAGCTCCCCCGCGGTCTCCAGGTCTCCCATCCTGTACGATTTCTTTGCAAGGTCGAGTATTTTCCTCAACCCCGATGATCCGCCCTTTCCGTCAACCGCAATATCCCTTCCGCAAACGGGACACACGGTCCTTCCGCGTTCCGGATCGATGCGTATCATGGATCTGCAGTGGGGGCATCTCCTGGTCGGCAGTTGGGTCTCCCTTTCCTTCTTGCTCAGGTCGAAGGACCTGTCAAGGGGTCTTGCCTCCTCCCTGACCGAGTGATGCAGTGTTATCATCTCCGGCGGTTTCGGTGGAGGACCGGGGGCCGCAGCGTCCCTTGATTCCAGCTCCTCCTCCGACCTGATGTATTCGACGGATCCTCCCATCACCTCCCCCTCTATGACCTCTTCCGGTCCCTCCCCCTCCTCCTCGATATCCGCCTCCTCGATGGACTCCACCACCTCCTCAGGTCTTCTCTCGCTGATTATGTTCTCGAATGTATCATCATCGACCCCGAGCCGGTCCTTGAGAACCCTGAGCAGTGCCATCTCGTCGTCGGATATCACTCCATCCTCCCAGGCCTGGTCCACTGATGTGCGGAGGATATCGGAGATGAGTTCCTCGTTGAACACCGCATCCGATTCCGCCGGGCCAACTTCCTCCCATTCAACGGCGTCCCATATCTCATCCTCATCTTCATCATCTTCCTCGATGATCACCGCTTTTTTCACTTTCCTGCCGGGGACCTTCAATCGGACACATCCATTGCACGGGGTTCAATCCCTCGGAGGAAGGATTTACCCTCATAAGAATTAAAGTTTACCTTCAAAGAAGCCCGGAAGGTCAGAAATGACGTTCTCCGCCGGTTGCATGTCCGGGATCTCATCCAGAAAATGCCTTGCCCGCCTGTCGATTATGAAGGCGTATCCCCTCTCATTCTCGGAACGTATCATCCGCCCGACAGCCTGGAGAAGTCTCCTTGCGGCCGGGGCGTGAACTGTGTATTCCCAACCCTTGCCGAACCTGACATCGTAGAAGGAGGCGAGGGCCCTCTGCCTTGCCGTGGGTTTGGGGTAGGGTATGCCAACTATGACGACGACCTCCAGGGTCTCTCCCGGAAAATCCATGCCCTCCGAGAGCCTCCCCCCGATCACGGACATCAGGACACCCCCCCTGCTGTTCCGGAAATCGCCTGCAAGCTCCATCAGCTCGCCCTGCGGCGATCTTCTTATCTCGACGAACATCTCCCTTTCGACATCCAGGCTCGGGGACAGTGTTGTGCCGTCTTCGAGCTCACTCGAACCCATGACGGCGGAAAGCGTGTCGAAGGAGGGAAAGAAAACGGCCGTATTCCTTCCCTTCGAGGCTTTCAGCACCTGTGCAAGCCTGTCCCTTATCCTGGGAAGCATTTCCGGATCCCTGGAGAGCACCTCGTGGCTTGTTGTGAGCTCGTTATCGAAGACGATCCGCCTGTTGCACGCAGGGAATGGAGGGGGGAGCTTCACAAGGGGGATGTCCTCCGGAAGACCTATGGTGTCCCTGTACTCGTTGAGGGGGGACAAGGTGCCGCTCATATGCACGGAGGAATGGACCGCGGACAGCACGCCGGTGATTATGGAGGGGTCCATGGCATATGCCTCCAGGGAGAGATCCCCGCTCCTTCCACCCTTCACTATCAGCGGGGAGAAGCTGTCGAACTCCAGCTCCTGCCATGTCAGATAGAACGAGGCCACCCTGTGTATATACGAGCGCGGAAGCTTCCCCCGGGCCTTCCTGATATCCTGTATGGCCTGACCGTGATGCATCATCTCCGCTGCCATCTGTTCCAACCTGTTGGAATTCGTCCTGAAGAGCATCATCATGGTCTCGCTCAATGCGGAGGGCGGTACGAGACCGTCCTCATCTATCAGGTACTCCTCGGCTATACCGGACAGGGCCCCGAGGCACATATCGAGAAAGTCCCTTATCGTATGGAGCTTCCCTATCCTGTGATCCCCCATTGACTCCACCTCGGCCAGCGCAAGTCTGACCGTCCCCGTGGATATGGATATGGATGACAGCTCCCTTGCGAAAGATGCGAGATTGTGGGCCTCGTCCACGACCACTATGAGGTCCTCGAGAGAACACCCCATCCATTCGAGGAGCCTTCTCCTGATGAAGGGGGCAAGGAAGTAGATGTAGGGGGCGGTCACAAGTACCGCTTCCGGGAGCAGCGCCTTGGTCACCTCGTAGGGACAGATGCCTATCCTCAGGCATTCCGTGACCAGCTCCTCCGCTGTCGGGCATGTCCGGGCCGCCCATCTTCTCATCTCCATCCCGTCATCGAGGAGGTAGGCCGAGAAGAACCTGCACTCCGGCCCACCCTGCGGTCTGCCCATCATCCTTGAAGTTGTGTTCTTCTTCCTCTCCGAGCACATCTTTGAAAGTTCATCGGGGGTTCCCGTGATGAACTCCGCCTCCTCGGAGGTCAGGGGGCACATGTTG
>NJDO01000031.1 GCA_002254385.1 Thermoplasmatales archaeon ex4484_6 | reverse complement strand
CTGACCGAATATCTCTTTCAAACCAAGCATCCAGTCGTCCGTCTCTTTAAATACACCCTGATTCCTCTTACCGACCATACCCCGGGGGTGGGGGTTAAGAGTTCGGATACGAATGCATTATCATTCGTATCCGATTTTCTACCATGAGTGATACAAACATCATTACTGTTCCCGAACATCTCGTTACCGGAAGATAATGAGATCCATTGTTCCTCAATTGCATTCCTTAGTCGTAATAATGGAGTGTTTTCGATCTCGTATTCTTTGGCCAATTCCTTACGTTTAAAAACGAGAAAACGTCGAGCTTTCTCATCAATCAGATCCATCGATGCCCCGATGGTATATGCCAGAAAGTTCAGTTTGAACTCCAATGCGGAGGGTAGATGGCCCGCCTTGAGAATGTCCAGAGGAGTATCTATGCCTTTGAGATTGTCTTCATATAACTCAATTGATTTGCCTGTACTCCCGAAGAATACCTTGTAAGAGATCCGATCGATCTGCTCTATGATGTGGTGGTTCCCACTCCGCAATTCTCATAGAGGTCGGATATTACTTTTTGGGCAGGGTTCATGATGAACTCCCGTTGATGATGGTTTTGGTATTTCCAAGTATATTTTCGAACACAACATCAAAATCGGGCAGTTCCCTCAATTGATGTCTGAGCGAGTTCTTCCATGCATTCTTGAAATCGTCTTTTCTTCTCCTGAGATCAATGAGATCTGGCATGATATCCCTGGCCTTGAATTTTCCAGGCAGAATACTGATCGCTTTTTGTATGTCGGCCCTGTCCCAGAGATGCCACAGGTCATAGAGATCTCTCGGTCTTGTTCTTTGAAAGATACTTCTTATCTTTTCCGCGAATATTTCCTCTAGTGAATATATCTCTATCCTGGCATGTAGAAAATCGGAATATGCGTGTATCACTTCCTTTTTCTTTATCGGAAGCATTACCTTCTCATTCTCTGGCTTTGTTATATCCATCTTGATCCTCGTTTTTCCATTTCCACGTTGCGTGATACGGAAATAGACATCCGTCTTGAATCCATTCTCGTTCTCGATCAGCTTCGATGTTCCTGAAAAGGAGATGCCGCTTCTTCTACCACAATCGCTAATGGCCTTTTCCATCATATCAGATATCCCTTCCGCATCAATGTCCTTGAGAAGAGTGAAATCCAGATCGTCCGAGAACCTGTAATCGGGGAAATATGCCTTTCTGATACCGGTACCACCTTTCAGCACCATCTTGTTATTCCCCGACAGGGATCTCAGGAGCCAACCCTGAACATAATCCCTCTCGATGGTGGAGATGGGTACACCATGCTCCCTTGCCTTTTCCTTTATTTCGCTCAGAGGGATCATTCCAGTTCCCCCAACATCTTTTCGTCCAGGTTGATGATCAACCTCCATCTTGCGTTCTTTTTTCCCCTCTTCGGCATGGTGGGGTCAAGGTATACATAGTTCCTTGTCTCGATCTTCGGTAGTTGAAGGTCGATGCCCATTGTCTCGGACAGGTATCCCAGTCTCCTCATAACGGCACTGTTTCCGATCTTCCCGGCGTAAAGGTGTAATCGTTCGGCATCCGGTTTTTCGTTGTTGAGTGCCTTTGCGACCTCCACCACACCACCACAATACTGAGGCTTGTCCAGGCAGTCGATTAGGGTCTTTTCCCGATCAGTTATATTGATTTGTGTATCCTCTACCCAATTTCTTTCAACTCCGAATATTTTTTCCTCTTTTATCCTGATTATGCGGTACTCGACACCGAATATCTTCTGTTTTTGAACTTTCTTCCTTGAAGTGGTCTGGATGAACACCATGTTGGGAATCTGTTCGGTCAGACCATGATGATGCAGGGCGCTCCAGTATGATATGCAGTAGGGTTGTGCGAGCATGGACCCTATGACGAACTCGTGCAGGGTGTATTTCCCCTTCTCGGCCCCCAGGGGGATTATCATGTACTTGCCCTTCCCGATGCGCTCGATCCAGCCCTTCTTTTCCAGCCGCGATAGTATGGTCCACAGAGTTTCCCTTCTGGCACTCGATGCCCTGAGAGCATCCTCGAAAGTGAATGCGGAACCCTGTCTGGATATCGTATCGAGGAATTCTATTCTCAATAATATGCACCATCCTGTACACATTTGTAGTGTTGGGCGTATGTAAATGAGAACTATTTTATCTTTGTTATGGCACGGTTAGCGGGTTTCGACCCGTCCATATCCGGAGCTCAAGATAAATCGATTTACCTCGGCAAGTATCCTTTTTATCATATTGGAAATCAAAAGTATCCAGTCGTTTGTTTCCTTAAATACTCCTCAATTCCCTTTGCCCACCATACTTCGAGGGGTGGGGGTAAAGAGTTCGGATACGAATGTATTATCACTCGTTTCCGATTTATTACCCCCCTCTCTAACTCCTTTACATCCATCTTCTTGTGGTAATTGGGGCTATCCCCTCTCTGGAAAGGAATTGTTCTTTGTTTCAATGATTATCATCCCGATACTCATGATCCTTGGATTGATCTTTCCCGAGGGGAAGAGGGACCTGATCGAATGAAACCGTTGAGCTCCGTCCTTTCGATCGGAGCCGGATGAGCTTCTTATATGGCACACCGGTCAGGATTCCAGCCTGTCTCTGAAGTAGAGAACGCTTCCGGGGAGCTCCCCCATACGAAAGGCCCTCAACCCTCCGGAACGGAATATCATGTAACTGCCCTTGAATCCCATGACCTCCCCCCTCAGCACTTTTTTCCTGTAACGCATCGGGGGGGAGCTCAAGGGCTCTTCCAGTGGATAATCGAGCTCCGCGGGAGGGATATCCGTTCCCTCGGGTCCTTTCCCGATATTGACGGACGGAGGCATACCGCCGACGATATCTTTCCATCTCGAGACCACCCTCTCCTTCAGACGCTCAAGGGCCTTCCGCTGTTCACTCATCCTGAGAGGGCCCGACCAGCTCCTCAACTTCACGCCGGATCTCACCGATTGCGGTATCTTCAGGGTCCTTGACACCTCCTTTTCCATGAACCTTGCGGAATATCTGTCCTTCAAAACGAAGAGGGGGAGGATGATATCGGCCCCCTGCTCCCGTCCCCTTGTCAGATACCTTTCAAGCTGCGTCATGCCGACCTTGTGGTGCCCCCGGAAGGAGGTGATGTAGACGACATGCTCCTTCCGGCAGAAGGATGCCCCGCAGCTTCCCGTATTGCAGTGGGGCTCGAAGATGCAGTCCGGGTCGGGAATATCGTGGGACATGCATGATGGACACTGGGAGAACAGCGTCACCTCTTCCGAGAGGGGGCAGGGTATATATTCGCCACCCTCGAACCTTCCGGTGCAGTGGCGGGACCGAGAAATCCTGAACTCCACCTCTCTCCATTTGACCGGTCGTATCTCGAAATGCCTCCCATCCGGAACGAGCCCGCTCCCTTCCATGGCAAGCGGCAGCAGCGTGAGGACAGGTCCGTCCTCACTCCATTCGTATCCGAGAACGTGGTACGGAACGTCGAACAGGGCCCCGTCAAGGGCCCTGTCCACGCCCGATTCATGAGGTATCTTTCCCGGGACTGTTGGGTCCATCATCAATTTAAAGTAGGGGCCCCCTTATTAGCTTACCGATTCCGATCTGTGCAGGTGTTCGATATGGAGCTGGAAAGGAAGCTGGAGCTGGTCCTTGACGGAGCCGAGGAAGTTGTGACCGAGAGGGAGATTAGGGAGGTTCTTGCGGAGTTCGAGGAACCCAGAGCGTACGTGGGTTACGAGCCCTCCGGCTTCATTCATATCGGGTGGCTCATAATCACGAGGAAGATAGAGCAGCTCATAGAGGCGGGATTCGCGGTGGACATTCTCCTGGCGGACTGGCATGCTTTCATAAATGACAAGTTCGGTGGCGACCTGGAAAAGATAAGGGTATGCGGCGACTACTTCGTGGAATGCTACAAGGCATACGGCCTGGGAGATGCCATCGAGAAGGGTAAACTGAACTTCAGATGGGCCTCCGACCTTGCCGACAATGCAGGTTACTGGGAGAAGGTTCTGAGGGTTGCCAAGTCGGCCTCCCTTTCAAGGATAAAACGAGCCATGACGGTAATGGGAAGGAAGGAGGACGAGGGGGAGCTTGATTCATCCAAGTTCATATATCCCTCGATGCAGGCAGCGGACATCTTCGAACTCGGTGTCCAGCTTGCAATAGGCGGAATGGACCAGCGTCATGCCCACATGCTCGCAAGGGATGCGGCCGAGAAACTGGGATGGAAGAAACCCACGGCCCTTCATACCTCTCTTCTCCCCAGCCTGACCAAAGGTGGCAGGATGGAGATGATAACCGGCCCCACCGGGGGGATAGACTATGATGCCCTTGCGGAGAGGATCGAGGAGGACATGGCCATACTGATGGAGAGCGATCTGATCTCCGATGGGACCCGTTCCCTTCTTGCAGGCCTCTCAAGGACCGATTCCACCAAACGCCACAAGGCCCTGGAGGTTCTGATGGCGGGGAAGAGAAGGGTGGGGGGAAAGACCCATGTTCTCTCCGTTCTGTCGGGCAGTGGCACTACCGAGATGGCAATGGATGATGACGATCTGCATGCCCTTGACAAGCAGCTCAACGTTGCAAGAAGGGAACTGTTCGCCTACCTGGGAGTGGAGGAGGATTCGATTTCCCAGGCGAAGATGTCCAAATCCGATCCGGATTCGGGTATCTATCTTCACGATGGTGAGGATGACATCCGGAGGAAGGTGAAGAAAGCCTGGTGCCCGGAGGGGGTTCCGGACAATCCGGTGATGGATATATGCAAGCTGATAATCTTCCCCGCGGGAAGGACCCTCGAGATAAAGAGACCCGAGAAATGGGGCGGGGATCTTTCCATCGATTCGTACGGGAAGCTCCGGGAACTCTTCATCAAGAAACAGCTTCATCCGGCGGACCTGAAGAAGGCCGTTGCAGCGCAGATGGTGGACATCCTTTCGATGTTCAGGGAATATTTCAAGAAGAATCCCAAGACCCTTGAAGTGGTCAAGAGGGAATCAAGGTCCATAGGAAGGTGAGCTCCGCTATCTATATCAAGTGGATATCTTTATCCGTTCTCGTTCAAACCCTGTAAAGGTGCGGTGACATGGCCCAGGAGATCATCGAGGGTATCAACCCGACAAGGATGGAACTGCTTTCCATAAGAAAGAAGAGGATTCTGGCCGAGAAGGGGCACAAGCTTCTGGGAGAGAAGCGGGACGCCCTCATAGTCAATTTCTTCGAAGTGCTGAAGAAGAGGAACGAACTGAAGAAGGAGGTCGTGGACTCCTTCAAGAGTGCCGGGATCTCGCTTGGCGAGGCCATGACCCGTATGGGATACGATGGTGTCGAGGTCATGTCAAGGGGGATGGACCCTTATCCGGAACTGGATATCAGCACCCTGAATATAATGGGTGTGAGGGTTCCCGTGATCTCCACCCCTTCGGAGGTGAAAACGGAGCTTCCCTGGTCGATAGGAAACACCCCTCAAGCACTGGATGATGCCGCCAAGGGATACAGGAAGGCCCTTGAAAGGCTGCTCAGTCTGGCTGAGGTTGAGGGTTCCATGGAGCGGCTTGCCATCGAAATAGAGAAGACGAAGAGAAGGGTGAACGCACTGGAGCATATATTCATCCCACGGTTGAAGAACACCGAGAGGTACATCACGATGCAGCTGCAGGAGAGGGAGAGGGAGGACTTCTTTCGCAGGAAGAGGATAAAGGCTCTGATGGAGAAGAGGGATCGAATCGAACGGGAGACATCCGTTTCCTGAGATTGATGATGGATGTGTGAACGATGGCCAGGGTCAGAAGGTCAGCCTACAGACAGCCACCGACCCCGAAGGGTCTCGAGGCCATCGAGAAAGGCACCCTCCAGTGGTTCGATGTCGAGATGTATTCCAACCTGAACACCGAGGTCCTTGAAGAGTACCTGGATGCCAAGAACAGGACCGCGAGCTTCGAGAGATCACACTTCTCCTGGGGAAAACTTCTGCTTGTCATACTCCTTGTGGGGCTCCCCTTCACCATCATATCGCAGTACATCGCTCTCAAGATCGGTCTTGTGACAGGGGGGGCCTTCTATGTGTCCTATCTCGTGGGTATGTGGAGGAGATGGAAACCTACCCAGGTCAATATCGCCTCGGGCTCGGCAACGGCAACGGACAGGACGGTGACCGGATTCGTGTTCACCTTTCCGGCGATATACCTTCTGGCGGAATCCTCCCAGTACGTCATGGCGGACGGCAACCCCCTGATCCCGCCGCATCTCATCGAATCAACGAACATCGTTCCGCTGGCGATCGTTGCATCGTTCTTCGCCTCGCTGATGGGGCTCATGTACTTCATAATATTCAGGAGGCTCTGGCAGGTCGAGGACCCCCTTCCGGCCCCGGGTTTCCAGGCTTTCGTGAAGCTTCTGGACATATCCAACAATCTGTCGGAGGGAAGCGTAAAGCATGCCGCCAGGTCAATCAAACTCGTTCTGTATTCGTTCCTGGCAATGTTCGGTTTTGCCTTTCTCAGGGATTTTCCCATGGGGTCGGACAAGCTTCCTGTACTGACCAGGGTGATGCGGGGCATCGGTCTGGGGAGCTGGTACAGCCACGGGCGGATACACATGCCCTATTCCATGTCCACATGGACCCATATCTCGTACGAGTTCACCGGAATCGGGTTCGCCATCGGCTGGTTCCTCAAGTTCCGTGTTGCATTCATAGTGGCCGCAGGTTCGTTCGTGACCTGGTTCTTCATCGTTCCCATGGCATACTTCCTGGATGTGCCGATATATGTTCCCATTCTGGAGAAGTACGGGGGTTCCGGGTATCTCTCAACCCACGCTCTCCCGCTGCCTCCGAGTGAGTTGAGCGCATACATCCCCTATCCCTCGCCCGCTTTCGGGGCTGCAGCGGGAATCGCCAAACTGATCGCGATAGGGGCCATTCTCGGCGGAGGGACAACGGCCCTCCTCAAGATGATACCCACGTTCAAAACGGTACTCACGGACATCACGAAGACCACGGAGGGGGAGAAGAGGGAATGGGTCCCCGGAAAGGGGTGGTATGAATGGCCCACCCAGCACATCTGGATAGTGGCGGGAACAGCGTTCGTGCTTATCTTTACGGCATTCTGGTTGTTCGGGGGCTTTCCATGGCTTGCATCCCTTGCATTCTCCGCTCTGTTGGTGGTGCTCACTTTCGGACTGGGGGCAATTGCCGTCAAGATCTCGGGTGAGGTGGGGACAACCCCTGTTTCGGGCACTTCGTTTCTGACCCTCCTGCTCCTGTTCGGTGTTTTCACCCTGACCAACGCAGCGGTCCCTTTCGGGGGTGGAAAGAGCGAGATAATCCTGATGGCCCTTGTTGGTACAACCGTGTTCGGTTCGGCCATATCGCTCTCCTCTGAGATAATGTGGGATTTCAAGGCCGGCCTCTATGCCGGAACGAGACCCATGCACCTCATAAGAGGTGAATCCGTGGCCATTCTGATAGGGACTCCCGCGGCTGCCCTGGCCGCTGCCTTTTTCGCATCCCGTCTGGCCAGCGGGGACCTTGAGCTCGAAGCACCGCAGGCCCATGCTTTCGCCGTATTCGTGCAGATACTCGCCGGGGGAAAGGTGATGTTCTCCATGTTCTTCCTTGGTATATTCATAGGCGTTGCCGTCGAGCTGCTCCTGGGAATGGGGACGGCTTTCGGTCTGGGGATGTACCTGCCCCTTCAATACACCCTGATGATGATAACCGGCGGGGCTGCAAGGGAGATATGGGAGAGGAAATATCTTGCCAGGAAGGCCAGGGAAAGGAATTGGAGCGAGAGGGAGAAGACCTTCCGCCTTCTGGATTCGTTCATGATAATGACCGGGCTCTACATCGGTGAGGCCATCATCGGAACCCTCCTTGCGATATGGCTGGTGCTGCCGTTCTCCTGATATCCAATTAAATAGTGAAAGGACATTTCACGATACATGCGGGAAAAGGGAAGAAGGAAACGTACCTTGACCTGGATTGCCCTGTTCCTTCTTTTCATAGTCCTTGCGGTGATGTTCGCAAGGTTCGGCGGTGAGGTCCTCGGGATAATCGCGCACATCCGGCCGGAATACTTTGCTCTTGCCCTTGCATGCCATATCGGTGTGCAGCTTTCCTGGGCCATCAAGTATCACCTCCTCGTGAAAAGAAGGGTTCCCGGAGCATATTTCCCGTATGTCGCCCTTGCCAACATGTACGGGAACTTCGTGAACATCACGACACCCTCCGGGAGGGTTGCGGGCGAGCCTCTCCGGGCAAGGGCGATTGCCAAGAGATATCATGCCCGCTTTTCGACGGTGTTCGCCGCGACGATGATGGACAAGATGACATTGACAATCACCCAGATCGTGGTGCTCATTCCCCTGTCCATATACATGACCTACGAATTCGATATGCCCCGGATCGTCGAGTATTTCCTCGGCGCCTTCATACTGTTCTGGACCGGCGTGGGTATCATCTCCTACTATCTTTTCAAGGGTATGGGCGAGGGTAGATCGAGAAAGATCGGCGGTCTGATTTACCGCATATCCAAATTCATACTCAGGGGAAAGTACAGGGACAGAGGATTCTTCGTCGAAAAGGTCCGGAGCGGCATAATGGAGTTCAAGTCATCCTTCAAGGTGCTGTCCCGAAAACCACTGTTCATGCTCCTGGACCTGATATTGGGGATTTCCATGTATGCGTTCAGGTTCTCGGCAGCATACATGTTCTTCCTTGCAGTGGGTCACAGCCAGCCCTTTCTGACAGTTTCCACGGTTGTGATGATAGCCTTCCTTGTCGGCCTCATGTCACAGCTCCCGGGCATGGTCGGAATAGCGGAATCAAGCCTTACGGGGCTCTATCTTGCCACCGGTGTTCCGGTGTCCATAGCCCTTACGGTTTCCATTCTGTCCCAGATGAACGTTTATGTATTCGAGATAGGTCTGGGATATCTATCGATGATAATTCTCAACATATTGAGCGGAAAGCGAGGAAGATCAGCCTCTTAGTTCACCGGCCGTTCTCTCGACGACGTTCATGACCTCGTTGTACCACTCCTCTATGGCCTCCTTGAGAAGTGTCTGAACCTGGAAAGGGTCGACGGCCTGGTATACATGATATATACCCCCGCCTCCCCGGTTCTTCACGAGCTTCACCGCAAGGTGATTGGCAACGAGCTTCGAGGCCGATCTGTATGCGGTCGACCGGTCCCTGCCTATTCTCTCACCTATCTCCTGGGCGGTACCCGGGCCGTTCTCCAGCAGTTCCCGGTAGACCCTCAGGTCCTGCTGGTTGAGGTCGAAGAAACATCTTACGGCGTTCTCGCAATTTGCTCCTATCTTGGGGAACGCTTTGACATCCATGGTCTCGCTCCTGTTCACATGTAAGGGGTTAATTCGATAACCTTAACACCTTTGCAATTGTTCGGTCAATGTGCACAACGGATAAAAGAGTATCGTGAAAGGGGTTGCAACCATGGGTCACAGAAATGAAGTTGTACATGAACTCGGAGAAAACGATTTCGATGATTTCCTGAAGAAGAACCGCGTTGTGCTGGTTGATTTCTGGGCTCCCTGGTGCATGCCGTGCGTGATTCAGGGAAGGATGATCAGCAAGAGGATGAAGGACCTCCCGGAGGGAGCCATGATTGCAAAGGTGAACGTGGATCTAAACCCCCGGATAGCGGATAAATTCAGGGTGAGAGGCATCCCTCAACTGTATCTGATGGTGAACGGGAAACCCGTGAAAGGGTGGACCGGGCTAACCCCCGTGGAGGTACTCTTCAAGGAGATATCCCGGCATATCTCTATATGACGGAGATAACGGAGCAGTTTCGGAGGTATGGGGAGTGTATGTTCGTCATCTCTCCGGCGATCCGGTTCGGGATGGGGAGCAGTCTTGCGGAAAGGGGTTTGCCCCATCGTATCGAGAGATGGGCGACATCCCTCAGGACGCCGGAGATCCTTTCGATACTTGTATTCCCCGGTATGGGAACGGCATCGAGACCCGTCCCGCAGACGGATGAGTAGAGGAGGAGCTTCTGAAGATCCAGGGAGCCCATGTCAGCGCATTCCGCGAGCCGATCATCCTCCATTACTGGAAGCATCAATCCCGAATAGCCGCAGCTCTTCACACCGAGGTCCGGGAGAGAGGAAGTGATGGTGGCGGCTGCCGAGAGGGTCCCGTGGGACCCGAACGGCGAGCCGGTCAGCTTTTCGATGGAGAGTGCGACCGAACCATCCCTTCCAAGTCCGGGAGCGATCGAAGTATCTATACCCCTGTATTGCAGGTCTCCATCCCTCTCGAGGTCCTGGCATATGTTCTCGACCTTCTCGAGGGCGGAGGAATATTCGTAGGAGAGAAGTTCGCGGAAGCTGGACAGTTCGGAGGCTCTCATGGCTGCCCCGTAAACAATATCGCCATTCTCCAGGCCGACGGTGAAGGAGGGCCCCCCTCTTCCATGGTAGGCTGCCGGGAAGAAGGGAATGTCCGGTGGACAGCATGCACATGAGGAGAACATGAAGTTCCTTGACCCGTCTGGTGATATGGCTGCAATATCCAGAGTCACCCTGGAGGCCGCCCTTATATTGTTCTCGAGAGGACCGGTTGCAACGTTCCCCAGGAATGCCGAGGCACAAACGAAGGTGGTTTCCCCGAACAGCAGGGGCAGGAGAGATATCTGTCCGGGAGTCTTGGAAGGACCGAGGGAGATGTAGTCTATTCCCGCTGCTCTTGCCCTTCTCTCTATATCGAGAGCCGTCCTTACGAGTTCTTCCCCCTCGATGGATCGGATCAGATCGCTCCAGGGCTGGGTGGACAGGCGGACGGTCTGAACCTCCAGTCCCGAATCCGTGAATCTCTCACGGGCTGAAGAAAGGAAGTTTCCCGCATCTTCTATCTGTTCGTCCATCGCGCCGGGATCCAGATCCACTCCGGCGGTGACGGTCCGGACCTTCATGCTCCGGGGATGGATGACGTACCGGATAAGGGTTTTGTCCCTTTGTGCTCCTATCGCTTATTGAAGTCACATGGGGACATCGGATGTGACGGGAGAGAAAAGGATGGAGGACACGCCGTAAGAGGAAAGGTATAAATTCCGACGGAGCAATTGATTGTCTGGTTGTCAACCTTCTGTTCGGCATATATCAAATACCACCGGAAGGGAGCATGGACATATGGTCTTTCGGATGCTGTTGATCTCAACGATGATGGAGATAGTTCTCGCCGTTTCGGCGAGCCATGTTTTCTGGAGGTTCTGGAAGAAGAGCTCCAGGAAGATCGAGGAGACGCAAACCGTCAAGGAACAGCCCGCACCGAAACCTGAAGATCAACCCCTGGTGACCGATTTCATGGTGTCGGGTGAATCCGGAGAAGAGAAAGAGAATGGAGCCGGGGAAACGGTCCCGGAGAAGATATACCGGCCAGGAGGTGGATCGGAGCCTGCAGCCGGAGAGCTGTTCGATCCCGACACCGGCAGTGACGATCATCTGATGGGACATGATGTCGAGGTGAAGGAGCTTCCCGAGCCCGAACCCGAGGAGTTGGACCCTACATGGGTCAAGCTGGATGTCAGCAGGGATCACAAACATATCCTTGAAGAGCTGGATAAGAAGAATAAGAATTGCTACGAGATTCTGGGAATTCCTGCGAGCGCGACGACGGAGCTTATCAAGAAGACCTACAGGAAACTGGCCTCGGAATATCATCCCGACAGGGTAAGGGATGGGATCGGGGAAGATGAGCTTCGGGAGAGGATAAGGGAGATCAACTTCTCCAAGGAGATACTTCTGGATCCTGTTCTCAGGGCGCTTCACGATCAGAGGATGAGGGAGAGGGAAGGCTCCGATCCGGGCCGGACGGAACAGGGTGAGGGCGGTATAGATACCACGATGATAGAGCAGTTCCCCCATTCGGTGAAGGATGACGGGGAAGGCAGGGGAAATGTGGCCTACTTCACGGATGATGATGAGGAGAATGGATTGGGGGTCCTTCTGTTCGGGAAATGGGAGGAGAACAGGGAGAATTTCACCAAGGAATTCTTTGATCACGTCATACAGCTGGATGATGCCGGTTATATCGATTACGGCGAGGTCCTGAAGGGTGACGTCTCCGACATGGATGAGATATCCCGCTTGAAGAAGGTTTCCAATTTCTCACAGTCGGCGAACAACACACTGCTTGACGTCTGGGTTCTTCCCCCCTTCTACTACATGGCCGTTCCGGTACTTGACCGGGAGCATATACAGGAGATATGCGAGATATGGAAGGATTACTTCGATCTGGAAACCATTTTCTTCACATATCCCCGGCTGTGATCGTTCTGTGAATCAGGGATTCAGGTGCGGATCTCCACATGCGTCCCGGGTCCGATACCGTGCTCGTCCGCCAGCCCCATGTTCATCTCGACAACGTAAAGGCAGGGCTGGCCGCTGGGATACAGCTCCAGCTCATTGTCCGGCTTCCCCGTACCCGGGGGGGCCTCATAGACCCTGATCACCTTCATGTCTTCCGATATGAAGACGATGTCCAGGGGGATGGATGTATCCTTCATCCACATGGTGACCGGTCTGGGCTCACCATATACGAAGAGCATGCCTTCATCGTCTCCCAGTTCCGATCTGCCCATCAATCCCTTTGTCCTCTCGAAATCGTCGTCCGCAATATCGCAGTATATCCTGAGGTCTCCCGATGGAAGATCGAAGGTTACCCGTGCCTCATGGGCCCCACTTCCACCGTCATCCCCTCCGAGCCTCTCGCTTAGAGGGATGGCACCCACTAGCGCAAGTGCCGCGATCAGCACAAGGAAAATGAAAGCGGTGCGATCCGCAGTGACCTTCGAACCCCTACGAGATCTCTTCACGCAGGGGTAATGGAATTATTGTATGTTAAATCATTCAGTCCTTTCGGGAAGGGCTCATCTCCTTTGCGGCGAAGGCGGCATTCCCTGCCGCCCCCTTCGTGCTTTCAATATCCTCGTCAGTAGGAGCTCCCGCGGCCTCGACCAGCGTTTGCACGGGCCCGCATGTAGGGACCCTTACCGAAATCCATATAGGCAACATTTAAGAACAAGAACCCTATTGGCCGCAAAAAGGAGGCTCCAAGAGATGTTTTCCGAAGAAAAATGTTCATCCTGCGGCACCCCGTTGAAAGGGGAGAAGTCGGTCAGCTTCCTCTGTCCCTCCTGCGGAAACATCCGCATCGGCAGATGCGGCCTCTGCAGGGACCAGTCCGCAAGATACACCTGCCCGGAATGCGGTTTCATGGGCCCTTAGGTGGAGTTCAAATGGGTGAAGTTCTCATCAAGTACAGGGTGATGCCCGTCGGTCCGGAAACCGACCTCGAGAAGATAGCGGAGAAGTTCAAGGAATATATTCCCGACCACGGCCGCATCTCCGTTTCCGAGATAAAACCGGCCTTCTTCGGAATGAACCTTCTCGAATGGGGTGTGGTTCTGGATGACAAGAAGGGCGGCGGAGAGGAGCTCGAGCGGAAGATGAGGGAGACCGAGGGTGTGGGTTCCCTTGAAATAATCGAGATGGGACTGATCTGAGGATGCTGATCAAGGGAGATGTCCCGGTCAGGATGACCGAGGACCCTGAAAAGGTGAAAAAGGCCATTCTTCTCATTTTTCCGGAAGCTTCACTGGAGGAGCTGGAAGGCTCCATCTCCTTCACGACGGATGACCCGGCACGATTCGTGGAACTTGTCACGAACCAGAAGATAAGGGACAGTTCCCTTCTCGTTCTCGGGGGGAGCATGTCCGATGATTCCACCTCATTCTTCCTGAACAAGCAGGCGGCATTCATGGGAAAGGTGAATTTCACCGAGGGAAGGTCCACACTGGGAGACATGCACGTCATCGTCGAGGAGGGAGCCCGGGAACTTGTGAAGATGATAACCCCGGATGGGGATTAGGTCATCTTTGTTCAACTGCACTTAAATATCACTGAAAGGGATGTAAGTGTCATGCGGACCCGGGCAGCCACATGGACACTGCTCGCCATTTCGGCCCTTCTTCTTGCCATCATGGTCATTTCCATCTCCCCGGTCGACGGGGATAAGCTGATCCAGCCTCTCGATATCGAGGAGGAGGCTGCGGTCGTGACGTTCGAAAAGGATCCCACCGGCATTGCGGAGGTCAATGTCACCGTGAGATCCACATCCACCAGGACCGCTTACTACACAATTTCCGCATCGATTTCGGGGAATCCGCTGTGGTCCGTGGAGCATCCAGATTCCCTATATCTCGAGCCGATGGAGGAATGGAGGTTCAGGGTGACCATAAGGGTTCCTGCCGGAACTCCGCCTTCGGATTCCGCGGAGCTCACGGTCTCGATGAGCAGTGAGGGTGGAATCGTGGTGGGCTCTGATTCCTGCAGGGTCATTGTCATGCCCCATGTGTCCACCGAACTCGCCCCGGTAGTGGACTATCTCGTGGATATGCCATCCAGCGGGAGCTTCCGGGTCAAGGTTGTGAATACCGGGAACGTCAGAACCCCTGTTGCCCTTGTATCTGACGGCCCCTGGCTGGATACTGTCGGGACCGCCGACCTGCTGCTCGAGGCGGGCGGGGTTCTTTCCCTCGAGATCGATTACGATGTCTCCGGGATGACCGGGGAGAACACCACCCGGCTCCGTTCCATCGCAGACGGTCTCGAGAGCGATCATCTTGATATTACCTTCATGCCGGACGGGGAACTGTTCCATATCATGTTCGGAGGGGGTCCGTTCCTCGTTCTGCTGCCGGGTCCGGGCAGTGCGGAGAGGGTGAGGCTGATGTCCATCGGCGGGACCGTGTCAGATGTGGGCATTGAGGTGGTGGTCCCGGATGACGGCAGTGTGACACTGGAGTATGATGAGCTTCCTGACGAGATCTCACTCGAGAGAGTGGATGCCAGGCTTTCGGCATCGGGACTCGACGGGGATTCGGTGGTTGTGATAAGGGCTTTCGGGTTCCATGAGGATCGGATGGTTGTATCCAACGAGCTCCCTGTGGTGTTGAAGGCCCATCCGGGGGAATCGAAGGGACCGGACCCGGTTCTGGTGACCGCCATAGGAGGAGGCGGAGGAGCCGTCCTTGCGGGGTTGGTCGGGACATTTGCCTATCTCTATTCGGCTTCGGAGGTCCTAAGGTACAAATGGCTGCTCCTTACATTCATTCCGCTGTATTCGACAATTCACGGAGAGAGGGTCCTGGACCACTTCTTCCGCGGGAGGCTTTACGAATATATCAAGGAAAATCCGGGGGCCACGTTCACTGCCCTGAAGGAGCATTTCGATGTGAAGAACGGGACACTGACATATCACCTCCACAGACTCGAGCAGGAGGAGCTGATAACCCACCGCAACGTGGGGAAGTACAAGCTGTTCTATGTGGATGGTGTCAGGGTGAAGGGGGTGGAAGCCGTCATATCTCCCCTGGACAGGGAGATGATCAATATCATAACGGAGAATCCCGGCATCACCTCCAAGAGGATGATCTCAATGCTTTCGGGGGAGAGGTCGAATAGGACGCTTTCCAGACATATCAAACAGCTGGAGAGAAAGGGGTTCATCAGGTCGGAAGTGAAGGGGGGTCAGCGTCATCTGTATCTCACAAATGAACTGGAGAGGGTCCTTCTTCCGAAGGAGGGAGTATTGGAGATGAAGGACCTTGCAGTTGCCGATATCTGATCGGGAAACGAATGGAATACGGGGCACGAGGCCCCCGTCTTCTCGCGGATTCCGTGCGCTTACTTATACAGCTTCCCTTTAGCGAAATTTAAAATAACTGGTCATTATTCATCGCATCCCTGTCTATGCCGCAGTAGCTTAGCTGGTTAGAGCGTACGGCTGTTAACCGTAAGGTCGTCGGTTCGAATCCGCCCTGCGGCGCCATTTTATTTTTGTTGAATTTGTTGAAGATTAAGCCGCAGGGTGGATTCGAACGTAGTTCGTTGATACCTGCGTGACGGGTTACACGGGCAGGTCTCAATGCAGACAAAATCCGTGTTTTTGATTTTGGCGGTGCGAATCCGCCCTGCGGCGCCATTTTATTTTTGTTGAATTTGTTGAACAGTAGTTTAGCAGTTCTTACATGGTTGGTTTGAACACTTGCCCAACGGTACCTATGGATGTATGAGAGGTCACAGCCCCTATACCTCCTGCACCGACAGGTCCCAGTTATTGTTTTGCACTTGTTTCATTGCTCCGG
>NJDO01000030.1 GCA_002254385.1 Thermoplasmatales archaeon ex4484_6 | reverse complement strand
CGAGGAGGAGGGCTGGGACAATCCGGTGGAATTTGGAGGGATAACCCAGGGTTACATTCTCTTCGATGATGTGTTCATTCCCGCCGAGAGGGTTTTCATGGCGGGGGAGTTCGGATACTCCCTGAAAGCTGTCATGAACTTCATATCATCATACAGGTCCGCCATAGGGGGGTGCGTTGCGGGGCAGGGAGATGTCATGGTTGGAGCCTCCGCCCTTATCGCAAGGGCCAACGGGCTGCATGAGAAGGTGTTCAGGGACAAGCTTGTCCAGATGATGATAAACAACGAGACCACCTTCGGGATGGGGATAGCGGCATCCGCGCTTGGCAGGAGGCATCCGTCCGGAGCATGGATACCAGATGCCCTTCTTTCGAACGTGAACAAGGTCCATGTTGGGACGCTCCCTTACGAGACCAAGCGCCTTGCACAGGATATCGCCGGAGGGATAGCGGAAACCGGATGCGTCCCCTCATACAAGGATCTGAAATCCCCAGTTTACGGGGAGAAGCTCGTGAGATATCTGAAGGCAAATACGGATGGCGAGAACAGGGCCAGAATAGCAAGGCTCGTCGAGTGGCTCACCCTGGGAGCCGGGGTCCCCGGATGCATGCACGGAGGCGGCTCCCCCGACGGCGCGAAGCTCGTGATAAATGCGAGATCCGATCTCAAGGGATTCATCGAACTCGCCAGGAAGCTCGCCAATATAGAGGAGATAAACATGGACCATTCGATTAATCAGAACATTTCGTTCAATTAACTCAGACAGACAATGATTATGAATGCTCGGCTTTGTGGAAACCCTCAATGAATATATATTAAGTCGGCTATTTATTATTGGTGATGATGTCAAAAAATATCATTAGATTGTTGCACATATCGATGATAATAATATTAATTCAAATACATCCCATCTCAAATGGATTAGACTATCGAGAAATATGTGTTCTGGAAGACAATCAAGTTTCTAGAGTTCACTATGTTGGCAATAATTCAACATACATGACAATACAGGATGCATTATCTAATTCAACTAATGGAGATATGATTATTGTAGGTAACGGAACATATTTCGAATCTCTATTAATAAATAAATCAAACATATCAATAGTCGGAAATAGTAGTACAGAAGTGAAGATCATTACAACGATAAATGGAACGATTTTTCCACAAATTAAAGGAAGTTATGGATTCAATATAGATGCAGAAAATATAACAATTAAGAATATCAACATTACTTTAAAATACAATGTAAATTTTGGAATAAATATTGTCAAGGGTGCAAATATTACCATTGATAACGTAAACATCAACAATGAATTTGATTATAACTATGGAATTGCATTGTGGGAAAGTGAAAATGTAACTATTAGCAATTGCAACTTCATATCTGATGAAGGAAAGAGTCAATTTGGTATTATGTCCTTTTCGACGGCAAATAAGGATCTTGATATTAGCTACTGCACCTTTCATAGTTACAATACGATTGATTCTAATGCTCTTGTGTTTCGTGGAACCGGTTCCCTTCAATATTTGAACGCAATAGTTACTGGAGATAAGTCTGGGTGCTTTGTATTGATAGATAGCTCTGATGTTAAAATGTCAAATTGTTCAGGAACGATCAGATCAAATAATGGAGAATTAACAGGATTAATGGTACAACACCAGCAAAAAACCATCATTAACAATGTAGGAATATATGCCAATGGGTCCAATGTTGTTGGATATCTTTTTAGAGGAGCGGATTATAAAATATCCCTTTGGAATTGTTCATTGTTAATGGGTAGCACCGGCAAATATGGAATGGAGCTGCATTATAGTTTAATAGATGTATATATCTTCAAGGGGTTATATTCAGGTAATTTTATTAATGATATTTATTGCGAAAGTTCAAATCTAAGATTGTATTACACTAACATTTCAAATCCGTATGTGGATTCTTCTTCAAATATAGATATCCATGATTCTTTTAAAATTATATGTATAGATGAGAATGGAAACCCTATAACAGGATTGGATATTTTATTATTCTCACCATCAGAAAACAATTATGCAACTGAATATTATGGTGGGACGAACAATAAAACAGACCTCAATGGGGCAATACCCTTCATTACCTTAAAATATATCTCATATTCCGGATCAAGTAATGGAAAGTATATATTCTATCAAGTGAAAATCTATCACTCGGAGTTGGAATATGAGACTATTCATTCTCTTGATTTTAGTAGATTAAATATCAATATTATCAGTCTGAATATTCATCCTCCATCCACACCCGTCAACATTGTTGTTAGTCCTGTAGCGGGTACGGAATTTTTGAATATATCATGGAGTGTGGAAGATGATGAATCTTTGACATTCTGGATATATACCAACTCATCGGGTGATTGGAATCTCTTAGCTCAAACAGACAAGTATTACTATATCGATAATACACTCACACAAAATGAAATAAAGTACTATAAGATAGGCAGTTTTGATGGGAAATGGACATCACCTTTATCAAGTGCAGTATCAGGAAAAGCTCTCGACATCACTCCCCCTGACCCTCCTTCTAACCTTCATCTGATATCTATTTCCTATGATTCCGTGACAATAGAATGGGAGCTTTCCGATTCTCTTGATGTGGGTGAATACGTTATCTTCTTGAATTCTACTGGTGCGGGTGATCTTGTCGAATATACTTCTGTGGGTTCCCTCGAAAGGAACTTCACACTTTCCGGTCTTCAGCCCTCCACGGATTATAGAATAGCCGTAGCGGCCAGGGATCTTCACAACAACACCTCCGAGCTGACGGATGTCCTCTTCGTGAGGACCCTGAACGACAATTCGTCAATAATGTTCGATTTCATCCTTCCTTCCGGTTACGTTCTTCGAAGTGGTCTTGATGTGGTCATCGCGTATGCGGATGATGGAAATGAGCTCGTATCCCTTTCGACATCCAGTCCGGAATTGTTCATCGGTGACATTCCCGTGGAGACCTTGTTCCGCGTTAAAGTGATCCCCTCGGTTCTCGACAGAGCCGTTATTGGTGAGCTCTCCGGTCTTTTACCCAATGATTCCATCGAGTTGTTCATTCCCCGGGAATATATCGGGAAGGTATTCCGCTTGGAAGTGATTCTTGACTATTACGAATATGTTGAAGAGATAGAGGGAGTTCTCAGGGGCCACATTCACTATTACATGGATAACATCAATCACAGCCTGATCGGGGGTATTGTGTATCTTTACATGGATGGAGAGCTCCTTTCCAATTGGTCTCTGGATGGTGCCAATTATTTCGAGTTTTCTCACTTGTTGACTCCAGCGAACTATTCCCTTCGTGTTGTCCCTTCCCCCGAATATATGGCGGTTGAGGGTGAACGTTCCGGTGTGTTTCCCGGAGACTTCGGCATCTACACCCTGACCCATTACTCTCCTTCCCGCGAGGTTTATCTTGTTCTTGATTTTTACGAATATCTGATCGTCTCCTTTCCGATTGATATATCAATTGGCAATCCTTCTTCCGAGATAGATATAGATGAAAGTATAGTCATACGTTTCAATCGAACGGTTATGGATGAGGGCCTCATGGACCTGATCAGTTTTGAGCCCCATGTAGAGGTGACCGGCCATACCCTTTCGGATGATGGAATGACCCTGTATCTGATGCACGGTGATCTCTCTCATTCGACCGTGTATCTTATTCTGATAAACGGCAGTTTTTCGGGTCCCGGGAATATTTCCTACGCTCCCGTAAACCTCGTTCTTTCCGTGAGGACAAGAGATGCAGGCGGGAGTGAGGGTGGTATTGGCCCGGTGATCGTGGTCATGATCGCATTGTTGGTTGTCATCGTCATTGGGGCCGTATTGTTTCTGTTGATGAGGTCGAGGAAAAGAGATCCGATATCGACCGATGGTGGATCGGAAGGGGCTGGCCTCGTGTGATCCAATCTTTTCGGGTTCGATCAATTTTTCTTATACGTTAACATCCAAGTGATAAGGGTTAAGTAATCCGACCAGGTACGGATAAGACGGAAGCTCATGGAACCGAAAAAGGAGAGTTGACATGCCGGAAGACATCTGCAGGAAAAAGCTCGATATCGATTACGAAACGCTGTGCAAGGAATTCAAATGGGAGATCCCCGAGTACTACAACTTCGGATTCGAAGTTGTCGACAAATGGGCCGAGGATCGCACCAAGCTTGCACTCGTCTCCATCCACTCGGATGGGGAGAAAGCCAGCTACGACACCTTCTTCGATCTCAAATGTCTGAGCGACAGGTTCGCCAACGTTCTGCTGGACCTCGGCGTCAAGAAAGGGGACAGGGTCCTTGTCATGCTGGAATCGGTCCCCGAATGGTACGTTGTGATGATAGCCATGTTCAAGCTGGGCGTTATCCCGATGCCCGGGACCGTCCTCCTCACATCCAAGGATATCAAGTACCGCATCAACAGGGCAGAGGCAAATATGGTCATCACGGACGTGGCCCATGTGGGAAGGGTGGACAGGATTGCGGATGACTGCCCCACCCTTCGGCACAAGATGGTCATCGACGCTCCGGTCCTCGAGTGGCTCTACTACAGGGATCTCATGGATAAAACCGACAGCGAACTGGATATGAAGAGGGTGGAGAGGACCAAAACATCCGATCCCATGCTCCTCTATTTCACATCGGGAACGACCGGAAATCCCAAGATGGTCCTCCACACACACTCGTACCCGATAGGGCACTACGTGACCGCCAGGTTCGCCCAGTCCCTCACCTCCTGCGATCTTCACTGGACCGTTTCGGAGACGGGGTGGGCAAAGGCGGCATGGGGGAAGCTCTTCGGACAGATGATCGTGGGAGCCGCCATCATCCAGTGGGAGACACCCGGAAGGTTCGATCCCGACGGCCTCCTGAGGGCCATGGAGAGACACGGGGTGACATCCTTCTGCGCCCCTCCGACGGTTTACCGCCTTCTCATCCAGCAGGACCTTTCAAGATACAATCTTCATCTCAGACACTGTATGTCCGCCGGAGAGCCCCTGAACCCGGAGGTGATAAAGGTCTGGAAGGAGACCTTCGGTCTGGACATATACGATTTCTACGGCCAGACAGAGACCGTCTGCGTTCTCTCGAATTTCCCGTTCATGCCCATCAAGTACGGTTCCGTGGGCAAGCCCACCCCCGGGCACGATGTGAGAATAGTGGATGACGAGGGGAACGAGCTTCCTCCCGGAGTGGAAGGGAACATAGCCCTCTATCTGGGAGATACAAGGCCCCCGGGTCTGATGAAGGAGTACTGGAAGGACGAGGAGGCCATGAAGAGAGCCTTCCATCACGGGTTCTACTTCACGGGAGACAGGGCATACCGTGACGAGGACGGCTATTTCTGGTTCGTCGGCAGGGACGATGACGTGATCAAATCCTCAGGATACAGGATAGGGCCCTTCGAGGTGGAATCGGCCCTCATGGAACACCCAGCGGTAGCGGAATGCGCCGTTGTGGGAGCTCCCGATCCCGATGGCATAAGGGGGATCGTCGTGAAGGCCTATATCATTCTGGCAAAGGGATACGAGCCCTCGGATGAGCTCACAAGGGAGATCCAGGACCACGTGAAGAAGACCACGGCCCCCTACAAATATCCCAGGATAGTGGAGTACGTCAAGGAGCTTCCGAAGACCATATCCGGAAAGATAAAGAGGAAACAGCTCAGGGAATCCTCATCCGGGTGACACCTCGATACTCAATGCCTCAGTCCCTTTTCCCGGGGTTTCCGGACGCCTTTCTCGGGGGGAGCTTGGGCTTTTTCTCATCCTCCCCCTTCAGTTTCTTCTGCCTGGAAGAGGCCAGGGCATCCTGTTCTTTCCTGATCAACTCCACCCTCTCCAGTCTCTGCTTTCTGTCTATGCGGTAGTAGGCATAGAACATGGACAGCAGGACGACTATCATGATTATGAAGAACGTCCACAGCAGGACCTCCGTGCCGCTGCCGCTCTCCTTGCCGCCGTTATCCCCCACCTGTCCGATGGCAGCCGGGTCCACGATCCTGACGGTCATGGCCCTGGTGAATGTGGAGATGCCGTCCAGTGATGTTGCGGTCACGTTGAGGGAATAGAAACCCACCTCGGTGTTCTCGTTCAGCACTATCACGAGCGTAGTATTGACGTGCGATCCGGGGGCAACCTCGACGATGTCGTTCTCGATATACACATCCATATCATCCCTGAGGGTGGCATCACCGTCCAGCTTCAACCTGATGGTGTCGAATGTGAAACCCTTGTTGAAAATCGAAAGTTCCACCTTCTCGTGTTTCATATCAGTCTCACCGGGAACTATGTCCTCCGGGGGATATATGACAATGGACGTCCTCTCCGATTCCACCACCGGAGAATATATGCCTATGGAAAGGGTGAAATGGGAGATCGTGGAGAAGTCCACACCATCCGAGCACATGAGCTGGACATGGTACGTCCCCGCTCCGAGAATCCCCCCGATCTCGTACTTGGTCTCCGTGAAGGTCGATGTCCAGTCCAGTACATCACCCCCCCCGTAGAATCTTCCTATCCTTATGAAATAGACAACCTCGTCGCCCTCGGGGTCCTCCGACGGGTCCCATCTGAGGATGGGGGATGGATCGCTTGTTGCCCTGGGCTCCAGGCCCGTCGGGGCCGGTGGAGGTATGTTCGCGTCGGTGGATATCAGAAGGGTAGAATTGGTCACCGTTCCGTTCACGCCGTTGGCATGGGGCATTACCTGAACGATGTATGTGCGGCCGGGTTCAAGGGTTACCTCCTCCGGCGGATCCCAGTAGGTCAGGCCCGGACCAAGGTATGTCCAGGGAACGATCGTCGATCCGTCATTTTCCGAGAGCCTGATCCAGTAATGAACGAGATCACCATCGGGGTCGTAGGTGGGGCTCCATGTGATGTGCGGCCTTACCGAACCCGAGACCTTGGGTTGTATCGACGCTACCGGGTCCGGCGGCCTGTCACTTACTGCCGCCTCCTTCTCCTTGATTATCACCTGAACCTCGTTCGATACCCTCATATTTCCCAGAATGTCCGCTGCCCTGAACCTGAAGAGATTGTTGTATCCGTAGGTTAGAGTGAGCTTCATCACGAGATAGTAGAGGGACGGATCCCCGTCATCGGGTACGAGCACACCTCCAAGACTCTCCACGGGTATCCATTCTCCGTAATTCTCCCGGTCACCGACGGAGTAGGAAACGTTCACGGAATGGATATCCAGACCCGAACCCAGGTCCCAAATGGAAACATTGATACCGATCTCGGTATCGTGGAGGATCTGCCCCGAGATGGGGTTGTTCATCCTGAAGAAGGGGGCCGTGTTGTCCACGAATATGCGGTAAGTGCCGCTTACCGAATAACCGAGATCCCCGTCCCCGTTCCCGACAATGTCCCTGGCCCTGAACCTCACCATGTTCTCGGTTCCATCGAAGAGGGTCATTCTCACATCGTATCGAAGCGTATGTTCGTCGATCACCTGGGTCGTTCCCTTCCTCTGCCAGCTGTCCCATGTCCCGGTTGCCACGTTGAACCGCTGGTAGGAAATGCTCCAGGGGTCCACACCGGAAAGGGTGTCGGTTACATTGAGTGTGAAATCCACGAGATTGCTGGTCAACCAGGTCCCGGTCTGCGGGCTGACGAGTTCGAATTCGGGGCCTTCCCAATCGAGCACGGGCCCGTTGAACAGTTCCGTTTCCACCTCGGTCAGATTTCCCGTGGAGGCACGTGCACTGAACGAATGGAATAGCTCCAGCTGTCTGTCCACCACAACCGAAATGAGGTATGTCTCGCCATTCTTGTAATTGTAGTCCGGAGGGGGGCTCATCCTCAGCGACATATTGAAGGGGCTCCCGGGGTACCTTATCAGCTTTCCCGCTGCCATGTAGTAGAGGTTGAGCTTGGGATACCCGGGAAGGGGTGCGTCGTCCTCGGGGTCCGAATAGCTTACCTTGAAGGTGAATTTCGTCCCGAGGCCTGCAAGGATCGGGTCCACCGAATAGTTGTATAGTGTCGGAGCCTCCCCCTCCTGGCCCGAGCCCGTCGTTCTCGAATAGTATATGTCCGGCTGATCACTGTTCCTGTAGTCCCTGAAGACGATATGGGCCCTTCCCCTGCTCACTGCCAGTGAAGGTGAATCCTGTGTCACGCCGGATCCCGGATCGTTTACCGTTCTGACATTTTCCAGGGTGCCGTTTCTCATGTACCTTGTCATCTGTATGTCCGATCTGGTATCGGATATACCGGGGGATGATGTCCAGCATATCGATATGTTTCCCGATCCCTCCAGCGCGACCTCGGGCTCGTACTGATGCCCCGAGAGTCCTCCGGGGTGGACCCTGAACTCCGGCGGGAATGTGGAGCCGCCGTCGGTGGATAGAGCCATATATACGTCCGCGGACGAGTTCCTTGTGTCCTTCCATACGACGGCGACGGTCGTGGAATTGGCATCGATGTCCGGCATCTCCTGATCGCTCGAGGTGGGCTCCCTGCTCAGAAGCCTCGAGGAGGAGAAGGTGGAACCGCCGTTGATGGAATCCGAGATCCTGATATCCAGGTCGTGAAGGTTATCCTCCGTCCATACAACATGCAGATCGTTGTCGTTTGAGAAGGCGACCCTGGGGGTGTGGCAGTCATGTCCCGCAGGGGAATCGGATATCCTTGCGGCATCGGAGAAGGTGGAACCGTCATCGGTGTATGCGCCGTATATCTGCTCATGCCCCATCGAGGCCCTGTCGTCCTCCCATGCAACGAATACCCTTCCGGAGGGAGATATATCCAGATGCGGACGTTTCTGGGTCCCTCTCAGGTAGTAGGAAACCTGCATGCTCCAGGAGAACGTATCGCCGTCATCGGTGGATACCGCCATGTATATGAGAGGCCTCCCCTCCCTGTCATCCGTCCACACGATGAAGATGTTGCCGTCCCCGTCGATGGCGATCTCCGGGTCCGTCTGATCCGTTCCGTCATCCGTGAGCGTTGACGTTCGGGATGTGTCGTCGACCCTTGTATCGCTCCCGAAACTGTTCCCCCCGTCATGGGATGCCTTGAAATAGATATCCCAGTTGCCGTTCCTTCTGTCCTGCCAGACGATGTAGATATCATTCCCCGATGCGGCGATGTCCGGAGAGGCCTGATCGACATTTCCTCCATCCCCGTTGATGAGCACATCATCCTCGAAGGCAAGGGATCCGCTGGTGGGTTCTTCGATGAGCAGTATCGATAGGGTCGAGACGAGCAGAATGACGATGGCTGCCAACGATGTGATCCTGCATCCGATCATTCATCCACCTCCCAGTCCTCGATATCATCTTCAAGACCGGGGAGCTCCTCCTCGAAGGCCTCCTCATCGATTTCTTCCAGCTCCTCCTCAACCTCCTCGAAGGCTTCCTCCTCCAGCTCCTCGATGTCCATATCCTCCGCCTCCTCGATGTCCGGGACCTCCTCCTCCTCGAGAACGGGTTCCCTTGCAAGGTACTCCTCCTCATCACCGAGATCCTCTTCAACCGGCAGGTTCGAATCCTCATCCTTCGGAGGAAGGGCCTTTCCCCTGTCCTTCTTCTTCCTCTTCTTTCCCTTCTTCTTCTTTCGGGGAGAGAGCATCTCATGCTTGTCCTTCTCCGTGAATACCGTACCGCATTTGATGCAGTATTCGTCCGTGGGTCTGACCTCCTCACCGCAGTAAGGGCAGTGGGGGACGACGTAATCCGGTTCATACACGGCATCCACGAGCTCCGGACCGCTTTCCGGCATTTCAACGGGGCGCCTTCTTCTCAGTATGAGATAGGATATCAATGCACCCACCAGAATGCCTATGATGGTGAACAGCAGGATGTACGGGAGTGCGTCCTTCAGAATATCCGCCACCCCCCGTTTCTTCTCTCCCGTGGATGTTCCGGATGATTCCACCGGCAGCACGCGGACCCGGACGGGATCCGATTCGACGGTGTTGTTCCCATCGGATACGACAAGACGCAGTTCATGGACACCTATGACCGTCAGGGTGATGTTGAGTTCTCTACCGTATCCGAGAAGCCCCGTTCCCGGATAGCCCTCGAGGTTGGAATACCACGTATAGTTCAGCATTTCCTCTTCGGGGTCCATCGAGGGGGTGCCATCCAGAAGAAGCTCGTCACCGGAGAATATGACATCGGAAGCGGGTCTGATCGTGAACAGTGCCGTGGGGGGCAGATCCTCATGGGGGAGCTCCACGATGATCCTGTGCGGCCTGGATACGACCCAGCCGTTTCCGGCCCTGTCCCTTACCCTGAACTTTACAAGGTTGAACATCCCCTCGTCGAGCTCCACTTTCGAGGTGGCTATGTGATCCGAACCGGAGACCTCCAGCTCATCCACCTTCTTCCACGGGGAATATCCTCCAACGCCGTACCTCACCCATCCGGACAGGGTAGAGACCGAGATCTCGATATCGCCGGGGTCGATACCGCTCTGTGCATCCACCACGTGTATGGTCACCTCTATTTCCTTCTCCGTCATTATCAGGGACTCGTTGGGTTCGAAGTCCGTGAATACGGGCAGTTCCCTGTCCACCATAACACGGATGATGTCGCTTTCGGCAAGGTTCCCCGCTCGATCCCTTACTCTCCACTGAGCATATCCGAAGCCCCGGAAGTCCGGGTCAACCTCGATCGTGGCTGATGCCGAAACCCTGAGTCCGTCCCAACCGATCCTGTACCAGTTGGACTCGGGAAACAGGGAGGCGGAATCGAACCTGAACTCTACGGTGGACAGGTTCAGCCACGAGAGTTCATCCTCCATGAAGCATTCCATGGTGTAAGGTTCCGGTCCTATGATCACCTCGCCCTCACCTATATCCAGCACCGGCATCGTGGTGTCTATATGGAACGAGTAGGGGGCGGAAATGGATGTCTGACCCACGTTATCGGACACCTTCCACTGAATGTACTGACCGTAACCCTCCCTGTCGGGCACTTCCGCCGCAAGGCGAACCGCACCTCCCTCCATCTGTTCCGTTCCAAGAACATCCATCCATTCGGAGAGTATGTCGGATCGCGGATCGTATATCCTGTACATTGCCGTTTCCGGGTCCAGTCCCGAGCCCCTGTCGATTACCTTCACCTTGAGTTCACCCTCCATGGTGTCCAACCAGCAGTCCGGAGAGGGGGATGGGTCGAAGAAGATTGGGCCGTCAAGGTCCGATATCACGGATCTGACGGCAGGGGGCCCGATATTACCCGCCCTGTCCACCGCATAAAGCTTCAGGGTGCACCGGTCCTCCGGCAGTATGACAGCATCGTATCTATCGATCGGGTCGATCACGTTCTTCAGCATCCCGTCCCCTCCCCATATCTCGAGGAAGCAGCGGTCGATGAGGGAGGGTCCCATATCCGACACACCACTCCAGGAAACCCATACGAGGCGGTCATCATCCAGATCGGACGTGCCGGATTCCAGACCATCCGTGTACACGAGAAAGGATGTGACCTCGAGAGGAGGATCGGTGTCGACAGGCATCTCGAAGGTGTAGTTGCCGGACCAGAGGGCGCCTTGAGGGAGGGGATCGGACGGGGACGGGCCTATGCTGAACATCACATTCTCGCCGGATATGCCGCCGCCGACCCCGGTTGCATTGAGCTGAAGTGTCGATCCATTTCTCCAGCTTATCTGTACGGGTATCCCATCGGGCCGGACCAGAGCAAGGGAGATCCCCTCAAGCGCGGCCCCTTCTATGGTCTCCCCGTTGATGCTGTGCATAAGGGTGATGTTCTCCACTGCCAGAAGCGAGTTGGCGTTCACCCATATCTGCGAATCTCCGAGCAGTTTCACGTCAACGGAATCCGTCTCCAGAGTGATCGTGTTGTCCACCCTGAATATTGTCGAAAGGTAGTTGTGATCCTCACCGGATGAACCCGTGATGTGGGACACAATCCGGTCCACGGGAGGCATACTCCAACCGAGATACAAGGCAAAATCAACCATCCATGATTGGACCCCATCCGAGCTCCCCGAACAGTTGACAGCGTCCATCATCACACTGCCGCTGAAGATCCCCGAAGTCTGGGACGAGAACGAGCCCGACGCTGTATCGAAAAGGAATAGAGCCCCACCGGCTCCTTCCAGCGAATCCATGCTAATGGAAATGGTGGAGATGTCCTGATAACCGCCTATCGACCTTCCGGAGACCCGGAAGATATAGGGCCCGGACATGGGTGACAGGAATGGTACCTCACCGTAGTCCATCAAAGGTATCATTTGATGGGACCCTATTATTCGAACAGGGGAAATTCCTATATCCGTGTATTCAAGCGGGCCCGCTTCCCAGAGGAACACTCCACCCACCTTGCCCAACCCCACACCCGCATCGTACCCGGGAGAACTCATGATCAGGTCCTCCCTTGCATCACCTGTCAGGTTTCCAGCATAGAGGGAATAACCGGCCTGGTCACCATCGTTCCGGGATGATATGACAGGCAGTGAAGATGAATTGAGCATGCTGCCGTCCCTGATGAGCGCGGACAGCAGAATCAATGCCGCTCCCGGCCGGGATGTGGAGATCCCGTCACCCCATCCTACGGCACCCATGACAAGGTCCGATGTACCGTCCCCGTCAATGTCGCCGACGGCAAGGGACGAACCGAGTCTCTCTCCCGGAAGGTCTCCGAAAATGGAGATGTTCACATCTGTCCTTATGGAAAGGTTTCCCCCTCCCGCAAGATCCGTGAACGAGGCGCCTTTCAGGATATACACGTTCCCGCCGGCGTTGGTGGTTCTCTGATATCCATCCCCGCTGGGAGCCCCGATGATCACCTCCTCCCTTCCGTCATCGTCGATATCTCCGACGGCCAGAGAGGTTCCTATCTGGTCATAGGGCCAGGGGCCGAATATTCTCGCCACGGGGTCGTACAGAAGGTCGTACGATACGCCCCAGCTGCTCCTTCCCGCAAGGACATATACCACCCCCTGGTCGGTTATAGACCCAAGGTCCGATCTGGGCGCGCCTATGACCAGATCATCATATCCGTCACCATTCACGTCCCCCGCTTCGAGGGTCTCACCTATCCTCTCGTTCGGGATCGCTCCCGATATCCGAACATCAGCGGAATTGATCCGGATGCCGGAGGGCGTCCTGGAGATGGGGCCGAAGAATAGTGCCACGGCACCGGCATGATACCTGTTCTGTGACTGGGAGGCAAGCGTCGATGTCATGCTTACAGCCAGATCATCCACGCCATCCCCGTTGTAATCACCCACGGCAACAGCATCCCCCGCACCCTCAACGCTCTGTCCCAGTATCCTCTTGTAGTTCTTCTGGGCCATGTATCCTTTCGTTCCTCCCCAGAATATGTGAACGGAACCGGGATTCTGGAATCCGTCATAGTTCTCGGGAGCCCCAACGACCAGATCGGTGTAGCCGTCATGATCGAGGTCTCCTGCAGCGAGGGAGCTGCCGAAAGCGGATTGTTCCGGTTCGATGGACGATGTGTACTCTATGTCCGCATCGGAATCTGATTCGTACATCCCATCCCATCCGCTCGCATCCCCGAAGAACAGATAGGCTGCGCCCGTCGAGGGATATCCCGCATACGGGTCCGAGATGACCACGTCATTGTAACCGTCCCGGTTGAAGTCGGATATGAGCGTCCTCCTGCCGAAAATCGACGAAGTGGCGGAGCCGAAGAACCTGGAACGGAACTCCTGCCTTTCCATGAAAACGGACACCATTCCTATCGTTCCCCCCTCCTCGTCCCGGTATCCCGGAGAGGTGACGATCAGCTCGGGGATGACGTCATCGTTCATGTGAACGGATGCAATACTCGAGAAGGAGGCCATGGCCTGAGATCTTCCCATGAACCTCATCGCCGAATCCGTCACGTTGAGGTGTGCGGGAAAGGTTCCTTCAAGATCGAACAGGTATCCCTCGCCGCATCCCGTGTAGAGGTTCATGTATCCGTCGGCCATGGGGGCCCCTATGTATATCTCATCCATGCCGTCCCCATCCATGTCCACACACGAGATTGAGCTCCCGAATCCGTCCGAGGAATCCTCCCCGTATATGGTCGTGAGGAGCTGGTCCAGGTAGATCACATCTCCGGAGGTGAAGTCCCTTCCCCCTAGCAGCATGACCTGTCCGGTCCTCAGCCGGCTGCGCTCGAAGCTGTCGAGAGCAGGATTGCCCAGCAGGATATCCAGGTATGGATCCCCATCAAGATCGCCGCATTCTATGACCGGAGGCTCGAGGGCCGTGGAATTCATCTGAATGGTCATATTGGGGGAGTAGGAGGGGATTATCACGTCCACGGATGAATTGTACGAAGCGTACGGAAATGAAGGTCCTCCTGAAATGATGGAGACCTCAGAAGAGAGAGGTCTGAGGGATCGCCACCTGGAAAATGAGAAGAGGAGGTCGTCATATCCGTCCGCGTTCACATCGGATACCTCAAGACCCGTTCCTATAGACATGGCATGCATGTCCGATACGTTGAGGGACGAGAAGTACCTGACCATGTCCTGATCCTTTCCAAGTTCCAGGTCCCCGATAGGCGAGGAGCTTCCCTCGACTATCTCTAGCTCCCATGAACCGGGAGCCTGGTTCTCGTAAGGTGTTTCAACACCGAAACCTCCGGCCCCCATCGAACCTATCACAAGGTCGTTCCTGCCGTTACCTGTCAGGTCACCGGCGGCCAACCGGACACCCAGCCGATCCACGGCATCCCTCCCGTATATGTGCCCGAAAAGTGTTTCCCGTGCAATCCACATCCGCGAGGGATATTCGGACCTTGCCCTTCCGGCCAGGATGTATACCTCGCCGGAATTCCTCTTCGCATTACCCTTTCCATCCGCATCCGGAGCCGATATCACGATATCCTCGAAACCGTCCATGTTGATGTCCGCCGTCACGAGAGCTGTACCAAAATGGTCATCGGCGTCCACACCGTAGATCACGAGATCCGCATCGTAAGGGGCCGTCATCGGGAAGACCTCATCGGGATCCCTTGAGAAAAAAACAATGACGGCTCCCGCCCCGCCTTCTCCCGAATAAGACGGGGCGCCGAGAATGATGTCGTCCCGCCCGTCTCCATCGATGTCACCGGAAACAGCGGATTCTCCGAGACCCTGGCTCACGGAGGACCCTTCAATTGACAGATATTCGTCCCTTCCCACCAGAATCCATTCGTTCTGGTCGCCGTAGTCGGAACCCCGAACCTGCCCGAGTCCCGGTATGAAAAGTATCGTTGCCTGGACTATCATCAGGATGGTGATCAAGATCGAAAAAATTACGGGTTTCTCTGGCAATCATCTACCTCCTATTGTATGGAGGACCTGCCCCTTTCCTGAAAAGACGGTCCTTCTCAGGTACCTGGCCTCCGGTAACCGACCAATTCACTTCCCTATTATTTATATTTATATATTTTGGGGCAGATGCGAATCATGTCCGACGAGTTGGATGAATGGAGTTATCAACAAGAAACTGCATGGAAGAATGTGATATCTATGAGGTCCGGAGGCGGCCGACCGGATACGATAAAACGTTCCGAGATGACAAGGATGGACATGG
Source organism: Thermoplasmatales archaeon ex4484_6 (assembly GCA_002254385.1). Taxonomy (GTDB): domain Archaea; phylum Thermoplasmatota; class Penumbrarchaeia; order Penumbrarchaeales; family Penumbrarchaeaceae; genus Penumbrarchaeum. The sequence continues at coordinate 6,689 of NJDO01000030.1, read as the reverse complement.
ACCTCAAAGTGATCGATGACAGGCCATACCTCATGAGACGTATATGCCATGGAATACCCGAGAGATGTTTCTGGTACAGGGGCCACCCCCTTCCCTTGTGTGCCAGATGTACACTTTTCTACCCTTCCCTGATCATCACCATTCCCATTGGGATCCTCGTGGCCGTCCTCCTCTCCCCCCCGGCATTTTCCATGCTCCTTTTCACAACGTTAACGATATCGCCTCTGGTCATCGACGGATTGACGCAGTATCATGGTCTGCGCAGTTCCACGAATATGATCCGGGCGGTGACCGGTGCATTGGCCGGTATCGGGTCGGGGATCGCCGCACCCTACGTCATGATGCGTCTTGCAGGGGCCCTTCTTGGAATGTGAAATGATGGAAAGCGGGAAACATGTTTTCCTTTCCACGGTTCAGTAGAAATTCTTGCATCTCGGGCAGTACCAGGAACTTACCCTTTCCTTGAAAACCATACCGCCCCCGCAGACCGGACATGTTTCGCCTTTCTCCTTCTTGCCCTGGGGGGTCATGAAGAGATCGGCAGGCTCGGATGAGGGTTCCACACCCAGATCCTCCGGTCTCTTGAAATCCAATCCCTTTTCCCTCTTTTTCTTCCTGGCCGGAGCTCTTCGCTTCGGTCCGGGATGAGGTTCGTACTCCTCCTCTTCCTCTTCATACGCGGGTCTTACTTTCTTTTTTTTTTCTTTGGGACCCTGTGCTCATGGTGCTTCTTCTTCCTGGGAGGCTCATATTCCTCTTCCTCCCTTCGGCGACGATGCTTCTTCACGGTCTTTTTCCTTTTCTTGGGAGGTTCGTATTCCTCTTCCTCTTCCTCCTCCTCTTCTTCCTCTTCCTCCTCCTCTTCGGGCGGAGGCTTTATGACGCCCCTTCTTCCGCACTTGTCGCATTTGAATTTTATGGGAGGTTTTCCCGCCTTCACTTTGATGAGATTTCCGCATTTGCAGCGGATCTTGATTATCTCCTCCTCTTCCTCCTCCTCTTCCTCCTCCTCTTCCTCCTCGTAGTAATCTTCTTCTTCCTCCTCCTCTTCCTCCTCCTCTTCCTCCTCCTCTTCCTCCTCCTCGTAGTAATCTTCTTCTTCTTCCTCCTCCTCTTCTTCCTCCTCTTCCTCCTCGTAATAGTCTTCCTCTTCTTCCTCTTCATACAGAGGCTTCTTCTGTTTCGGGCTCTGGCCCACCACGAATATCTCTTCCTCATCCTCATCCAGGCTGATCGGCCTGTAGGATGATCTCACAGCTCCCTCATCTCCTCCGGAAACAAGGTTTCTTCTTCTTGGACTTCTTCCTGGGCCTTTCCTCCTCGAGCTCCACCTTCGCCTTCTTCTTCTTGGACTTCTTCCTGGGCCTTTCCTCCTCGAGCTCCACCTTGGCCTTCTTCTTTGGCTTCTTTCCTTTCTTGACAGGGGATTTCTTGGCAGAAGAGACCTTGGCCTTCTTCTTGGGTTTGATGTGATGTTCCTCTTCGTATTTCTTTGCAAACTTCTTTGCAAGATCGGCATATTTTCCCTTGGGAACCCAACCGCACTCCTGGCATTTCTTGAAGGGATACTCCATCTCGGCCTTGCATTCCTTGCACTTTACCTTCATCTCTTCCACCTCGGGAGCTTTGACTTTAATCAGGTAAACGGAATTTAAACCTTTTCCTCTCTTTTATTATATGAATATCTGGAAAAAAACGCGGATTTGACAGTCTGTCGGGGTTTCTGGAGCGCGGTGAAGCTCAGGGCAGGTCCTCAAGGTCGGGAACGGGTGCCATATCCACACTTCCCCCGTCCTCCATTTCGTTCCCAGGAGGGGATATGTCGGATTCACCATTCTCCGGGATGCCTTCCAACGGGAGGCTGTCCTCGAGAGAACCCTCATCTTCCACGATGCTTTCTTCTTCTCCTTCCGGAATCGACGGCTCGATACCCCCCTCATCACCGGAGGGGTGGATGGATAAGCCGCATTCGGGGCAGTAGTCAAGGCCATCCACAAGGACCGCGCCGCATGAGGGGCATTCCCTCTCCTCGGGTATCTCCTCTTCCTCTTCCAGTTCACCGGTGACCGGTACGGTCCCCTCCTCCTCCATACCTGAAGCCATGCGCCTTCTCCTTCCCATGATGACAATGAACAGCACGGCTCCGATTATGGCAATCACCGCGATTATAACAATTATCAACAGCAGCAGGGTTGAAGGGGCGGAGCTTTTACCCGAAGAGGGATGGTCCAGGGAATCCATGGGATCGGTACCTGCCCTGAACTCCTCGAGGTTCGTGTAAGAATCCCTGTCAGGATCCTGGAGGGCATCGGACCTGTCAAGCGGCGAAAGACCGTGGTCGAGCTCCCAGCCGTCCGTCATCTCGTCCCCGTCAGTGTCAGCATTTCCCGGGTCCGTCCCATGTATGTACTCATCAAGGTTGGACACTCCGTCATTATCGCTGTCCAGGGATGCATCGGAAGGATCGGATGGACTGAGGAATGTCCTGAGCACCTCGTAATAATCCGGGATGCCGTCCCCATCGGAATCGAGGCGATCGTCATCGATGGTCCTGAACTCAAATGTGAGATTCTCCCCCCTGTTTCCCCTGAGGTCCACGACGGGGCCCATCAGGAACGTGTAGTTGCTACCACCCTCGAGAGAGCTTGTAAGCAGGAAGTTCGCGGTAAGGTTCTTCTCATCGAAGCTGTAAAGCATTTCGATTGCACCGGCTCCCGTGTCGGATGGCACAACGACCGCCTTGATCATATCGAACATGACAGGCTCGCTGAACCTGACATCGAACTCGGGAGCATGATCCAGATCCACATTGGTCTCGGGTGATACCACCCACGCACGTGGAGGATCCCTGTCGGGAAGTCTTGATATCACCTGGAATGAGGTCATGTTCATGTTGCCTGCCCGATCCGCCACCTCAACGGTGACAATATAGCTCCCCACACCGAACAGGTTCACAAGAACATCCCCCTGGTATTCCCAGTTCTCATTTGGACCTTCAACCCGCCAGATTACGGAATGTATTCCGTTCTCATCCGCCGGGTTGGCCTCAAGGGACATTTCCAGATCGGAGTCGACATAAAGCGTTCCGCTGTTCGGGGGGTTCACTTCCATCACAGGAGGGGTCAGGTCAATAGTGATATTCACCTGATTGGAGAGCGGCCCCGCATTTCCGGCAGGGTCCACCGCTCTCACGCGTATCGAATGGACCCCTTCTTTCATGGTAATGAAGAAGAAGAATCTCCCCTCCATTGCGGCCGGCCGCGGCGCATCGGGGTTGGGGTTCACATATTGGATGCCATCAAGGAATACATCAATGAAGCATCTGTCCTCGCCGGGGACTGACCCCGAGAGCCCTACCTGGGAAGAATTGTACAACCCGGAACCGTTGAGGAACTGCATCGGGTCTATCAATGTAAGGGAAAGAATGGGGGGGTCCGGTGGCGTAATATCAAGGGTACGGAACGATACGGGTCCCACCATCGCGGATGTGCGGGGGATCTCGCCGTCGTCAACGGACCTTATCCAGATTTCATAATCTGTTTCACTGGCAAGCGGAGTGATATTGAATGCCTGGATATTCGTTTCCGATGGTTCAACCAGAGAGTGAAGGGAGGGCTGCCCCCCGGAATTGTTGAGAAAAATCTCGTAACCCGTAACATCATCCGATGCGGAGTGGTTCCATCTCAATGTTGCATGGTGGCCTCCAACATCCTCTATAACCACATCCGTCGGGGGAAGGGGGGGAGTGATATCCAGTGTTTTCACGCTGATGGGCCCCACATCCGGAGAAGGATTGTTCGCTCCGTCTATGGTGCGTATCATGATGTCATACTCCATCTCCTCCACCAGCCCACCTCCCTCGTTCGGAGGCTGTTCCGTGGAGATATTCCAGTCGCGGGCGCTCGGTCCGGGTTCTTCCGTATCCCAATCGCTCTCCCAGTGCTTCTTGTGTGAAATTACGAAGAATTTCACTTCCATCGGGTCTCCCGGATAATCCCAACCGATCTTTATCCATGTCCCGCCTTTGTCGAGCACCGTGAGATTGGCCGGTGCCCGGGGGGGTGTGAAGTCCATCCACCAGGTATAGTCAAAATCAGCACCCATGTAAACAGGGTACAGCTGTTTGCTCCTTGATGGGGCGGTCATCTTTATCTGGACCATCACCCTGCTCGTTGAACTATATCCTTCGTGAAGGAACTGCTCCACGGCCACGGGAGGGGTCCTTCCGTCCGGTCCTGTCGAGGGGTCATCACCGCTGACCGAATCATATACGGTCCAGGTCGATCCCTGGGGCTGGGTGGCGAATATCTCCAGGTCAGCTCCCTCGTACGGGCCTTCGCCGTTGTCCTTCATCGCAGTGAGCCTGAACCAGTTTCCCTCGTGAAGCGTCCCCCCGGAGACACTTACGTTGATCATGGAAATGAACGTGCAGTTCACCGCCCACACTTCCGCACCGGATATGCTGGAAAGGGCAGGAGTATCCGTATCGAAAGTGGAATTGTACACCCTTGCAACGGTTCCTGCGGACGCCGCCTCGACACCGATCGAGGTGTTGTTCACCATAACATGATCGAACAGTGCACTGCCCCCGTTCGTTATGTTCACCCGATCGAACTCACCATCGGATGTGAAGTTCACGGGAGCCTGGTCGGTTCCGACGGCGATAAGCGTCCCCCTGACATTGAGCCATTTTCCATCCCCAATATTCACGGTCACACCCTCCCGTATTGTCAGGGTGATACCGGGGGGAACCGTGAGATTATCCTCAACATTCACGGGTGAATCACCCGTGGTCCAGACCGTATCCTCCGAGAGGACATTCCCGGAAACGGTCAGTCCATCCACATCGATCCCGCCGGGTATGAACACCATCGAGGATAGAAGAATGGACAGGGTGGAGAACAGAATGGCATACATGGTGGAATGTTTCATCGACATCGCTCCTTTCAAGTGAACACCTCTTCCGACCGGATCATCCGGCTGTCAGGACCGTAACCGCAGAGGTGAGTATCTAAATGTTTTGATAGGATGTGTTACCTGAATACAGAAGGATCAAGAGCGGTCGCAAGGGGATCGTTCAAACCTTAAGGTCCGTATCCCTCATCCTGAAATCATTGAGGAGCTCCGTTCTTGAGGCTCCAGACCCAACCCCTTCTCTCCCTGTCCATCCTTCCCTTTACGAGGCCCCTGCTCTTCAATCTCATCAGATGCTTGACCGCCCCGTCGGGACATGATTCACCCAGCCTCGAGAATTCCTTCTCGATTTCCGAGGTTGACATCTCTCCCATTCCCGAGAGCAATTCGAGTATCTTCTCTTCTTCCCTTGTCATGCAATTGACTCTCCAATGTCCATGCCTTCATGCGGGACCAGAGATGATGGTGCGGGCTCCTCTCCCTCCTCCCTGAGAATGTCATCATCTATCGTCGAATAGGGGTCGAAACCGTCATCGACAAGACGGTCCTGGACCTTCCGGGATATGTATCTCACTCCGAGTATCGCAAGGATCCACTGCCCCATCATTACGAGGAATCCCACTATTCCGCTGACCCACCACTCATCCGTCGGGTTCACGATCGTCTGGTAGATGAACCAGACGGACATAACGACCAATTCCACGGGAATCACATATTTGAACAGGATATCGAACCATCTACCCACCTTCATGTCGGCGAATCTGCTGTTTATGTAATTCTCCCTGAAACGTGTTATGCCGTACTTCCATACAAGGAAATAGATGAAGGCCCCGGAAACCACCAGCCCAAGACCCCATACGAAATCCTGATTGTCCAGGAATACGGGGGTCGGGGTGCCGTTCACGGGAAGGATCAACATCGCCGAGGGGAGCCCGAGGAGCAGCATCCCCAGGGTCAGGACCCCTATGGCCTTCTTCCGCCCCCATCCCGCGTCAACGAAGTTCTTCACGGCGTTCTCGTATGTGGCGATCATCGAGGTGAGGGCAGCGAAAGCCATGGCAAGGAAGAAGGCGATCGCCACCCATCTGCCTCCGATCATCTCGCCGAAAAGCTGCGGGAGATAGATGAAGGTCAATCCGGATCCCCCCGTCTCCACGGCGGCCTCTGCGCTGCTGAGGGTCGGTGACATCGCAAAGACCGTTGCGAATATCATTATCCCGGCAATCAGGGCGACGGTTGTGTCGCCCAGCCCTGTCAGGGCGGTGTTGAGGGTGGTATCATCCTTCCTCCTGGTATAGGCACCGTAGGTGATGGCCATACCCATTCCGGCACTGCAGGACCAGGCGGACTGGGCCAATGCGGATATCCAGGTCTTCCCGTTGAAGAAGGTATCCGCATGGGGGGTGAATATGTAGGCAACGCCTCTTCCCGCACCGGGAAGCGTGAGGGCCCTTATCATGGAGATGAGAAGAAGTCCTATCAGCGTGGGTATCAGTATCTTGTTGACCTTTTCCACCCCTTTCTCTATCCCCATGTAGACGACAAGGGCCGAAACCCCCAGCGCAATTATCTGGAACAGGACGACGAGTCCGGGCGATGCGAGGAATCCTTCCCAGGAGGCTCTTGCGCCCGAGAAGGATACTGTGCCGGACATGGAACCCCATGCATACCTGATGGTCCATCCCATGACCACGGCATAGTAGAACCCTATGGCGGTGGATATCCATGCCATCCACGCCCCCATCCACGCCTTGTTCTTTCCCAGGACCGAGGCG
>NJDO01000107.1 GCA_002254385.1 Thermoplasmatales archaeon ex4484_6 | reverse complement strand
GCATACATGGAAAGATTCGTAGAGGGGGGAAAGCAGTGAAGGATGTACTTGTGTTGGGAGCCGGTCTGGTAGCCAGACCACTTGTGGATTATCTCGTGAACAAGGGATTCGAGGTTACCGTGGCCAGCAGGACGGTGGAGAAGGCCGAGCGCATCACACGCTCATCCGGTGGAGGAAATGCCCTCCGTTTCGACATCGAAAAGGACGAAGGTCTGTCGGAGCTTGTGAGGGGGCACAGGGTTGCGGTCTCTCTGCTTCCCTACACATGCCATCATCTGGTCGCGGAAGCTGCCGTGACGGAGGGCAGGCACATGGTCACCACCTCATACGTTTCGGATGTCATGAGAGGCTTCGACGAAAGGGCGAGGGAGAAGGGCGTGATCCTCATGAACGAGATGGGGCTGGACCCGGGAATAGATCACATGGAGGCACAGAGGGTCATAGACCATGTCCATGAACGGGGAGGTACGGTAAAGGAGTTCATATCATACTGCGGCGGCCTCCCGGCCCCCGAAGCGAACACGAACCCGTGGGGTTACAAGTTCTCGTGGAGCCCGAAAGGTGTCGTCCTGGCTTCCAGGAACAGTGCCAGATTCAAAAGGGACGGCAGGATCATGGAGATACCGGGGAAGGAGCTGTTCGCCTCCTACGAGATGGTGGAGATACCGGGACTCGGAAGCTTCGAAGGATACCCGAACAGGGACTCTGTCCCCTATGCGGATGTCTACGGCATCCATGACGCTCGAACCGTTCTGAGGGGGACCCTGCGAAATATCGGATGGTGCGATACCTGGAAGGGGCTTCATGATATCGGAATACTGGATGAGAAACCCACCTCGGCCTCCACCTTCAGAGAGCTCATGGAGGAGCTTGCACCCGGTGAAGGGGACCTCGAGGAGAGATTGAAGAAACGGATAGATACCAGAGACAATGACAGGGCCCTTCACAACTGGAAATGGCTGGGCATGCTCTCCGATGAATCCGTATCACACCCTGAGAACAGAATGGATTCCCTCAGTGAACTGCTCGAAAGGAAGCTCCGGTACGGCCCCTCTGAAAGGGATATGATCATCCTGCAGCACACATTCAGGGTGGAGCTCCCGGGGGAAGGGGAGAAGGTCATCAGATCGACGATGATCGATTACGGAATTCCGGGGGGGGACAGCGCAATGTCCAGGACCGTCGGGATACCTGCCGCCATCGGCGCCGAGATGATACTGAACGGAGAGCTCGACGATATGGTTGGTGTGCAAATACCCACGCACCCGGACGTTTACGGTCCCGCACTTGATAGATTGAAACTGAAAGGTATCGAGTTCAGGGAAGACTAGATGCCATCACTGGGCAGCGATCTCCTGTGATCCCGAACCGGAACAATATGAGAAGAACCCTCGCGGGGAATCACGAGATGTTGTGAAATTCCCGTGAGAATTAAAAAATCTTCATGAGCATCAATCCCATGCCGATCGATGCTCACAATGAAAGATCGGACACGAATTATAGTACGTTCGTATCCGAACCTTTGGCTCCCACCCACCGAGGTATTGTGTGCAGGAGGAATTGAGGTGTATTTAGACCGGATAGTTTGAATCCCTTATATGATGAAAGAGTGAAGATTGGGTGTATTTCACCGAATCTTCATACAAAAAACAGGGGCCATATTTCAGGCCCCATCCACCACCCCATGTCCATTGATCCACGCTGTTTGTTATCGTCTCACTCGTCGAGAGCGCAATCTTCACGGTCCCTGATCCTGTCGTGTTTCATCGAGCCGGAACCCTCTCCACCATGATGGCCGATGTCATCATCGGAATGAGGGCCCTCGCCATCGCAGGTTCCGTTCCGGGACATCTCCCTCTCACGGGTCTGCTCTGCATCGTCGGATGCGGACTCCCCGTCACGGGACCTCTCGCGCTCCTGAACCTGTTCACCTGTTGGCTCTCCGTCGCAGGTTCCGTTCCGGGACATCTCCCTCTCACGGGTCTGTTCGGCATCATCGGATGCGGACTCCCCGTCACGAGACCTCTCACGCTCCTGAACCTGTTCACCGGATGGCTCTCCGTCGCAGGTCTCGTTCCTGGATCTCTCATTCTCGAGAATGGGACCTTCGCCATCGCAATCACCATCCATGGATCGGAATGACATTCCCTTTCCACTGCCCATAGCCCCGGGGACCAGGTCCCCCAAGGGTGTGTCTCTTACCAGGTCACCGCTTCCGTTTCCCGCGGCAGCCGCAAAAACTGCCACACCCACGAGAAGGGCCAATGCGGCAAGACCGCCCATTACAAATATTCTGGTTTTCATTCTTTTGCCTCCTGTGGTGGGACTCTGCCGCGCCACAAGGCTCCATCCCCTTGGGTATTTAACCCCGTTATGGAACGCTACTCTAGAGGTGGAACAGTTCTCTAGATATCGATCCATTACACTCAACACATACTCTAGAGCAATGTTCCATATTCAAATTATATATACATATCAATGGACCCTCATGGGAAAACATATCGTGGTCCTGTCCTCGATCATTCTTGCGGGACTTGTGATTCTCTCCCCGATGGTTATCGCACAGGGCATGATGAATCCTCACGGGGGATCATCGGACACCTGCCTCGGTGGAAGGGATCCCGGACCTTTGTGGGGTCAGGATTCGGACCAGGGGGAACTCACCGGAGGCTTCAGGTACAGATATGGAAAAGGGTCACCCGGGGTTTCCCTGGAGGATGAAGAGGGGGATCTGGGAATATCCATATCCCTGAGGGGACTCCGAAGCAGAAACTCCACAATGGAGATGGAAGGGAACCTTGTGGAGACCCCATGGACGATCGACGAAGAGAGGAATGACGAGGGAGTGGAGATCCACTACCGGACGGAGATGCAGTGGAAGGATGAGGGTGATCATGTCCTCCACCGCTCGACATTGAAGATAACGTTCCTCTACAGGTGGTCCAGGGAGAACAGATCGATCGACATGGACATAGAGATCCTCTCCCCTCCCGGGGATTCCGACATCGAATTCTATCTGAGCCTGGATCCGATGGGAATGGGAGACACCTGCTGTCTCGAAGAAAGGGAGCGGACGGGATACGGACATATGTTCTCATTTTCCCGGAAGAATGATGAGACGCTTGCAGAACTCTCCATAGACAGAGAGGCATTGATCTCGGGGGAAGGGGTATCCGCAACGGTTCCGACCTCAGTCGATATGGAAAATGAGAATGATGAGGGGGTTCTCACGATATCATCCTCACTTCCCGAATCCGTCGACAGTATGAGCTTCAAAGGCTCTCTGCTGATATTCGAGCATCTTCTCCAGACCCTCCTGGATGCAGGCTCCCGTGCGGCATCCTACGTAATCGACCATATCATCTCGTTCACTCTCGGCACACTTTTCCTGACAGTTACCTTCGCCGCAATGGTCATCTACCTCTCGAGAAAGGGGAAGGAGACGGGGGGTGGAGATCTTGACCTTTCCCTGAACAGGTATTTCAGGAAGGATTAGGAGATGCTGTCCACGATTGTATCGAGCAGGGAAGGGCGGTACATCACGAGGAGCATCTCGACCATATCCCTGTCCTTCACTCGGTAGAACCTTCTTCTTCCTCTCTGTTCCGCGGTGATGACCCCGGATTTCTCCAGCCTCTTCAGATGATACGAGAGCGTGGCATGGGTGAAAGTGAATGCCTCGAGAATGTCATGGGGTGTGGAATCGGGATTCTCCAACAGAAATATGACTATACCTCTTGGTATCTCCCTTCTGAGCTGAGACATGATCCTTCTTTCATCCCTGGAGAAACGGTCCCTCACGTAATACCTGGAATTCCCCGTTGACACGTCCTTGATAAGAACATCTCCTTTCACAAGGGCGTTCAGATGAAAATCCAGCTGGCCCAAGGCAAGGTTCATGTCCCGGGATATCTGCCTGAAATGGACTCCGGGATTCCTTCGAATGTACTCGGTTATCCTCTTCCTCAGAGGGAGCTCCAGAGGATCCTTCATCCTCGCTTCCTCCACAGAAGGACCGACAGCAGTGAACCGGTGAACCAGACAACGACAGCGCCAGCGACGATGGACGGGGAAACATCCACGAGCCCCGCGGTTGTCATTAAATGGGCCAGGGCACCCAAGATGCCGAGAAGAGAGGATATAGCAAGAAGCAGAGGCCCTGCCTCCCTCCGCCCCCGAAAGATGAAAACGGATATCAGGAATGATATCAGGGCAAGTGAAAGGAGTATGCCCATCAGCATATCCAGAAGAAATAGCCTCATCGGTCAGGGACATATGAAAGTCTTAATCAATTTTTTCCCCTGAGATGCAGGGATCGGATGACCCCCTCCTCTTCCATTCCTCCCGTATGACGAAGAGGATGGAAGCCGATATGATTACCACCGATATCGCCCGTATCACCGAAAGATGCTCCCCAAGAAAGACAAAGGCCAGGCCTCCGGCTATGAGAGGTTTCATGAAGATGAGGGAGTTCGCGGGAGCCACCCTTGTCGATTCCAGACCTATGAAGTAGAGAAGGTATGCCAAACCCACTGCGATGAATCCCAGATATGCTATCTGGAGAACCCCCAAAGGATCAAGGGGCCTGAACAGCGGAGCTCCGTCCATTAGCGTCAATGGAATCGTGAGTATCCCGCCTATGAACAGGCTCAGGGGTGTCGAAACCCTTGCGGTCATCTTCCTGTTCAATCTCTTCATCAGAACGGAATAGATGGAGAAACACAGGACCGCAAGGACCATGATCGCAACGCCAAGCATGGATGTCCAGTTCGGTTCTTCCGTCATGTAGATGAGCAGAATCCCGAACCCGCCGAGGGAAAGGCCCAGGACCTGGAACCAGGTCACCCTTTCCCCGAGGAAGAGATACCCGGCCGGTGCGGAGAAAATCGGGACCATGGCGATCAATGTGGCGATCGATGTGGCGGATATCCATACAAGGGCCTTGTGAAAGAGAGCGAACGTGAGGGTAATCCCCAGAAAGGATAAAATGACAAGGGACACCCAGTCGCGAAAAGTGACATTCTTCAGGACCCCCTTCCGTATCTGGTGCACGCTCAGGGGTAGAAGAAAGGCCCCCCCCAGTGTGAACCGGAGGAAGGAGATCGTCATAGAGGGGAGCTCGTGGACCAGAAGCTTCGACACAACCTCTATGGTGGACCATAGAACGACAGTCAGGAATATCAGATACAGACCCAATCTCTCACATTTCATGACATCTCTTCCATTCCCGGACCAACCGGTATCTAAAAGGTTGTTTATAAGCATATTCACCTTTCCATTCTACCAACGTACCCATTTAAATAGAGCGTAACGATACACGATGGATTTATCATGGCGGCTTCAGGAATCGCAAGGGGCATCAAGGGTTTTTTCGGAAGATTTCCATCCGTCTTCTGGATAGTCCAGATATTCGAGCTGATGGAGAGAGGGGCATACTACTCCATGATGCCCATCCTGGCAGTGCATTTCATATTCAACGTTGGGCTTCCAACCTGGTTCGGGCTCATACTGACGATATTCATGTACCCGTTCCAGTACGGGATGCCGATCCTGAGCAGTGCATTCGGTGAGAAGCTGGGCTACAAGAAGCAGATGACGATCGGATTCGTCATACTGTTCTTCGCATACATATTCCTCTCATTTGCAAATTCCATACCCCTTGCGATCCTCGGTGTCATGGCGCTTGGTTTCGGTATAGGAACGTACAAGCCGCTGGTATCGGCAACCATTGCGAAGGCAACACCCCAGGATGACAGGAACTTCGCATACAGTATATACTACTGGACCGTCAATTTCGCAGCCACGTTCTTCGCCCTCATCTGGGGGGTGCTGATCATGACCGATGTCATCCAGGAGTCCATGTACGCATGGGTGTTCCGGGTGAGTTCGGTGTTCTTCCTTGTCAACATACTCGTTGCCATATTCATATTCAGGGAGGTTCCGAGGAGCGGCAAGGTCAAGACCGTGAAGGACGTGGGAAGGAACATCAAGACCGCTTTCAAGGACCGGAAGTTCGTTGTGATGATCTTCCTGATTGCCGGATTCTGGGCACTCTATTCCGTTACACTTGCCCCGTTCCAGACGGTCATGTACGGTTTCCATTTCCTGCCGGCATGGTTCCCCGTGATACTCCTCGGTGTATTCAATCCGGGGACCATCATACTCCTGGGGATACCCCTTGCCAAATTCGTCGAGAGGCTGGAATCACTGAAGGCCCTGATGATGGGGGTCGTCATTTACCTGGTGGGAATGGTCGTTGTGGCCTTCCTGATGGAGAGCCCTGCCTTCGCGGTCATGGGGATCGTTATCTACTCCATAGGGGAGTTCATGGTGGCCCCAGGGTACCTGGCATTCGTTTCAAAGCTGGCACCCAAGGAGAAGGTCTCGGCCTACATAGGCACGAATTTCCTGGCATCATTCATAGGAATATGGGGCGGGGCGCTGATCTTCGGCCTTTTGTCGAACCTGATCGCCGTGAACATGGGAAGACCGCATCTGTTCTGGGGTGTTGTGATCACCTTCGGTCTCCTGGATCTGCTGGGTTTCATGATCTACTACAAGGCGTGGGGGAAGCACATAATCGAGAGGGCCGCGGAGATCAAGGCCATGGA
>NJDO01000029.1 GCA_002254385.1 Thermoplasmatales archaeon ex4484_6 | reverse complement strand
GTAAATAGGGAAAAGTGGACCGGTCGGGATTTGAACCCGAGGCCTCTCGCATGCCAAGCGAGCGATCTACCGAGCTGATCTACCGGCCCAATTGTTACAGGAGCATCTGGGTTATCGGCAATGAATATAAAACCTTTATGGGAGCTCCACAGTTGTTATTTCTTATTGAAGTGAACCTTTTTCTTCATTTTCTGCAGGAGTTCGTTATTGAATCTATCCAACAGCTCCATATTCGAGAGTCTGGTGAACGGTACGAAGAATCTTTCAACCGAATTCACCTTCCTTCCCTTCTTCAAATAGGTCCTTACGGTCATTTTGAAATCTCTCATATCTATTCTCAATCCTGTCAGGTACTTCTTATTGAACTCCATAACCGCTTTTCTGATCTTCACTGCAAGTGAGAATGACTCGTAGATGTCCATTGTAATAAGTCCATAATAGAATCCCAGAGAGATATATGCCAAATAGCTTTCTTCGAGTATGTTCACGAATGATTCCATATGCGGATAGATCATCAGATAGAAGAGCAGTGAAAGAACCGTCCAGTAGAGCGAAAACCTAAGACATATCTGCCCCTTGAAATTGAGAAGCTCCTTCGAGTAGTCCCACAACCTTATTTTGAAATAGTTCGTGAAGATGAGTCCCGTTATCAGTTCCAGGACGGTGGTAGTGATCCCGAATATTATTACCCTGATAATGATGGACATGTCCATGGATGAGATGATGTAGAGAAACGAGATACCAAAGCCATACATGGGGAGATAGGTTCCATTCAGGAACCCTGGATTGGTAAGGTGCCCGTTATGAATGGATCTATAAAAAAACTCGATAATCCATCCTGCCAGGGATCCGAGAGCAAATATGAACATCAGAGATATAAGGACCATCAATGATCGGCGAGGTCATCTCATTATAAATAAGCTCCTCTAACGATGTAATGGGTGATCATACATATTCCCGCATAGTATTGAACCATGAATCTAAGGTTTCCAACCATACTTCACTCCCGGAAGCTCATCGAGGGAAGAAAGGACCGATCATCTTTCCATGTCCAGAAGTTCGTTCTTGAACTGGATGATCCGGTGTTCACACCTTATCACATCCGCGTACCTTTCAACTCCAAGAAGAAGCCAGTATGCATCATCCCCGAACTCGTAAATGGCCCGTCTGAAGTCCTGGTACATCTGGAAATCCACCTCTCCCTTGTTGTATATCTCCTCGTACGTGGCATTTGCTCTGTCGAAATAAGGTCTGAGGATCGCAAGAAGCTGCTGTCTATCCTTCCGGCTCATGTTTACAACCCTGAAGAATTTCTCGTTCAGGTTCTTCTGGAACAGTCTTACAAGGTTCGCATAGAAGGCTCCTTCAATGTAGTTTATCGTATCCTCCCTAAGGGCAGCATAATGATGAGGTGAAGATTTTATCCTCTTCTGTGTGGAACCTATCAGCTGACACAGCTGATCATAGAAGGGGTTCTGATCTTCCTCCTCTTTCATGTGTTCCACCGCTGATCGTTTCCATCGATGTTATGGAGGAGAAGCATATTAAATATTGCATATCAGGAAAAATCACGGATTATATCATCAAGGGTATCCGACATCTTCCTGATCTCGTCCTTTGTATTGTAAAGATAGAAAGAGGCGCGCGCGGTGGAGGTTTCCCCTTTTCCGTTGAACCAGGAATGAACACAATGTCTTCCGGACCTTATCGCGATATCAGCAAGCTCATCCAGCATCATGGCGATGTCATGCGAGTTGAAACCTTCGATCTGAAAAGGAAAGATGCCCCCTCTGTCTTTTGGATCCCGGGGTCCCAATATTCTCACCTTGTCCTTCAACAGCTCCGTGGCAAATGAGTTAAGTTCTACCTCATGAGAATGTATCTCATCAAGACCCACACTCTTCAGATATGTCAATGCCTCTCCGAGACCGATGAAACCGGCATAGTGTTGAAGACCTGCCTCGAATCTCTTCGGAACCTCCAGAAAATCCACACTGGTATATGTGGATTCGGAAACCGTATCCCCGCCGATCAGGAAAGGTTCTAACTCGGAAATTACCTCGGGCTTTCCCGCAAGAACCCCTGTTCCTGTTGGACCACATGCCTTGTGACCGGAGAATGCGATAAGATCCACATCCCATTCCTGCATGTCCACCGGGATGTGTGGAATGGATTGAGCGCAGTCCAGAAGAACAACGGCCCCCTCATCATGGGCGATCTCTATTATTTCCTTCTCCGGTATCCTGGATCCGTCAAGATTGGATACATGAACCATGGATACAAGGGCCGCTCCCTTCACCTTTTCCCTGTATTTCTCAAGATCGAACTCGTTATCGGGCAGGGACGGTACCGGTTCATACCTTATCTTTCCCATCTGATGCAAATGGACCCATGGAACTAGATTGGAATTATGCTCATGGTCCGTTCCGATGACCCTGTCACCCTTTCCGAAAGGAAAGCATCTCGAGACAAGATTGATGGCCTCGGTTGTATTCTTTGTGTAGATAACATTGTTGACATCCCATGCATTGATGAAATCCGAGATTATCTCTCTCGATCTCTCGAACTCATCCGTCACGAAACCCGCAATCTTGTGAAGGGATCTCCCGCCACATCCGGAATATTCCGTATAATATTCCATTATCTTGTCTATGACGGGTTTTGGCCTGAGTGTCATACATGCATTGTCAAAGTATATCAACCCGTTCGGATATCGTTCCGATTCAAGAATGGGAAAGTCCTTTCTCAGTCTTTCTACGTTCATTCTCACACCTCAACGGAGATCAAATAATGAAGATGATTATGATGCCCGGAAGAAAGAACATCAGCAAAATGAAATAGGCTATCTTATTCCATCTGAGGATCTTCGCACCATCAAGAATACCGATCGGAATCATGTTGAAGGCACCGATGAATATGTTGATCGTGGTGACAATGAATGCTATATTGGCAAGAATCGAACCGATCCCGAAAGTGAAAGAAAAGAAGAAGGCAAAAACAAATATGATCCCGAAAACCATGGCCACGAGGAGATTGGTGAGTGGTCCTGCCAGAGATATTATACCGTTCTCTCTTTTCGATGGCATCCCGTATATGATCACAGCTCCCGGAGCGGCAAACAGGACGCCCAGAAAAAGTGATATCACCGCTGCGAAGATCAGGCCGTTTCTGGAATAAGAAAAGGCTGCAGGATATCCATAATGATTTGCAACTACCTTGTGGCCCATTTCGTGAAGAACGAATGCGGTCAGGACCGCAATGAACGATGTTAGCAGAGTTATGACGAATCGTGAAAGAAAACCCTTCTGAGAAATTCTTGCAAGGAGATCAAACAACCCGTTGCTGGAAAAGGCAACGGCAAAGCAGAATGTCAGAACGATCACCGCGATTGTGAGTGATCTCCTCTCCTCTTCGGAAAATCTTATGCCCCTTCTGGGATCATAAGCGTATGATGGTCTCTCTATATCGAACAATGACATACGGTTTCCCCATGATGCGGAACAGAACCTATAAAGGCTACATGTAAATATTGATTATGGAGAATATGTTTGTTTGAAAGGACTCCATTTGCAGGAAACCGTCGGATCATCGAAATGAAATTTCAACTTCGAGTTCATGTCTCGATACTTCCAAGGAGAGTGATAGCCTTTTCCTTGTCTATGTTGAAGGCCATCAGGATGTATCTTAGAGAGGTCTTCAGTATATCGTCATCCGAAAGATTCGGATAATGATTCCGAAAATTCCTTGCAGAGAAGAAATAGGATGTTGCAAGATCCGAGAGGTAAACGGCAGAGTTCTCATCATCCAGTTCAGCCGCCTTTAAAAAGCATTCCTCTCCCTTCTTCAGGATTCCGTTCTCGAAGCAGAAATTGCCGTAACTCGCAAAATAGAGAGGATTGTCAGGTGCCAGATCACACGCTTTCTGGTAAAAAGAAGCTATTTCCTGGATGGTGAGCTTTGGGATTCCAACAGAAGCCTCCGCCATCATGAACCATGCCTCGGCGGTATCCGGGTAAGCCTTTGCAAGTTTTTTCAGAACATTGTAAGCCTTGCTGTATTCTCCGGCTGCCATTTGCATGTTTGCCTTGTCAATTGCTTTGCTGATCTCATCGGAGGTCATTGGGTTCCACCGGTACCTTTACATATCCCTTGGGATAAAAACATGACGCTTCGGTTATCCTTTGAGTTCCCTAAGGACCTGTTCCATTAGTTCTTCGTCGATGCCGCAGTAACGGCCCACCACCTCCTTGAAATGGGTCCATTGATTGTATCTGTTGTTTGAGAATCTGTCCCGAAAATCCTCATCCGACTCGAGCTCCTTCAGTATTAACCTTATCTGGACTTTCGTCAGTCTGTGATTGGTCCTTTTTCTTCTGTAAAGGACCTCAACCTTTCTTTGAAGCTCCTTCAGGACATTGATGTAAAACCCCATCTTTTTCGCTCTGGCGCTGCCTGTATACTTTATCCGACCACAATATTTGCAGTAAGGTCTTCTCTGGGCAGGGGAATGAATTCTTTCACTGGGGGATGGTTTAACCCATATTGACTTATCGGGATGGGTTTCCTCATGTTCACAGGGAACGCCGATCCTGTCGTCGTCTTCATTCTCCATGGAAGCCCGAAAGGACATATCCTATTTCAGGATTGTCCGATTCCTTCGGTATCATCAAGATTCGACCGAAACCTATTTCTTGACAATCCTAGATACTTGCACATGGTCTGGCCTTATTCCACCATGAATAAATGGTGGGATAGAATGAAGTACGAGAGAACCTCCCAGTTGAAATGGGGAGCTTTTCTTATGCTTTTTCTCTCCCTCATCATGAGCATGGGGAATGGTCTCATCACTTTTTTTGGCTGGGCTTCCCTGGGATTGATGGGGTTCTTGCTGCTTTACAGAAGGCTTGAAAGATATTTCTTCATTGTTTTATGGTTGTCCGGTATATATGTGCTTATAATAATCGGGGGATTCATATCCTTTTCCATCTACGAGAGACATGGGAATTTCTTCCTTCTCATTCTCGGATATTCCGTACTGGCTGGAGCCTTCCTTCTTACCGGATACCTCTGGTATTTTCTAAAGGAGAGGAGGGACCTCATAGCTCTTGAGGGAACCTATGTGCCCATGGGACTCTATTTCATAGTGCTTTTCCTCTTCTACTGGTCAGCTGTTTTCAGTATAGTTGGATGGATAAGATGGGCGGACGAATCCCTGGGGACGCCCTGGCTTTACAAGGCTCTTTACTTCATTGCCGAACTCATGATGATATTGTGCCTTCTGTATCTTTCCGGCTATCCCGAGGACAGATTCAAAGCTCCTCATGTTGAATTCATGACGGACGGGGGCTTCTTCCGAAATCTTGCTGTCAACATATCAAAGGGGAACATGAAATTCACGAAGATGAGAAGGCAGATCGAGAAGGAGCAGAAATGTCCTTTATGTGACGGCCCTTTACAAAAGGAAGTCAAGAAATGTCCATCGTGCGATTCACCTCGTTCCTTTTACTGGTGTCCCAGGGATGAGGAGTTCCTTGTAAGATGCCCGAACTGCAGATCATTGACCCCCATCGGGAGGAACAGATGTGTTCAGTGCTCCATAAGGATGAGCAGCAACATCAAATGCTCGAGGTGCGGTTCCATAAACCCGGTCGATGACTGGGTATCTTTGAGATAGTCAAATGATCGGATTCGGCATTTTCTGTTGTCCATATCGGAATGTGTCTTCATAACTGCTAGGAAGATCCGATGGATGCATGGGCAGCTGCGAGCCTTGCAACGGGAACCCTGTATGGTGAACAGCTCACATAATCGAGGGGGACCTCGTTGAAAAAGTAAATGGACGTGGGGTCGCCTCCGTGTTCACCGCATATGCCTATCTTCAATCCGGGGTTTGCCCTTCTTCCGAGTTCAGTTCCCATTTTCACGAGTTTTCCAACTCCCGTCTTATCTATGGATCTGAACGGGTCCTGATCGAGGATCCCTTTCTCAACATATTCGGGAAGGAATGAGCCCGAGTCATCCCGGGAATACCCGAACGTCATCTGAGTCAGATCATTGGTTCCGAAGGAAAAGAAATCTGCCGATCCCGCTATCTCATCAGCAGTCAGGGCGGCTCTCGGGATCTCTATCATCGTTCCCACCTTGTAATCTATCTTCATTCCGTTCTCCGACATCACTGTCAAGGCTGTCTCCTCTATCAATCGTCTCTGCATTTCAAGCTCTTCCTTCTTTCCCACAAGAGGAACCATTATCTCGGGAATGACATTGATTCCCTTTCTCTTCATCCTGCATGCAGCTTCGATTATGGCTCTTGTCTGCATTTGAGTGATCTCGGGATAGGTGATACCAAGCCTGCAGCCTCTATGACCCAGCATCGGATTGAACTCCTTAAGTGACTCGGTCCTTCTCATTATCTCCTCTAAGGCAATACCCAATTCTTCTGCAACTTCTCTCGAAGAATCCGGATCATGTGGAAGGAATTCATGAAGGGGAGGATCGAGAAGTCTGATGGTGACAGGAAGACCATCCATTTCCCGGAAGATCCCCTCGAAATCGGACCTCTGCATGGGAAGCAGTTTATCCAGTGCCATTCTTCTTCCCTTCTCATCCCCGGCCAGGATCATCTCCCTCATGGTGGTTATCCTCTCTCCCTCGAAGAACATGTGTTCTGTCCTGCAGAGACCGATCCCCTCAGCACCGAACTCCCTTGCGGTCCTTGAATCCTCCACCGTGTCGGCATTTGCCCTTACTCCCAATTTTCTGAATTCATCTGCCCATGACATAAGTTGTGCGAAATGACCGCCTATACCCGGAGGTATCGTATCGAGTTTTCCGAGCATGACCTCTCCCGTTGATCCATCGATGGATATCCAGTCCCCCTCCTTGATGGTGATTTCCGAAACAGAGATCTCCCTTTTTCTGTAGTCGATTCTTAGGGAACCGCAGCCAGATACGCAGCATTTTCCCATACCGCGGGCCACCACAGCAGCGTGACTGGTCATTCCACCTCTTGCCGTCAGAATACCTTCTGCGGATTTCATCCCGCCAATATCCTCCGGAGATGTCTCGATTCTGACTAGAATGACCTTTCTTCCATTTTCAACCCATTCCTCAGCATCTTCTGCATTGAAAACTACACGTCCACTTGCCGCTCCTGGTGAAGCTGGGAGTCCTCTTGCTAGAACGGTCCTCTTCGCTTGTGGATCGAATGCAGGATGCAGAAGCTGATCTATCTGTGAAGGTTCTATTCTCAACACGGCGGTCTTCTTGTCTATCATTCCTTCATCCACCATGTCTACAGCAATACGAACAGCTGCGGCAGCGGTCCTTTTTCCTGTTCTCGTCTGGAGAAGCCACAGTTTCCCGTTCTGTACCGTGAACTCGATATCCTGCATATCCCTGTAATGCCTCTCCAATTTTCTGTATATGTTTTCAAGTTCCCCGTAGACCTCAGGCATCCTTTCCTCCAGGGACAGATAATCCCTTTTCCTGATCTCTTCCGATATATTGTTTGTCTTGGCCCATCTGATGGAACCTTCCATGGTGACCTGAAGAGGAGTTCGTATCCCTGCAACGACATCCTCACCCTGTGCATTTGTAAGGTATTCACCGAAGAAAATCTTCTCACCTGTTGCCGGGTCCCTTGTGAAGGCAACACCGGTGGCGCAGTTATCCCCCATATTTCCGAATACCATGGTCTGGACATTGACAGCAGTACCCCATTCGGAAGGAATGTTGTTCATCTGTCTGTATTTAATGGCCCTTTCATTGTTCCACGATCCGAATACGGAAGTAATCGCTCCCCACAGCTGCTCCCAAGGGTCCTCCGGAAAAGCAACCTTTTTTACATCCTCGATGAGTTTCTTAAATATATTCGAAAGCTCTCTCAAGTCCTGCCAGGTAAGTTCCAGATCGGATTCCACACCTTTTTCCGATTTCATTCGCTGGATTTCAACCTCGAAAGGATCCTCCTCGTCCTTATTTTCGGGTTTCATTCCGAGGACCACATCTCCGTACATCTGGATGAAACGCCGGTATGAATCCCAGGCAAATCTGGGATCGTTCGTCCTTTCTACGAGTCCCTCCACCACGGATTCGTTAATCCCCAGATTAAGTATGGTATCCATCATTCCTGGCATGGAAACCCTTGCTCCCGATCTTACCGATAACAATAATGGAGCTTCTGCATCACCGAAATTCAAACCCATTTCGGTTTCAAGTTTTCTTATCGCTTCATGGACCTGTTCCCTTACGATTTCCGGGAATGTCCCATCGGCATTGTAGAACAGGTTGCATACTTCGGTCGTTATTGTGAAACCGGGTGGAACCGGGATCCCGATCCTGGTCATCTCAGCCAGATTGGCACCTTTTCCTCCAAGAAGGTTCTTCATGTCCTTGTTTCCCTCTTCGAACATGTAAACGAACTTGTTCGCTTCTTCCATGGTTTCACTTCCGGTTTGACCGAAATTACCACTGATATTTATAATCGATGACTGAAGCATGATGATGGTATCAATGTCCGTCTGGAATGGACCATCTTGTTAACCGTATTCTAACGATTGTTCATTTTTTTCTCGAAGAGAGAGCTTTTGCCACCTTTATTATCGTCTCTGACTTTGAGAACTTCTTCATGACCTTTACTCTTCCTTTGGGGTCGTACCATCTCGATGGATGGGCCCTGCCCTTTTCCAGTTCGGGGTTCAGGGATAGTCTTCTGCATACATTGAAAATATCTTCACACGAAGGTGACGTTACGGAAAGTTCCTTACTGACCCTTCTGCCTTTTTTCCTGGATATCCCGGAATCGAAATACTCAGGCCAGAGAATTATGTCATTATACTCTCTTCTGGCCATGAAAGAACATCCCTCTTACGTTCATTTCAGAAGAACGGCGTTGATAACACCGTCCTGACCCGGTCTCGATGTTACCCTTGCCTTCCCTTTGTTCGTGTCGATGATGGCTCCCTTTGTTATTATGTTCCTTCTAACATAGTGAGGATTGGCAGGATTCTCGAGCACTGTTTTGATTGTGGCTTTGAATGTCTTGTTCTTCTTTGGATCATGGATGTTCGCCACATCGGATGTGAGAACCCTGAATTTCAGATTCCCGCCTGCGGTCTTGACCCTTTTCCTAGTGGTCTTGCCCACGACGGTTATCTGTTGTTCCCTACCGATCTCGGATTTTCTCTTTCCCCTGTGAAGTCGGTAGCGACCACCAGTGCTCTTTCTTCTAGATCTTCCCTGCCAGAGAGCCATTTCATTCACCTTGGTTAGACTTGGCGCCCATGCTCGATTGTGTATTTAAAGGTTACCCACATGATAAATATCGGTGTCCTCATTATCCATATTTTTGTGAAGGTGATATATTGACAGAAGTACTATACATGAAGGATATCAAAGGATGTTATCTAAGAGAATTCGATGCCATGGTGGTCCGCTCGGATGAAGATAATTCAAGCGTTGAACTCTCGAAAACAGCATTCTATCCCCTTGGTGGAGGACAACCTTCCGATAAAGGTTTTATCGAATGGGAAAATGAAAGATCAGCTGTAAGGGAAGTGATAAAACGAAAGGGGATCCTCCACTTTCTTGATGGTCCCATCCCTCCCGCAGGAAAAAAAGTTCACTGCAGTATCGACTGGAATCTTCGATACGGTCACATGAAGATGCATACCGCCCAGCATCTTCTATCAGCAGTGATATGGAACAGATACGGAGCTTCCACTGTTGGAAATCAGATTCACAAGGATCGATCTCACATAGATTTTCATCCTGCTTCCTTCTCAATGGAAGATCTGAAATCCGTTGAGAAGGAGGTGAATGACCTGATCGGAGAAGCGCATTCCGTCAAGGTGGAGGAGTATCCAAGGGAATTGGTCGAGAAAAAGGTCGAAAAAGGGAAGGTCGATCTTTCAAGACTACCGGCTTCAATCAGCACTCTCAGAGTCATACTGATAGGGGACAATGGGAAAATAGATATCTGTCCGTGCGCAGGAACACATGTTGCAAACATCTCCGAACTGGGAAGAATGAACATCGTAAAGAGAAAATCCAAGGGTTCTGGAAAGATAAGGATCGAGTATGAACTCCTATGATCAATGTCTCCAGAATGGGATCTCTCGTCCATATCCGGCCAGAGGAAGACCGGTCAAGGCCGCGGTATGATAACTATCAACAACCAGCATGGACCTGTCCAATTGTTCCAAGGATTTCAAGTTCAATGTGTCCAGATAGGAGATGATCTCATCCCTCAATGATTTGATGGATATCTGAACGGTCTCTCCGATGGATGCCCAATCCAATTTTCTTTCAACAGTATTTTCATTCGGAAGAATCTTCCGTCTGAGCAATGAGTCAATACCGAACCCGTCAACGCCCAGAGCTGCAAGTTTTATTATATCGGCAGCATTTCTGAAAGGGCTGGATAAAAGGAATTTCACACCCTTCTCTCTTGATTTGAATATATCCATGTGTTCAACCATTTGAATTGCTGTCGTAACAGGTTCTCCCGTGAATCCGAAGAAGGAAGGACCATTATGATCATCATCATCGAACCCACATCGGATATGGATTGCATCAGCTTCGGTCACTAGAACATTATCCACGTCGTTCACGAGGTCAATGGCCCTGATGGAAATTATGATCGGAATATCTCTTGTTTCCTTCAGCATGCTTACGAAATGGATCAGGTCCTTAGACTCCTCGAGTTCAGGGTATTCCCCGCATTCCTTAGACGAATTGCGGCCTGTATCACCTTCCGGCGGACCCAATTCCAACCATAAACAGTCAGACATCATGAGGAGAGAAGCGTCCGGAACCTTTCGGCAAGTGCACAGGTCGTATAGAACAGGAGGGGAATGGATCTTGTGAATCTCCTTCTGGTCTTTGCTCATCTTCCCGTGAAGGTTCATATTGATTCCCGAGAGACAGGACCCCAGTGATATGCCGGTGAAAAGGTCTCCGTCCAGGTTCCTTGTTATATATGGAGGCACGATGAAAGGGTTCTCTAGTTCCAGAGGTTTTTCGATACCATTCTTTCCTATGGTAAGACTTTCCAATGCAGGTGTTTCGGAATGGTTCAATCTTTTCAATGTAGAAGAAACAAACCTGATGGAATCGAGCTGGGCGAATTGCGGATGCTTCATCTCATCCACCCCCCTTTCCAAAGCTGTATTTTCTGAAACCCACCGGTGACGCATCTATCCTGTAATGTTCGAAATACCGCTTTAATTTCGAGATATCTGATTGGGAAAGATCGCTCATTTTCAAGCTGTCATCTTGATTCTTTTTCGGTTCCTCGGTTGTGTACAAGATGCCCCCCGTAGCTTTTTTTCCTATTGAACCCCCCAAATGACCCGTTACTATTATTGTTCCTGCTTTCATATCTTCACCGATATCTCCGTAGACATCTCCATCTATGATTATAGTACCCCCATTGTTGCATTTCCCCAACCCGGTGGAGGAATTCCCACGGATGACAAGGATGCCTCCCAGCATGAAGATTCCGCAGTTCTTTCCAGAGTCACCCCTGACGATCACACCGCCTCTTGACTGGTTGTCTGCAGCAAGATCTCCGCAGTTACCGTCAAGGACTATCACGGGTCCATCATTGAATGCCCCGAGATATCTCCCTGCATCCCCATTGATGTCTATCTCCACATTGCCTTTCAATCCCACTGCAATGTTGTCCTGTCCGGATAGACCCGATATTCGTATACGGGTGGATCTCTTCAAAAGGTCCTTTATGGCCTGGTTGATTTCGCGGGAGCTCTTCTTTTCGATGTTAGTCCTTGCACCGCTGTTTTGGGCCATTATCTCACCTATTGAATACCAACAAATCCGTTGTAATGATATTAACCTTTCTTGTAGCGAAGTATTCTTGAAGTCAAAAGCTTTATCACTACCTGGAGGATTGTCAATATGGAGAAAAGAAGATGACCGATCCCCTGATACTCAAAGGATACAGGGCATTGAGGAGAAAGGACCTCAGGTCCGCTCACAATTACTTCTTAGCCGCGGAAAAGCAAACCTCTGATGACAATGTCAAGTATCAGGCCCTCATAGGTCTGGGCCTCACATTGAAAGAACTTGGACAATACGAAAAATGCGTGGAAGTATTCAAGAGATCGGTAGATTTGGTTCCTTCACCCAAGGAGGCATTTTTCAATCTGGGTAATGTATACGAGGAAATGGGAGACCATGCTCTTGCAATACAGAATTACGATCTGGCGATTGCCATCGATGCGAACATGCATGAAGCCCATCTGAATAGAGGAGTGGCATGGTACAATCTTGAAAAACACGAACAGAGCATAAATGACTTCAAGAATTCATATCCTTCCGAGAGAATTCGCAGCCTATGCCTTTCCAACATCGGCATAGCTCATCTTGACCGGAAAAGGTACGAGAAAGCAATAGATTTTTTTGATCGCTCCCTTGAAATCGATCCCGAGAACATACATGCCTTATGCGGCAAGGGACTTGCATTATATGCCATGGATCAGTATGATGAATCGATGATATGCTTCGATGCGGCCATATCGATAAAGGACGATTTCTATCTGGCACATTACTATAAAGGCCATATCTTGAATGGACTGGATCTGCTTGAGGATGCAGAGGAATCCATATTGAATGCCGTAAGTATCCGTGAGGAATATCCATTGGCATGGTTCGAACTTGGACAGATAAAGAAGATGAAGAATGATGTGAATGGAGCATTGAAAGCTTACGAAAAAGCCGTTCGTTACCATGAAGATGTGTTCGAGGAAGCACTATTTCAGAGGGGAAAGCTGCATATGGAACTCGGACAGCCGGAAAAAGCCGTAAAGGATTTCAAAAAGATCTGCAAAAACAACCCGCATGTCGGCAGGGTATGGCTCGAACTGGGCAAAGCACTACTCAAACTGGATGGAAAGGAGAATGCGGCTGAAAAGGCACTTAACAATGCCTATCTATTGATCCCTTCCGATGTGGATGTTGTGAAGACCTACTCCCGGCTGTTACTGAAAAAGGGATATACGGAAAAAGCCTTCAAAGTATTGAAGGAGGGAATGGAAAGAACCCCGGATCCCAGAGTCGGTCTTATGCTGGCAGCAATACAGAAAGATCTCTCAAATCACTCGGACGCTGTGATCACCTGCGAAGAGGTCCTGAATATGGAACCCGGACTGACGGAGGCATGGCTCCTTATGGGAAGATCATATGGTGCTCTCGGAAAGGTGGAAGAATACAAACAATGCTTGAGACAGTATCTTCATAAAAAACCGGAGGACAATTTGGTTCGAAGGGAGCTATCCGCTCTGGGGGAGTGAAAATTCCCTCATTCCCTTACAGAGATTATGGAATCAAGGACCGTCCCATCTATGTACTTCACCAATCCAATTAGTTCATCACCGAATCTCGGCTCGATGTCCTTTCCTTCCTTCAGTGAAAGCTTTCTTAGGTATTCCATCTGTTTCACCGGTAGATCCTTTGAAAGCAACGCTTTTTCTATTTCCTCATTGCGTTCCCTGACCTCATCCCTCACGTGTTGAGTATTTACAGCGAGTCCTTTCTCCGTGACCACTATGTCTACGAGCTCACCCGGAGTTGATATGGTGGTGACCTTTTCCTTTATTATCGGATTTCCTTTTCTCGATAAAGGGACCGTTATGAAGGTCAATTGGGAACCATAGGCAACATCCTGATGCCCCCCTATCCCGTGAAGGAGATATCCATCCGAATGTGTGTTAACGTTAACGTTGAATCCAACATCGACTTCCGTCGCTCCGAGGAATGCCGCCTGTTCGGGTTCCGTCGATGTTGCCCCGGTATGGAGATTCGAATATTGATCCACAGTTATCTCAAAATGATTCGTATCATTCAGCAATGAATTTATCGCCGATAGATCGAATGCCTGACCCGTTGAAAGACTTTTCAGAGTTCCATTTTTCAACATATCAACAAGGTATCTGGTGGTCCCTCCGTTTGCATATGAAGCGGAAAGACCTTTCTCCCTGAACAGGTCACCTATCCTTTTGGTAAGTGCAAGTGATATCCCACCTGCACCGGCCTGAAAAGAGAAACCGTCTTTCAACAGGCCAATGGAATCCATTACCAACATGGTATTCTCGACTATCTTCAGGTGATCCGGTCTTTGAGTTATTTTAAGGGTGCCGGAAAGAATACCGGATGGGTCACCTATCGAATCAACCTTCACAATGTAATCGATGTTCGTACCAGGGATGGATATCGGATAAGCAGGAAATGGGACCAGATTGTCCGTTATGACGACGGATCTCTCGGCATAGAACGCATCTGCAAACCCGAAAGCCAGCGGGCCAAAGGCGGATTTCCCCTTCAAACCGTTGCAGTTTCCGAGTTGATCGCAACATGAAGCCGCAATGAAGGCAACGTCTATCTTCAGCTCCCCCTGTGAAATTGCCCTTACACGGCCGGAATGACTCCTCAGAATAACCGGTTCATCCATATTTCCCAGACTTGCAAACCTGCCCACCGGTCCGTTGAGGGATCCTTCAATGGAGCTTACCGTCTTATCCTTTATTGCCTCGATTATGGGTTCATGGACGGGAAACATCGCGGAGGGCAGAATCCTTAGATTCTTTATCCCCTTCTTTCGAATTCTCTCAATGACCATATTCAGGACTCCATCCCCGTTTCGAAGATGATGGTGAAATGATATGGTCATCCCATCCGAGAGACCCGTTTTTTCTATTGCTTCATCAATTGATGAGAGGACCTTTGATTCCCCCGGTCTTCTCCATCTTGTGACTCTGCCGACTTCCCTGTGGACGAGCGGTTTGATACCAAGGTGGGATTCGTAGGGTAGGAATACCCTTCCGTTCAATTCTGCAGGCATTGCCCTTCCCTTGGCGTTGCTGACCATCTTGATACTCCGAAGTTTTCTCATGAATGGACATGGAAATGCGGATATAAAACATTCCTTCAGGCAAGCCTGCTTAACTTGTTCGACAATTCCATGAAAAGGTTCTCATCCAGCTGTTCGGGTCTTCTGTCCGCAACATCCATATCTTCAAGGATCCATTCAATGTCATCCATGTCCAAATCCAACCCGATGGACCGCGGATTCAGGGCATTCTTCAGCTTCTTCCTTCTATTTAGAAAAACAACATGAACAAGTTTTCTGAACATCTCCGGGTCTTCCGGAATCTTCGTGAATTCTTCCTTTGGTCTGTAAGAGATAACGGAAGCATCCACCCTGGGTTGAGGATGGAACATGTTCTTTTTCACATCAAAAAGATGCTTGAAATCCATCTTTGTTCTGAACATCACTGAGAGCTTTCCGTAATTCCTGGAACCGCATGGGGAGATCAATCTTCCTGCAAATTCCTTTTGATACATTATTACGGCTCCCTTGAAGGGATTTCGTTTCAATTCGATGAAACGTGTGCTATCCAGAAGTCTGCCGGTGAATGAGGATGAGATATTGAAAGGAAGATTGGAAACTATAAAATGATCTCTCTCACCCATACTGTCCAGGATGTGAAGTGCATCGTCGTTGATTACCTCCAGATATCCTTTCAGTCCCGAGTGGAATTTCTTTTTAAGGTAATCACACAGCAACCGGTCCTTTTCAACCGCAATAACCTTAGCTCCTCTTTTCAACAGTCGTTCTGTAAGAATGCCAAGTCCGGGGCCAACTTCAATTATATGTTCAAGATCTTTTTCCGGTATGCATTCAACGATCCCATCTGCAATTTGTCCATTTACAAGAAAATTCTGGCCATAGGACTTCATGGGTCTTGTTCCGATTCCCCTGAGTGTTGTTTCGATATTCTCGACAGGAAGCGTTTTCCTGCTTCTCACGGCCATGGTCTACCTAGAATGAAAAGATATAAGTACTATTCTATCATGGGTGGTGACGATGAAGCTGGAACTCATTTCAAAAGAAAAGAATTCTATGGAGCTGAAGATCCATGATGAAGGGGAATCCCTGCTCATTCCACTGAAAAATCAACTCCTATCCGATGAAGCTGTGGAATACGCCAATTACAATGTAAGGCATCCCAAATTGGACACACCTCCCTTCTATTTCAAGGTGAGGTCCGGCAAACCTCAGAACGCTCTAAAGAAGGCATGCAGGGCACTGTCGAACACTTACAAGGAAATGCTTGTCCAGTTCCAGAAACAGAGTTGATGGAATATGGATGAAGCTCCCAAACCTCCAGTCGAGGAACTGGACGTTGGGCTTGAAGTCTATTATACGGATGTTTTACCCATCGGGGGAAAATTGAAGAAGGAACCCGAAGATTTCATTGTTAACGAAATCTCAGACAAACCCCCCGAGAAAAGGGGTGGCGAATATACAATTGCACGGGTAACCGTGAGAAACTGGGAAACAAATCGATTGATCAAGCTTCTCTCTCAGAAATTGGGAATATCCAAAAGAAGAATAGGTTTTGCCGGGACAAAGGATAAGCGGGCAATAACCAGTCAATTAATGTCCTTCAAGTGTCCAATTGATGACGTCTTATCAATCTCATTGAAGGATGTTAAGATAGAGGATGCCTATCAATCGAACAGGGAATTGACCATTGGCGATCT
>NJDO01000106.1 GCA_002254385.1 Thermoplasmatales archaeon ex4484_6 | reverse complement strand
AAGGTTCCACGGCATAACATCCGAGGAGACAGCGGAAAAGGACCTGAAGGAGCTAAAGATAATCTCGAGGGGAGCATCCAACCTCATGGACGCCGTTTCCTCACTCCAGATGGTTCATTCCAGGATCTTCAGGGAGAAGGATGAAGAATGATCGAGGGTCTTCCGGTACTCGACGCCCACATACATCTCGACCCGGCAGGGGCTCCTGCCGATGCCGTGAAAAGGTTCATCTCGGCCGGAGGGACCCACCTTCTGGTCGTTCACAAACCCTACGGTAATATCCCGGAGGTGAATATCGATAATATCGAGAGGGCATTTCTCACCACGGTCAGGATGGCGGAGTTGACCCGGAAAACGGGGGCCGGCGCTTGGTGTGTGATAGGCCCCTATCCCGGACTCCTTCCATCACTCGCCGAACGTATGGGTCTCGAAGGGGCCGAGGAACTGCAGATGAGGGCACTTGACCTTGCTTTCCGGTTCGTGGATGAGGGCAGGGCCCTGGGCATTGGGGAGATCGGCAGGGTGCACTTCCCTGTGGCTCCAGAGATACAATCCGCCTGCGACAGACTGCTCGTACATGCCTTCAGGGAAGCCGGGAAAAGGAACTGCCCGGTGGTGCTGCATACCGAATCACCCGGAGCGAACAGTGCTCTTTTCGAGCATCTTGCCGGGCTGGCCGAATCCACCGGCGTTCGAAGGGAGAGGGTGATCAAGCATTACTCCGGCTGGGAATCAGCCGATCCGGGGATGTCCCGAGGCTTCTCCGTGTCCATGCAGGCAAGAAGGAAGAATCTCGAGGAAGCGCTCTCGAGGCATTTCACGTTTCTTCTCGAGACCGACTACATAGACGATCCCGCAAGACCGAACGTTGTCATGCCGCCGGACACCGTTCCGAAGAAGATCGCCTGGTGCTACCGCAGAGAACTGCTCGACAGGGAACTGCACGAGAAATTGATGGTAGAGCTCCCCGGGAGGGTTCTTGGAATAGACACCACAAGCTAGCCCCCGGAAGATATCCTCTTCAACTCCGCGCCGCCAAAATGCTGGCCATGAAGCAAATAATAAATACCATTCGGACGTTTTGAAGGACAGTTTCGAAGAACCCGGGAAACGAACCAGTCCAGGGGGTAGAACATGGCATATACAGGACCATTTTCTTCAAGTGGAGACAGCATCATGAAAAGATTGTACATTTTGGGCATCTGCCTCATCCTCGTAGGTTCCTTTCCGCTCATTGCCGGCGGAAGGGAGGATCTGCAGCCGATCTACGATTTCAGGGGCACGACCGGCGGAGCGCAGATGGGATGGAACATCACGGGGGTAGGGGACATCAACAACGACGGCAGGGAGGATTATGCCATGGGTTCTCCTGGAGAGAACAAGGCATACGTGTTCTTCGCTCCATTCACCGCAACGGCCACACCCGCAACGGCAAATATCAGGTATTCAGGCCCCCAGGGCTCGGATTTCGGATGGGACATACAGGGTGTGGACGACTTCGACGGGGACGGCAGGGACGACATCAT
This sequence comes from Thermoplasmatales archaeon ex4484_6, assembly GCA_002254385.1. Lineage (GTDB taxonomy): Archaea > Thermoplasmatota > Penumbrarchaeia > Penumbrarchaeales > Penumbrarchaeaceae > Penumbrarchaeum. The sequence continues at coordinate 6,877 of NJDO01000106.1, read as the reverse complement.
CATCGGGGCCCCGGGAGAGGACAAGGCATACGTGTTCAGCGGCTCCAGAACAGGGTCCGTTTCCTACACGTCCGCGGATTTCACCATTTCCGGTACGGACGGCGACATGTTCGGCCATTCCGTATGCGGCATCAACCTTGACGGAAACACGGGAAAGTTCGCGGTTGTGGGAGCTCCAAGGAACGACCATTACATAGACCCGGTTGGGAATTTCAGGACGGGAGCGGTATTCCTGTTCAATCTCACCGCGTTCCGTGAAATGGGCGTCTCATCCATTGACTCCTCGACGGATTCGAACTTCACCTACAGGGGAGGCCAGGATAACGGTTGGTTCGGTTTCACCGTCAGGAATTCCAAGGACCTAAACGGCGACGGTATCGATGATCTGGGCATAGGGGACCCATACTACTCTCCCCCGGGCTACAGCAACAAGGGTGGATTCTATGTCCAGTACGGGAAGAACCTCATTGCGGAACCCCCTGAAAGAATATCATCTTCCCTGGACGGCCTCATCTCCGGCAACAACAATTCCAAATTCGGATGGTCGGCAAAAGGTGTGGGCGATATCAGGGGAGGACCCCAGGGAGACCTGATGGTGGGTGCTCCCTTCGAGGGCGAGGGGAAGGCATACCTGTTCTTCGGTGCTTCATCCTCGCTGAACATCGATATGACAGCGGGAGGCACCGCGGATAATGTCTTCAACGGCACAAATCCGGCCGACAGGTTCGGGTGGTCGTTCGATCTGACGATGATAGCGGATCCGACCACATTCGTGCTTTCCATCGGTGCTCCGGGTTATGACAACGGAACATCCACCGATGCTGGCGCTGTTTTCAGCTTCTGGTCATGGACCTCGCCTGCAAGCGCTGATGACGCAAATTCCGCTTTCTTGGGAGAGACCCAGGGGGAGAACCTGGGCTATTCCCTCTGCGAGGTCAACTTCACAATGCCGGCAGGAGGGAACACATTCGGCATTCTCACATCGAGCCCGTTCTACGGATCCAGCGATCAGGGCAGGTTGAAGGTCCTGAAAAGGAACCGACTTCCGACGATAGGCGGACTCACATACGGACTGAGCACCGGTTCCGAGAGCACAATATTCGATATTAGAATGGAGTATACCGATCCGGACAATGACCCGCCTTTGTACATGAAGGTCGATTTCTATTACGACAGCAGCGGAACACAGCTTGCCAAGAGTGTCGATCTCTCCAGGATCGCGTCGGATACCGACCAGTTCTCCGAAGGTGTCTCCTACCAGGCCCTGACAACCCTCCCGTCTTCCATCAACACGAACGATACGAATGCACCTCTCTACTACAGAGGATATGCGAGGGCCGTCAGGGGTTCGATCTCAGTTGTCTACGCCGGACCGATAAACAGCGGACCGGTCATCGACGGGGTCGAACCCTCTGTCCCCGACAATCTCTTCTGGGATGATACCCCGGCAGACGAGGAGAAGATTCCCGGAACCATAAAACTCTTCTGGGACTGGCCCCAGGAGAACGACGGATATCCCTTCAACAAGGCCGAAAAAGTGAAGAAGATGGAGATCCGCTTCATGGCGGGCAATCACACATCATCCGACTTTGACTGGGACTCCGCCATCATCTACAAATCCTTCGAGGGTGCTCTGGAGATCAAGAACCCCTTCCAGTCGGACCAGATGCTGCTCGGGACCGAAGGTCAGATATTCACACCAAGGAGCTGGTATTCCATTGCCATGAGAGCGTGGGACGAGGTGGACAACGTGGGCAGTATATCAGAGGTTGTGAACGCCGAAGCATACTGGAGAAGGCCGGACATCCCGGACCCGTGCACGCTGGTCAGCGTTGTGGATTACAAGGGGGAGGACGGCGCCGGCGATGACGGCGGGGCCCTCAAACTCGATTTTGCTCCACCCAGGATGGACGAACCCTCCGATATCGACGTGTACCGTGTGTACATCTTCGAGGAGAACGAATACGACATCGGATCCCTCGGGAACGTATCGGACATCACCTGGGAACCGGACCTGCTCATCACACCGGATGACGAGGAGGCATTCTACAATCATACACTGGTGCTCACCCACTATCATGGAGGGGACCTTGAGGACGGGAAGTACTACTACGTCGGTGTGGTACCGGTCAACTGGCTGGGACAGTTCGCAAAGGGCATCACATGGTCGGATACCGCGGTCAAGGTCGTAAACGACAACCTTCCACCACTTCCCAGGATCAAGGGAGTTGATGGCGTTTCCCTCAACGGAGAGGGGAAGATCAAGGTCACGTGGGATACTACCAATGCGGACAGGTTCGTCTATTACGATATATACGGGCAGTCATATCCCTATTCAAACCTCGGGAACGCGGAATTCCTGGGAAGGGTCGCGGAAAGGTCCACGGGAGAATTCCTTGTCGATTCCATCGGCGGGAATCCCATATACCAGGGAACCCTGTACTCCTTTACTGTACTCGTGATGGACCACAATGATCACATGGATATGAAGGTGGATGTTGGGAACAACACTGTGCACGGTGTCAAGTATATCGACCCGCCGGGAGAGATACCGAACCAGATCAAGGGAGTGTCCATGTCCGATGTTCCGAATGACGGCGGAGGGGCCCTTACACTGTCCTGGTTCCGGTCATTTGCAAGCAACTTCTGGCAGTACAACATCTACATCGACGATGAACCGATAACGGACATCAGCTCGATGGAGCCGGCAAGCGTTATAAGGTCGCAGGAGAAAACGGATGAGCTTATCGATTCGATGGACGGGAAACCCCTCATCGACGGTGTTCTCTACTATGCGGCAGTGACAATTGTCAACTGGGACCTCACCGAGAACACGCTCATAGATGGTAACAACACCGATTTCGCGGAACCCATCAACCAGTCCGACACCACCCCGCCGATCTTCGTGGTGAAGAACCTCCGCCAGGAGGGCGAGATAACAAACTCGGCCTTTACCATATCATGGGACCCCATAACGAAGGATGACGTGCTCGATTTCCACCATTACCTCATCAGATACTCGGGAGGAGGAAAGGGCATACAGGAGATCATAATCGAGGACATCAATGCTTCATCTGTTCTGATAGATCGGCTGACCAGGGGAACCAGATATTATGTCAATATATCCATAGTGGACGATAACGGGAACACAGGACCGGCAACCGCCTCTCTCGAGGTGATGACTGCCGGGGCCAATCAGCCCCCTGTGGTGCTGTGGATAGTCGCTACGGTAGGGGAGGAGCTCAACTACCTCAAGAACTCCACGGACGAGCTGACGGTCGATCTCAACGAATACACTATCATCTACTTCACGGGACATGCGGAGGATGACTACACCAGGGAATCGCGTCTCATCTTCAACTTCAACATCACGCTCCCGTCCGGTGAATACATCGAGAAGAGCTCGTACACCTTTGACCTCGATCTGAACGATGAAGGGGACTATAACATAGAGCTCTATGTGGTGGACCAGGAAGGTCTGGAATCGGAACCGTTCGAGATAACCATCCACGCGGAAAAGAACGTCGAGAAAGAGGCCGCACCGGTCTGGATATGGATCGTACTTCTCGCCGTGGCAATAGTGATAGGGATCGTCGTGGTGCTCATAGTTCTCCTTTCGGGCAGCAAATCCCAGAAGAAGCAGAAACTGGAGGAGTACAGGCAGAGAAGACAGGACATCGAGGCCATGGAGCCCATTTACGCGAACCTGCCCACCTGGACCTGCGACTGCGGCTCGACCCAGGTTCCAATAATCGAACATGCATACTGCAATACCTGCTACCAGTCCCATGAGGCCGTTCCCATCGACGGTATCGACGAATACCTGAAGGAGCACGATCTGGTCCTTGCGGAGATGAAGATAGATGTCCCTCCGGGATGGCAGGGACAGGACTTTGCCATGGAGAGTGCGAAAAAGGACCTCGAGGAGAGGAAGAAGAGGGCACTCGAAGCACTCAACGAGGAGTATGCCCCATGGCTTCAGGGGACCGAATTCGAGGAGGAGGTCAACGAGATGTTGAAGGCAAAGGAGGAAGCAGAAGGGGGGACCGCGCCTCCCGGAGCGCTCGCTCCTGAAGGTGCCATCATACCTGGGCAGGCGCCCCCGCCACCGCCTCCCCAGTCAGGCCCCATCGTCCCGGGACAGCCGCAACCCATCAGACCGATGCCTGCCGGAGCCCCGGGACAGAGACCCCCTATGCCGCAGATGGGCGCCCCCGGACCCAGACCTCCGGCGGCTCCGCAGCCTCCCCGGCCTCCTTCAGGGCCGCAGCAGCAGTGAAATGGAAAGGCGGGGCGGCGTCGAGCCGCCCTATTATCAACCTTTCTATATGATGGCGTATTCATAAGTAGAAGAGGTCCCCAACCCATGGCAACCATAGAGGAGCAGATAAAGGAGATCGAGGAAGAAATCTTCAACACACAGAAGAACAAGGCCACGGAGCATCATATAGGCAAATTGAAGGCAAAACTGGCAAAGCTCAGGGCCCAGCTGGAGCTTCACAAGGCCAAGTCATCCGGAGGCGGAAAGGGTTACTACATCAAGAAAGCCGGTGATGCCACCGTTGCACTTGTCGGATGGCCGTCGGTGGGCAAATCGTCCCTCCTCAACTATCTCACGGGGTCCAAGAGCGAGGTTGGGGAATACAAATTCACAACTCTGGAGGTCATACCCGGGATAATGGAGTACAAGGGAGCCAAGATACAGATACTCGACATGCCGGGGATAATAAAGGGAGCTTCCAAAGGGAAGGGCAGGGGAAGAGAGGTCATAGCCGCGGCCAGGAACTCCGACATGATAATCCTGATGGGTGATGTGTTCAACTTCAGGATCGATATTCTCGAAAGGGAGCTGTACGAGGCTGGTATCAGGCTGGATGTAAAACCGCCGAATATCACCTTCACCCATTCGGAAAGAGGTGGACTCGTGGTCCGCTCAACAATCCCGATAACGAAGATGAAAGAGGAAGAGATAGTGGAGATCGTCAGGGCCTACGGCCTGATCTCGGGAACCATCGTCTTCATAATAAACAAGTTCGATCAGGCCTATGCAGGTGTTGAGAGGAACATAGACCGATACTGCATGAGGAAATGGTATCCTGTCTCGGTCAAGAGCGGACTGGGTCTCGAGGAGCTCAAGGATTACATCTTCGATTCGCTTCACTTCATCAGGGTCTATCTTAAGCCGCAGGGAAAGCCACCCGACATGGAGGAGCCGCTTGTGATAATGGGAGGCTCCACCGTCAGGACGGTTTGCGAGCACCTGCATCGGGATTTCGTGGATAACTTCAGGTTCGCCAATGTTTGGGGGCCATCGGCCAAGTATCCCGGACAGGCTGTGGGACTGGCCCATGAACTGAAGGACGGCGATATCCTGTCCATCATATTGAGAAAGAAATGAACGGGTGCCTATCAAGCTCATCATTCGTAAACGATGTAGACATCCTTCATTATGACGGGATTCAACGGTTTATCGTTCGCATCGGTCTGGACGCTTGCAATCTTGTCCACGATGTCCATTCCCTCCACCACATGTCCGAACACGGTATGTTCGCCATCCAGATGATGAGCGCCCTCCTTTCCCTGAACGATGAAGAACTGCGATCCGGACATCCTCGTCTCCCCTCCCCTTTTGGCCATGGATATGGCGCCCCTGTCATGTTTCAAACCGTTATCTGTCTCGGGCTCGATCGTGTAGCCGGGACCGCCGGTCCCGTCCCCGCTGGGGTCCCCTCCCTGTATCATGAAATCCGGGATGACCCTGTGGAATGTGAGGCCGTCGTAGAAATCCCTGTTGCACAACGTGATGAAATTGTTGACGGTGATGGGAGCTTTCTCCTGGTCCAGGAAGATCTTGATGGTACCGTAGCCCTCCACTTCTATGTATGCGTAGGGACTGCCGTAGTTCACATCCCTCTCATCCAGGAACCTTCCGTTGTCCTCGGGATAATCCTCCGTTGTGAAGAACAGGAAATCGGCAAGGACCACCCCCGCGACCACCAGAACGATCGCTCCGACGAGAACGAGGAACGGCACCATGTCGCTTGCTCCGTTTCCATCTTTCCTTGAAAGTCGCCTCATCCTCATCACTCCCTCTTGATATCGTTGACCCTTACCTTGAAAACAAGGGTCCGGCCAACGACCTCCCTGTTGAAGTCTATCGTGATCACCCCGCCCACCGAGGCGATCCTTCCCGATGGGGGGTCATTTCCCTGATTTGCTGCCCTTGCAGCATCGGCCCATTCGGCATCCAGGGGATACATGATCGGGAACTGCACAAGGGTGGAGTCGGGATCTATATCCTCGATGTGATGTGTCAGCTGTATCACGTTCCGGGAAGTGGATATATCGGTGACGGTGACGTTCCAGGGGAACTGCCCGTAGTTCTCCATGTATACCGGTTGATTGAGAAGCACCACCTTCTCGGGATCATGGTCAATTATCAATACCTCCCAGCTCCAGAAGGGATGTATGAACGAACTCATGGTATCCGGATCCACCTGCGGGAAAAGGGTGGGGAACTTGTCCGCGGGAATCTCCTCTCTCAGGGGGATTGACTGCTTTGACTGTAGGTCGTAGTAGAGTTCGGGAATGGGATAGCCGTAGCCATCCTCCGGTGGGACCGTTATGTACTTCTCCGATCCGACCGTCATACCCAGAACTCCCCTGTCGAAACCCTTTATCATCTGGCCCGAGCCCACGGTGAACGTCATGTCATCGTACGTGGGTTTCTCCTCGAATGTGATCGCCTTGGGGATGGAATCGTTCCTTGCGTCCTCGGGTATCGTCGTATCGAAAAGAGCTCCCAGCTCGCCATTGGGACCCAGGAAGCGCCCCGTGTAATCGACCGAGATCGCATCTCCTTCCGAAACGGTGAGTA
>NJDO01000105.1 GCA_002254385.1 Thermoplasmatales archaeon ex4484_6 | reverse complement strand
TGGATATTCAACGCACCACTGTCGGACAGCGAGATCACCGAGCTATACGAACGGGGTATGGTCGGACAGCATGGCTGGAGGGGGGAATATTATGACAATCGGGACTTCACGGACCTGGCCTTTATCAGGTTCGACAGCGTCATCAATTTCGACTGGGGCAACGGCAATCCGGGAGGGGGTATGGGTTCCAACCGGTTCTCGGTCAGATGGACAGGGTACGTGGAACCCATGTATACCGAGGTATACACCTTCTACACCAGGACGGATGACGGTGCAAGACTCTACGTGGGCGGCGTCAGGATAATAAATCAGTGGCAGGACCAGAGTCCGACCGAGGCATCGGGGACCGTATCGCTTCAGGCCGGTCAGAGATACAGGGTAGTATTCGAGTATTACGAGAACAGCGGAGGGGCCCTGGCGGAGTTGCGTTGGTCATCCGCGTCGCAGTCCAAGGTAATCATACCGGCCACCGATGTCTACCAGGAGCCCGGAACGGGAGGGACGGGGGGAGGCGGCGGAGGCGGCGGAGGCGGCGGATACACGATAGATCCCCTGAATCCCTGGTCCGACGGGTCAACGGTGAATTCGGAGAAGTACCTCGAGACCAACCCGATCGATCTCAGATATGTGGATGAGGCCACACTATCCTTCTACCAGAAGTACAATCTGAAGGTCGGGTCGAACGGAGGCGTCCTTCTCATAGGGACCGCGGATGATCCTTCCGACCCGTCCGGTTCGTATACTTATCGATATATCCAGCCCAACCAGCCTTACACGGGGAACACACATGTGGATTACTGGAATATCAACACCGATGATTACGGGACACCCATGAGATGGTGCTGGAACGGAAAGAGCGCCGGAGGGACAATGGATTGGGAATACATCTCGGTCGATCTTTCCAGATTCTCGGGGAACTGGATAAAGGTGAAGTTCCTGTACATCTACAATTACGGGGGAACGGGTTTCGGCTGGATAATCGACGATGTGGAGGTGAAGGTCACTTCATATCCGCACAGCCCCGACAAGAACGATACGATCGACAACTGGAACCTGGTTACGACGACGAATTACAGGGGGGAACAGACGACATCGTGGTACTGCGGTGATCCCGTGAACCATGATGGTGATTTCAAGGACGGTCTGGACAATTCACTCTACACGAGACCGATAGACCTGACCAACGCCAGAACGGCCATACTTGATGGGATGTTCAAATTCAACATAGAGGAAGCTCCGGGAAGGCCGCCGGACGGTTTCAGGGTGGAGGTATCCACCGACAACGGCGAATCATGGATCCCCCTGAGCCTTGGCGTCAGGACCTCGTGGGGTGTTTCCGGAACGGAGACCGATGCCGAGGACAACATCCCGGGGGACGGAAGGTCCTTCACGGGTATAGATTCCGGTGACAACTGGGTCCATGCCGGGAGCCTTACACGGCTCATCACCAATCTAAACGGGTTCATAGGCAACACCATCATTCTGCGGTTCAGGATGGTGACGAACACGGATGGAAGGCATTACGAGGACAATGACATGTTCAAGGGGTTCTACATCGATGATGTGAAGATATACGGTGAATCGCTCGAAGGAACAAGGGCTGATGAGGTCCTGAAGGACTATCTCACGCTGGTCGGGGAGCACGAAGGTGCAACGGATCTTGATCGTGATGACGGCCCGGTGGAGATGTCCCTGAACAGCCCCCCGACCGGGACTTCGGACACACCTCCCCCATTCCTCACGGGAGAGAGTGCGGCATCCGGGGGAGATGGGCTGGAAGGGGGTATGATGCTTCTGGTCATCCCGCTGTTGGCCATCATCGGTATTGCCGTCGTTTCCGTACTCGTTCGATCATCAGTTAAGAGAAAATACAGGTGATGACATTTGGACAGTGAACTTTGAGAGGTGGACTCCCGATGAAACGCGTATCTGACAGGAATGGGGATGCCGTGATGGTCACGACGGTGCTGATGCTCTCCATCATTCTTTCGGTCGGGGGTAAACTGGTCCTCGACTACGGGGAGATCGTCGGAAAGGAGCAGGATATGCTTCATGCATCCGATGTATCCGATTCGATGCTTTCCATGAGGGCTTCCATGTCCACGCTTCTTGAGGCCGGGGATACCGATACCAGCATCCTCAACAGGATAACGCTGGGAACATACGGAAATCCCTATCTCGGCGTGGCCAGAAGTTCCGGGAAGCTTGTATATTCCCCGGCTCCGGAGGATTTCCTGCTTTCTGTGTTTCTCGAGGAGGGCGGGTCGGAAACGCTTCTGAACTCCGTGTCCGGCTCCCTAGTTTTCGAATCCAACAATTTCTACTACATCGATCAGGTCATCACGTTCCAGAGCGGTGGTCTGGTCCTCGATGAATACGGCAGATGTGTCATGTCCGAACCGGCCCTGTTCGAGGTCGTGAGGACCTCTTCCGGCTGGGGTGTGGATCTGGAGCTCTTCACCCTTACCGGGGAACACTGGTCCACGTCAGGCATAGATTCGACTCCTCTCACAATAGGGCTCGATGGTTACTCGGAGATCTCCAGGGACCTCTCTGCCGGACAGGTGGTATCGATGAGGTTCAACGGTCCGGGTGAGAAGGCATGGGAATATGGCATTCGCTCCCTTCTGACCGGAAACGGTCTCATCGAGAATGTTGATTTCTCGGTCACGAGACCTTCGGATTGGAGCTCCTCTTCCGAATACCTGGAGATCGACCTGACGGGAATGGAGACCGTTCATTTGCTGACGGGGGAGATGGAGGTGAGAATTTGCTCAACGTGCTGAATCATGGGTTCCGCAAGGAAGGTGTGTCGAACGTCGTTTCCCTGATAATGATAGCCGGGATAATAATTTCCCTTCTTGGAATGGTATTTGCCACCTATCTTCCGGCATGGGGAAAGGATATAGAGGTCCAGACGCTGAACGGCATGATGGATTCCTTCATGGACATGAAGACCGGCATCGACACCCTGGCGGTGGGCAGTGATCCCGGATCGTCATATACGACAAAGTTCACCCTCGGCTCGGAGGGAGGTCCAATATTCGGGTTCGGGAGGATGTCGGGTTCCATCGAGCTGGATGACGAGAGGGGACTGGTCAGCGTACAAGATCAGTTCGGTACCACGTATTCCCAGGGGCGGGGGGCGCTGATCTATCGTTCGAACACGATCAACGTCGAGGACCAGTTCATCACCCTGGAAGCCGGCGCGATCATCAGGGAACAGTCCCAGAAGGCCATCCTGAAGGGGAGCCCCAATATAGTTTTGAGGACGGATCAGGACACGGGAGACCTGACGCTCTACATGATGGCGATAACCATCGAGGGGAATGATCAGAGCTTTTCGGGGACCGGTTCCTATCTTGCAAGGACCACACTGCTCTCTTCACAGCCCAGCGAGTATGAGCTGGATGCACTGACCGTGATATCCATAGAGATCACGACCGGATATCAATCACTCTGGACAGACCTCTTCACGGAAATGGCTCAGGAGAATTCCCTGGTGGATGGTGTGGACTATTCGATCTCGAACGGAACCGACGCCAACGGGAACCCCAGCGTCACGCTGACCCTCAACACACTGGATGTCATCGATATCCGGACATCTATATATAAGCTGGAGATCGACTGAAAGGGTTCAGACAAGGTACAGTTCTCCGTCGATCAAGGCACCTGTAATGGTCTCCTCTTCGGCGCTCCTTCCACCAAGAAGCATCTCCACCGTCCTGAAGTTGGTCGGGTGAAGGACCTGCACCTCGTCACCGCTTCTGGAAACGATTATGAGCTCCATTTCCACATCGGCCTTCCGGAGCTTCCTCAAGGACATCGCCTCGTGCATGTTCAGGTTCTCCTCCCTGCCCGTTCTGAGGGATCGGACCTTCACGACCCTTGCGATCTTCTCGATCTTCAGCGGTTCTCCTTCACGTATCAGGTAGTCCCCCTGAAGGAAACCCGGGAACCTGACGAGATAGGTGTAACGGTAAACGTCCCTGCCGTCCTTTCTTCCGAAGAGGGAAGATGACAATTTCGTCTCTCCGCCGTAGGTGTCGTGGAGCTTCTGGGAAAGCTGTTTTGCAAAGGAATTGTCTCCCATGTAGAGGTCCCATCCCCCCCTGACCTCCTCCTCCCTCGTGATGAACACGTTGGGGTCCTTTCGGTAGGCGCTGGCCACGGAATTCCTTATTCCTTCAAGGATCCGATCGACCTCTTCCCGGGTGAATCCGTCAAGCCCCCTTATCTGTATGATGGCCTCGAAATAATTCCCGCTCTTTCTCGAACAGAATGTGCACAGCACGTTGGAGATCCGCACCTCCACTCCTATCTCCTGTTCGATGAGAAGTCCCTTGTAGTTGGTCCTGACCTTTCCCGAAACCCTGAACGTGTTGGAATCGGACGAGTCCACCGAAAGCTCGATATCGGGGTTCTTGAGACCTTCCATGAATGTCAGCGAATCCGCGGCTATCCTCAACACGGCGTCGGGGAGATTGCCGGGACATTCCTCCCATGAACGGTGGTGAAGTATCCTGTTGCAGGAGGGACAGACGGTTCCGTGGACCACGGGTTTGACTTCCACGGGTGTGATCGTTTCGAGGATGCAGTTCTCGCATAGGTTGTCGGCGAACTGCTCTCTTTTACCGCATCTGAGGCACAACATCGACGGGCAACGTGCTTGAATTATACAAATAACTTTCATTCCTCTTCGTCACGGATAAGACCGATGGAGGTGTGGTCCACGAGAGACGGCGAGGAGATGAGCGAATTCGAATCAAGGTCCTTGTAGGGGAACATGTGGCAGGATGTGCAAAGGGTTCCGTCGCACAGGCCCTGAACCTTTCCGCACCAGAGCTTGAAAGTCCCTGGCCTTTCCGGAATCTTCCTGTTTAACAGAGGGCTTCTCTTCCTTATATCTTCCATTCACACCCCCCACAAAGAGTGTGTTTCGTGCAATGGCAACATTGTATAAATCCCTTTTCGAAACCACCGGGATTGCAGCGGTATCATGTTCCTTCCTCCCATGAAGAGAGGTATTCCTTCTGCTCTTCCGTGAGCTCATCCAGGGAGAATCCCATGGCACGAAGCTTGATCCTTGCTATTCTCTCATCGATCTCCCTTGGGAACGGTATGACCCTGTTCTCGAATCTGTTCAGTGCGATCATCTCAGCACCCGCTGCCTGTAGCGCAAAGGACATATCCATTATCTCTACGGGATGCCCCTGTCCGGCGGCAAGGTTGACGAGCCTCCCTTCACTGATGAGATTCACCCGTTTCCCGTTGACATCATACTGGACGACATGCTCCCTCATCCTTTTCTTCTCGAATTCCTCCAGATAGGAGACGTCTATCTCGTTGTCGAAATGTCCGGAATTGGCAAGGATGCAGCCGTCCTTCAACTCGTCTATGACGGCCCGTGATACGACCCCCTTGCAGCCCGTTGCCGTTATTGTGATATCAGACACGGGTGCCGCTTCCAGTATGGATACGGGGATCATCCCGTCGTGGGCGGCTTCAACGGCCTTTACCGGGTCCACCTCGGACACGGATACGACCGCACCAAGGCACTTCATGCGCATCGCAATACCTCTTCCGCACCAGCCGTATCCGGCAACGTGTATCCTCTTTCCCGCAAGGGTGATGTTCGTGGCCGTAAGGATGCCGTCCAGGGTGGACTGGCCGGTGCCATATCTGTTATCGAACAGATGTTTCATGGCGCAGTCGTTGACATTCATAACGGGGAACCTCAGCTTTCCCTCCCTCTCCATCGCCTTCAACCTGATGATGCCGGTGGTCGTCTCCTCGCATCCACCGAGAATACCGGGCAGCATATCCTGTCTCTCGGTATGGACAAGCTTCACAAGGTCGCCGCCGTCATCAATGAGTATATGCGGTTTCATATCGAGAGCCCAGTTGAGGTTGGAATAGTATTCATCCCTGGACTCGCCTTTTTTGGCTCTCACTGCCAGATTCGGATGGGTTCCCTTGAGCGCCGCAGCCACCGTATCGTCGGTGGACAGGGGATTGCAGGAAACGAGTCTCACAAGGGCTCCCGCCCTGGCAAGGGACAGGGCCAGCACACCCGTCTTGGCCTCCGTATGGAGGGCCATTGCTATTCTCCTATCCTTGAGTGAACCTCTTTCGCGGATCTCTTTTGCAAGTTCTTTCAGAACGGGCATGTGTTCCTCGGCCCATCCGAGTCTTGCCATTCCCTTTTCCTTGATGTCTTCCATTCAGATTCCAGCCTGTTCTCTGAGTAGATCTGCCATGTCGGTTCTTTCCCACGGGAATCCCTCCCTGCCGAAATGGCCGTATGCCGCCGTTTTCCTGTATATGGGCCGGAGAAGGTCCAGCTTGTCGATGATCGCCCTGGGTCTCAGATCGAAGTTATTCCTTACCAGAGATTCGATCTCCTCTTCCGGTATTTTCTCCGTACCGCAGGCATCGACCATCAGGGAGACCGGCCGGGCAACACCGATGGCATATGCGATCTGCACTTCCATGCGGTCAGCCAGACCCGCCTTGACGAGGTTCTTGGCCACATACCTTGCCATGTACGAACCGGACCTGTCAACCTTTGAAGGGTCCTTTCCCGAAAGGGCTCCCCCCCCGTGTGAACCCACACCACCGTACGTGTCCACTATTATCTTCCTCCCGGTGAGGCCGGTGTCGGCGTGCGGGCCAC
>NJDO01000028.1 GCA_002254385.1 Thermoplasmatales archaeon ex4484_6 | reverse complement strand
GAACAAGTGAGGGATCTTTCCTTTAATATTATCGAATGTTTTCGAGTTGATCAGGAATCACCCTGCAATCACAATGGATTGCATTCATATAAAAGATTTCGGCAATTCGTGATAAGACCTTGTTAACATCAATCCCTTCTCTCAACATTTTATATTGGATAATGTATTTTGTATGAAGATTCGGTGAAATACACTGAATCTTCACTCTTTTATTGTGAGCATCGATCAGCATAGGGTTAATGCTCATGAATTTTTTTATTATATGGAAACTATAGATGGCCGATTGTTTGTTTCTCCAAATATATGGATAGTAGACAGAATGCATTTGTAAGAAGCGGTGATTGCACGGTCGAATGAAGCCCGCATTGTTTGGCTTATATTTGAATGCGAACGCATTATCACTCAATTTCGTTTTTTTATAACATGCATGTTCGTCGAAAGAAGTAAAATGTAGTTCAGTTGATGAGCAGGACGGAAGCTCCCGTCTTCTTCGCGAATTTGGATCTGAGGTGGAAGTAGCCCCTCTTCCTTATCCTCCCAAGGATTATGAGGTCCAGGTCGTTCTCCTTAGATCTCTTCGTGATGAAGCTCTCCACCCTATCATGGACCACCCCGGTCCATTTGATGCGGTCCCTTGCGGATATCAGTTCCGGCTCCTCCCTCCCCTCGTCCACGTCCCCCCCGGGATCCAGGATGTAATATGATTCCAGTCCGGCACCGAATGCCTTCTTCAGCTTCCTTGCTGCACCGGGTGCTCTCTCGTTGGGTGCCAGGTTCGTGCAGAAGAGACCGATCCGCCTTATGGGGCCCTTGTGCCTCTCTATCCATACGGGGACCGGCGACCTGTCCATTATCCTGTATTTGAGCAGGTCGAAGGAGTGGTACTCCATGAGGATCATATCGCATCCCTCCTCCTCTATGACCCTGGACAGGGCCCCAGCATATCCTCCCCTCACGATCCTGAGCTCGAGGTCATTCCTTCCCGTGAGCCTTTTCGCCTCCTTCACGACAACATCCCTTGCTATCTTCTCGTGGGTTGCTATCATCTTCCTTTCCCAGAGCTCCTGGTCCTTCCCGGTGACAACATGCAGCGACGAGGCGGATACCCTCTCGAAGAGATCGTCCTCGATCACATACGATACGAGAAGCCGTGAGCCGAGGTATTCGGACAGATCCCTGGCCCTCTCGAATGCAAGGGAGGGGAACTGTTCCATCGGGACCGAAATCATCACCTTATCGAACATCACCAAACACCTATGAGCTTCCAGTAAGTATATGCGGTAAGGAACACGGCGGCTATCGTCACCAGATTCACGAGGAGACCCGCTTTCAGCAGGTCCTTCTGGGAGAAGTAACCGGATGTGAACGATATTAGGTTTCCGGGGGTGGATATCAGGAACATGAACGCAAGCCCTCCGGACAATCCGACGAGCATGGCCCCCATCTCCACTGGCAGACCCGCAGCGAGGAAGACGGCGGATCCTATGGGGAGCAGCACCGAGACCGCTGCGGTGTTCGACATGAACTCGGTAAGCAGCTTGGTCAGGATCACCACGAGAAGTATGGAAAGGAACGGAGAGCCCCCCGTAATGTCAACGATCCTGTCGGCCAGAAACGATGCTCCGCCCGATTCTATAAGATGGACCCCGAGGGTTATCGCGCCGCCGTAGAGGAGGATTATTCCCCAGGGTATCCTGCTTTCCACGTCCTCCCATCTCATCCCCCCGACAAGGAAGATGGCGACACCTCCGATAAGTGCGATGAGGGTCAGGTCGACGCCGAACAGCGATGGGAGGATGATGAACGATGCGATGATGAGCAGGAGGGTCAGGGAGACGAGGAGGTTCCTTCCCGTTACGGGGGGGAGCCCGCCCAGTTCATCCTCGAGGACCTGCGGGATCGTTTTTATCCTCTTCATCTCCGGTGGGAAGATCAGGACGAGCATGCCCCATACGAGCAGGATGGAGAGCAGCACCAGTGGAAGAGAGAGCTCCATCCATCTGAGGAAGTTCACCTCTATCCCCCTCGAGATGAGGAATCCTATTGTGAGAGGGTTCCTGGCTCCGCCCAGGGGTGTCCCGAGACTTCCGATCGTGCAGCCGTAGGCCGCACCGATGAGCATCCCCTTTCCCAGATTGGACCTCAGCGGGACGAGACCGATGGATGCTGCAACATAGGTGATTATGGGGACAAGGAGCACGATGACACCGTGCTCGGGCATGAGGAACGAGAGGAAAGCTCCGGACAGCATCGTGAACAGAACTAGCATCCTGGGAGAGCTTCCGGCGGTTCTGAGGAAAAGCAGCGATATCCTTCTGTGAAGGGGCGTTTTTTCCATGGCTGCCGAGATCATGAAGGCCCCTATGAGAAAGAACACGGCCGGGTTGCCGAAAGCGGAGAATGTCGACCCCACGTCGGCAGCGCCGAGGATCAGGGGGAGGACCATGACGAGTACGCCGACAAGTCCGAGTGGTATGGGCTGGAGCAGGAACATCGGGATGGAGAACGCGAGCACGGCGAACATCGCCTGCCCCTCGTATGAGAGACCGTCCGGACGCGGCAGGGCAAGGACGCTCAGCATCAGCAGGACGGGAAGAGAGAGCTTCCCCAGCTGCCGACGGTCCATATGATACCCTCCCGGGATCAGGAGATGAATCCGAGCTCCCTGCATTTGGAGATGACGGCTTCCACCTCTTCCTCCAAGGTCTGCTCGTGTGATCG
Source organism: Thermoplasmatales archaeon ex4484_6 (assembly GCA_002254385.1). Taxonomy (GTDB): domain Archaea; phylum Thermoplasmatota; class Penumbrarchaeia; order Penumbrarchaeales; family Penumbrarchaeaceae; genus Penumbrarchaeum. The sequence goes on along the minus strand of NJDO01000028.1, from coordinate 14,154 downwards.
GACTATGACCTCCGGGTCGTTCGGGGGCTCGTAGACGCCGTCGTACCCTGTCAGGTTGGATATCTCACCCTTGATGGCCCTGGCATAGAGTCCCTTGGGGTCCCTCTCGATCCTCACCTCCTTGGTGGAATCGACGAGCACTTCCACGAAGTTCCCTATCTCGGACCTTGCCTTCTCCCTGACGTCCCGGAACGGGGAGATGAGGGATACTATGTTTGGTATGTTGTGTTTGGTCATCAATCTCGCATGATTAATGACAATCTTGTTGTGCATCCTCCTGGCTTCCGCGGAGAAACCGATGTCGGGGTAGAGCCTCTTCCTGACGGAATCGCCGTCGAAAATCTCCACCGGAATCCCGTTCCTCTCGAAGTATTCCCTGAGACCGTTGGCCAGGTATGTCTTTCCCGCACCGCTCGGTCCCGTCAGCCAGATCGTGAATCCCTTGTATCCGTTCTCGTTCATCGCTAACCCTCCTTTTTCCATTCATCTTCCATTCCTATGTGAGATGCAAGAAGGGAGACAACCTCGTTCACCCTTTCCGCCGGGTACACCGAGCCCAGAACCTCCCTCTTGCCTCCCGCGTTGATGTCCATTTTCCTCAAAGCATCGATCAATCCCCTCATGTCGATGCCCTTTTCCCTTTCGGGGTCTATCCTGAGATATGTCTGTGCCCTGCCGTTCAGGTCCCTGTTTACAACGAGAGCTCCCGCAAATCCGAGCTCCCATACGGCGGTCCTTGCGATGCGGGAGATAACATTATACGGTGTTGTTATGTCGATGATGCAGTAGGGCCCCTTCTCAATCCTCTTCGAGAGCGCCTCTTCCACCGCATTATCGATGGCCTTCAACCTTGCGTTCCAATCGCGATCTTCGATGATATCCCTGACATCGCCCTCGAGTACCTTCCCGACGGCGGACTCAACGGCATCCCTGTCCATGGATACGTAGTTGGAATCGAGCAGCGACACAATCCTTGCAGCCCTTCCGATATCCAGATCTTCCCTTTCGAGCACCTTCCTGACCCCGTCATGCTTCAGGGAAGCTTCCCCCACATCGCCCACCGCACCGAGGGCCGAGAGGAGATCCCAGCTGTCGAACTTCCACGATATCACCGTGGTGCATGAGGGGAACCGTCCCTCCCGATCCCCCGCAAGGACCGGGTTGATGTGGGTGACCAGGGGGTTGCGTATTGGTTCCTGGTCATGGTGGTCGATGAAGGTCACCCTCTTCCCGATCCTCTCGACGGCCGAGGGTATGTTCAGATCGAGGATGAATATCTCATCATGCCTCTCCATCTCGTCCAGGATCCTGTCATCGAGCCGGAACTCCCCTATCGGGGGCGTCATGTTCACCGGATCTTCCGGTTCGAAAAGATCGATGATCTTCGCAGCGGAGCAGATGCCGTCGGTATCCCAGTGGTGAACGATGAACATGGTATCATTCCACGAAGGGTTTATCGAAGGACCTGATGGTCTCGAAGACCTCCTTCCTCATCTGGTAGGGTTTCGGGAGCTCGCCAGTTTTGAGCATCTCCCTCATCTTCGTCCCGGAGAGGAAGTCATGATATTGCTTATCATGGGGGCATATCTTGGAATTGACGATGTTCTCGCATTTGCGGCAGTAGAAGAACGCCGGGAACTTCATGGGTTCCATTCCGAGGTCCGGGAACTCCTTGAATATCTCCTGGGCGTCGAAGGGACCGTAGTAGTTCCCGACGCCTGCATGGTCCCGTCCTATGATGATATGGGTGCATCCGAAGTTCTTCCTCATGATGGCATGATGTATTGCCTCTTTCGGGCCGGCGTATTTCATCTCGTATCTGAGTATGGACATGTGGGTGATCTCCTTGGGGTAGTAGTTGGAGGTCAGAACCTCGTATGTCTTCAGTATGACGTCATCCCTGAAATCTCCCGGTTTCTTCTTTCCTATGACGGGGTTTATGAACAGTCCGTCAACGAAGGTTGCCGCCGTCTTCTGGAGGAATTCGTGGCCCAGGTGGGACACGTTCCTCGTCTGGAAGGCCACAACGGTCTCCCACCCCTTTTCCCTGAACAGAACACGCGTCTCGTCGGGATAGAGTGTGTGGGATGAGAACGGATTCTCGATGTCCTCAAGCATCTCGATCTCTCCGCCGAGAAGTGTTTTCCCCATCCCGTACACCCTTTTCACACCGGGATGGGCGGCATCGTCGGTGGAGAATACGGAGCCGGCGAATTCCTTCCTGTCGAAACCGAAGATGTCGTCCACGAACATCCTTGCCATGGGACGCCCGTTGTACCTCAGGATGAGTATGTCCCCCTCTTCCAGGTCATCCGGTACACTGTCCGTGTCGAGAACGACCGGGATAGTCCATGGGACATCATCGGGGAGCCTCATGTTGGCAAGCACGCTCTGAAGCTCATCGGACATCATGAATCCCGTGAGGGGGGAATATATCCCGTGGGCTATCGAGCTGATGTCAACAGCATGTGTCTCGTCGATGTCCAGGGTTGGATATTCATGCGCCTCGCCGAGTATCCTCCTGACCGTCTTTTCGCCAAGGGTCCTTCTCACAAGTCTTCCGCCGTGGGGCCTGTTCACCATTTTCCGCCCCCCTCTCAATCAAGATACCCGAGTGCACGGAGCCTTTCCTTGACCTTCTCCTCCTCTTCCGCGGAGAATACTTCCTCCTTCTCCTCCTCTTCCAGGGAGGCAAGGACCTCCCTGAGGACGTAGGTCACGTAATCGGAAACGGACGTGAACCCCGTCCCCTTGATCCTCTGTTTTATGTTCCTGTACAGCGGGAGGGGTATCGATACCGTCGTATGTTTTCTTTCCTCGGTCATGTCAAACACCACTTCTTTTGGGCAATTCTTAATGTTATTTAATGCAAAGGCATTAAGACTATTTATATATTGTCATGATATTTCACGAAATGATTTCCGGAACGGATCCCGAATTCGGCTGTCAGGCCCTGTTCCTGTAAAGTCTGGCATCGATCGCCTCTCTCATTCTGGTCCTGTCGAGCTTCCCGTCAAAGAATTCGAGGAGCTCGTCCATGCAGGGGTCCGGATCGGTCATGAGATCGTTGTAGGAGATGTAGCAGACCTCCGTGTCCTCCCTGGAGTTCACCTCCTGCTTGAGCATCTTGAGGTACCTGCGAAGAAGGGCTGCCATCTCCTCGTCCGATGAGTCATCCGGGCCCTCCCCCCTTCTCTCCATCATCTTTCTCTGGGATGCGATTATCTCGTCTATGTTCCGCATCATGAAAACCATCCGGTACCGGTATCCCGGGGGCAGGTACTTCACCAGCTCCGCAAGGATCTTGACAACCTTCCCCTTCGCCTCGGGGAGCCATCCCGTATCATCGGGGAGCTTCTTCACCCTCTCGAACTCGTAATAGCCCCTGGGGTTGTCCTCGTCCGGTTTCCTCAGATGGTCCGTCAGGGGGACGAGCCCTCCCTTCTCCAGCATGTTCATCATCAATGAGGTTCCGGATCTCGGAAGGCCTGACACGACTGTTATGTACTCATCATCGCTCATCGGGACCGTGTAGACCATCGCTGCCATGTATATCAAATTTACCCGGATGCCCCATCGAAAGGACCCGGGGCCTCGCCGCGGCAGGTCATTATCCGTTCGACGGCATCCACGACAAACTATAAATCGAGAATTCGATGATTGGGTGCTGGACATCATGAATGGAAGCGAGCTCCCATGGATTGTACGGACCCACGGTCTCTCGAAAAGGTACGGGGAGCTCGAGGCACTGAAGGGGGTGGACCTTACCATCCCCCCGGGTTCGGTGGGACTGCTCGGTCCGAACGGAGCCGGAAAGTCAACGTTGATCAAATGCCTTCTCGGCCTCCTGGATCTCACGGACGGAAGCTTCAACATATTGGGCTACGACAGCACCACGCGTGAGGGGAAGGTCTCATCCCGGCAGAGAATAGGATATGTCCCGGAGGATGACTGCCTGATAAACTCCATGAACGCGCTCTCCTTCGTAAAGTTCATGGGGGAAGTATCGGGCCTTCCGCCCGGCGATTCCATGCAGAGGGCCCATGAGGTTCTCCATTATGTCGGAATAGGGGATGAGAGATACAGGCCCGTCGGGACCTATTCCACGGGAATGAAGCAGAAGGTCAAACTCGCTCAGGCCCTTGTTCACGACCCGGAGCTTCTCATTCTGGACGAACCAACCAATGGAATGGATCCCAAGGGCAGGCAGGAGATGCTGGATCTCATACTGGACATCTCCTCGTCACACGGGAAGAACATCCTGTTCTCGTCACATCTCCTTCCGGATGTGGAACATGTTTGTGAAAGCGTGATCATTCTCGATGAGGGCAGGATCGTGGAGCAGGGGAACATTTCGGAACTGAAGGGTGAGTCCGCGTTCTACGAGATAAGGATCAAGGGCGACCAGGACCTCTTCTTCGGGATACTGAAGGATATGGGGCTGGACGCGGTCCGGACCGGCTCCCTTTTCAAGGTGCCGTACCGGGAGGGACTGCTCGACTCCCTCTTCAGGGAGGTCAGGGGGAAGGGAATCCAGATAAGGCATGCCAGAAGGTTCACATTGACACTTGAGGACCTGTTCGTCAGGAACATAAAGAGGGGTGAGGTCCGATGACCGGTGCTGCCGATACACCCTTTGAGCGGAAGCGAGCCGCATCCGGAAAGGCCCGAAACGACGGGGGCGGATCCAACGGTCCCATCTCCGAAAGGGAGCATCATTCGGGAAGGAGCCCCACAAAGGATTACAGGTCCTTCAAGGGGACCTACAGGGGAAGAAGCTACAGGATATACAGGATGATCGTGACGAATCTGGGTCAGACGCTGAGATCCCCGTGGTCCAAGGGAATCATCATACTCTCGTACATATTCGTTTTCTTCCATCTGCTGTCCATAGTGTTCGGTGCAACCGAGGTTTCCCTAAAGGATGAATACGGGGCTCTGGACCCGGATGTGCTGTTCACGGTCGAACCGGTGGTCGGACAGGATGCCAGGATACTGGTCGTTCCCGGAGAGACCTATTCGGTCTCGTACATCGTTTCGAACACCGGGAATGATGCGGATGAATTGGAGACAATGGTGATGCTCCCCAGTCCTCTGTGGGAGGAGGAGCATTACATCCAGGGGAAGAGGGTACTGGGAACCGGTGATTCCGCCATCGTACATGTCAATATCACCGTTCCGGAAAGGGGTTTCTCCATTGTATCGGAAGGTGACGTGTTCAGTTCGATCTCCGGTCAGCGCGGTGCAGCGTATTACGATCGGGAGATGGGAGGCCCGAAGGGGGGTGGAGTCAGACCGGAGCCGGTGGAAGGTATCGATCAGGCTTCCAACAGTATGTACATTCACAACACATCGAGGCTGGTCGGTATCGTATGCTTTCCCGGCTCCCTGAAGGAGGACATCTCGGCCGGCGGTACTGAGCTCTACGACGTGAGGATAAGGTCATGCGGTACGGTGTTCATGCTGGATCCGGGCAACGAAACGGTAAGAAGGGAGATGGGAATTCCCGCCACATATTTCCTCCCTTCCTTCGGGATCCGGGTGGAGGAGGATGCACCCGGACCGTACGGGATATCCGCGGAGGCCCCGGAATCGTTCACATTGATCCTCCATCTGTTCAACGATGGGGATTCCACGGTCGAGCTCGTGTTGGACGTGCTTCAGTTCCCGGTGGCCGACCCTTCCGCCTACATGGAGTTCATGTATCCCGGGGATTCCGGTCCCGGGGTGAGCCTTGAACCCGGAGAGGAGATCGACATCACCATGGTGATATCGACAGGTTACATGCCCTACAGGGTCGGATATTCCCTGATGGTAACGGCCACTGATATCTCGGATTCATACTTTCATGTTACGGAAGCCAGGCACGTGACGCTTTCCATCACGGGCTCCTCGGATGAGGAGGAAAAGCCGGGAGAGAGATATCATCAGATCCTGTGGGGCGGCGGTTTCTTCTACGAGAGATATCTCTGGTTGATCCTTCTTTCGGCTTTTGCAGGAGCCGGCATCGTCGGGAGGGACATCGAGGAGAATTCGATAGCACTCTATCTATCTAGACCCGTCACCATGTTCGATTATCTTCTCTCGAAGGCATCCGCTCTCTTCATCACCCTCTCTACCATAACCATCGTGCCGGCCATCGTTCTGTTCCTTGCGGGTATGTCCTTTTCGACAAGGGACATCCGATACATTATCGAACACAGCTACATACTCGGAGCGATGATCCTCTCCTACATCATCGCACTCACGGTGTTCACATCGGTCTCCATGGCCTTCTCCTCGATGGTGAGGAAGTGGATCCTTGCAGGGGTGGGTATATTCGTTCTGTTCATATTCAGTTCGACGATATCCGACATCCTGTTTGCGATATTCGGAAGGGACCATCTGAAACTGCTCAACATGAATTACGTGATGAAGAAGCTGTTCGAACCCCTTTTCGGACTGGGTTACGACTCGTCGGGCACGGGGATCGAATGGTACTGGATGGCCCTGGTACTGGCGGGACTGGTGGTGATCAGCTGGTCCCTGATACTGGTGAGGTTCAGGAAGGGGGTGGTGAAATGAAGGACCCCGTTATCGAACTGAGATCGGTGTCCAAATTCTACGGTCAGGTAATGGGTCTCAACGATGTGTCGCTGAGATTCCGTCAGGGGATAACCGGACTTCTGGGACCCAACGGTGCCGGAAAGTCCACAATGCTGAAGCTCATCACGGGCCAGATCAGGCCCTCCAAGGGTTCCGTACAGGTTCTCGGGGAGGATCCCTGGGATAATCCGGGGGTTTACATGAAGATGGGATACTGCCCCGAACAGGATGCATTCTTCAGGGATATGACCGGTCTCTCCTTCGTAAGTTTCTGCGGGAGGCTCTCCGGCATGGGCCGAGAGGAGGCCGCCGGGAGGGCCCTCCGGACCATGGAAATGGTGGGGATGGAAGAGGATATGGACCGCCCGATCTCCAACTATTCCAAGGGCATGAGGCAGAGGGTGAAGATGGCCCAGGCCCTTGTCCATGACCCCCTCCTTATCGTTCTTGACGAACCCCTTGCAGGGACGGACCCCATAGGAAGAATGAAGATAATCGAGCTCCTGTTCGAGCTGGAAAGGAAGGGGAAGAACATAATCATTTCATCCCATGTGCTGCATGAGGTTGAAAGGATGACCGAGAACATCGTTCTAATCGATAATGGAAAGCTGGTCGCGGAGGGAAACATCCATGCGATCAGGGATTCCCTTGACAGATTTCCACTTACCATAAGGGTGATGACCCCCGACGCACGGGTACTTGCCGGGAGATTGACATCACTCGAAGAGGTCAAGACATTGAGCATAGGTGAGAATGGAGAACTGCTTGTCAGAACCTCCGATCCGAACAGATTCTACAACGATCTGCAGGATCTTGTGGTGGAGGATTCGTTTCACATCGAATCCATTGATTCGCCCGATGACAATCTGAATGCGGTGTTCGAATATCTGGTGGAATAGATGACGAAAGGCGAGGAAGCAAAGAAGGGGTCCTGGTACAACAGGGCATCGGTGCAGGTAGCCAGGACCGTAAAGACAACGCTGATCAACAGGTGGATGTTCCTTGCCGTACCCATACTTCTGATTCCATTCTTCATCGCACTGTATACCGTGATCGATCCCCCCGATCTTCCTGGGCAGTGGCCGGAGGCTTTCTACACGATCGGCATACTGATTTACCTCCAGATTCTGCTCCTGATGTTCACGCTCATCTATGGAACGGCCATGCTGAACGATGAGATAAGATCCAGGAACATCGTATATCTTTTCACTAGGGCATCGAGGAGGTTCGAGGTCCTTCTCTACAAGTTCGTTGGAACATTCATTTCACTTTTCCTCCTGTTCTCCGTATCTGCGGTTCTGACATTCTTCACATTCTCCCTTCACACTTCCACGGGGAACATGTGGGATCATCTTCCGATGCTCGCGGCTCTTGAAGGGTCATTGGCATTGGGCCTCCTGGTGTATCTTGCCCTCTTCTCCTTCATAGGCGTGATCTTCAGATGGCCCCTGGTGGCGGGTCTGATATTGTCTTTCTTCTGGGAGGTGTTCATGGTGAACATTCCCCTGAATATTTCACAGCTCACCATCATGTATTACATACGATCCATCTTTCTCAGTACCCATATGGTGAGGGTCTACTCCGAAGGCAGTAAAAGGGCGGGTCTGTCCGGAGCCATGATGGTATTGCTCGTCCTCACCGCTGTATTCCTTGCTTTTTCTTCAGCGGCCATTTCAAGGAAAGATGTCAACTGACGGGACGTGATCTTTCATAAATCATTGATATTGTGGAATATTTTCGAGAATGTGGATATCAACCGTTCGATGCCCGGCAGGAAGCTCCAGGTCTTATTTTCTTTGATAGACATTTCAACGATTAGCTTTTAATAGAACAATGCCCTATCTTTAGATGGAGCAGGAGGTGCTCGACTTCGGTCGGGCATTAAGTTTTTATTCATCTATTCTCCTCTCTTCCCAAGATGGCCTCCTGCTCCAATCGTTTTGGGTGGTTATCCTGTTATGAGATAGTCGAAAAAAGCATGTTAGGATCTGTATCCGGGAAGGTGACCCGGCTTTCCCGATATTCTCCATCATATCGGAATTGGAAACATTCGGTCCTTCTTCCCTTTGAATACCTCTTTCCGATGTCGAACATCCGATCTCATGTGGTTGGGGCCTTCTGTTTTCTGTCGGAGCCTTCTTCAACCGATGTCCATCCCGGACACCATTATCGGGGAAGCTGCGGACGATCAGGGTTGTTCCCCATCTTGACCTCCTTCCCAAGGCCTCCAAACTTCAATGGGACCCGCTGGCCACACTCCTTGCGACGATAAGAATACCGAGGATACCGTTTCCATGATGGATCAGGGGTGAAGCATTGATCTCCAGTTTGATCCTTGAACCATCGGGCCTCAAAACCTCCCCCTTTGCATTCCTGAGAGGTTCCTTTTCCTCATTCTCGATCCCCTTCAGATATCTCTTCCATCCATCCTTCGGAGAAAACCTGATGAGCCTTGAAACCTCCGTGCCGAAAACTTTCTTCTCCGTGTTTCCAATAAGCAGTTCCACTGCCGCATCGTTCAGGTCGGACACCCTGCCCCTTTCATCGGTGATGATCAGCGAATCCACCGCTGCCCTGAAGGCCGTCGAGAATTTCGCTATCTCGGCCTCGGCCTTCTTCCGCTCGGATATGTCCCTCGTGACACCTGTCAATCCGACGGGCGTCCCGTCCTCATCCGTGAGAATGGTGACATTGATCTCCGCCCACATCAGATCTCCATTTTTTATTCTCAGGGGAAGCTCGAATTTCATGTTCCTATTCGTAACCTTCCTTCCGGAGATGAAATCCGAGAATATTTTCTCCTCCTGCCTCTTGAGTCTCTCCAGAAAGGAACTCTCCACCCTTCCCAGGATCGAGGTTCCGATAAGCTCCTGCGGATCATACCCCGTCATATGCACGGAAGATGAACTGATGTACGTGTAGTTCATATTCCTGTCTGCCATCCAGATAACATCGGATAGGTTCTCTTCAAGGAGTCTGTACTTTTCCCCGATCTCTTTCAATGCCTCCACCGCCCTGTTCTTTTCCGTGGTATCGATCGCGTACTGGATGACGTAGGGGATGCTGCCGTTCTCGTCCACGTAGGGCGACAGGGACATGAGCTGCCAGAATCTGTTATTGCCGAAATCCATCGATACCTCCATCCTGGTGGGGATGCCTGTGTCGAATATTCCATTTATCAGATGTTCGAACTCTTCCCTCTTGTCCGCTGGTGCGAATTCGAAGATCGACCTCCCCAGCACATCATCGGCATTTATACCGTATCGCAAATCCAGTTCCGGTGAACCCCAGAAATATTCGTATTTCATTTCCCTGTTTATGATCCCTATGAAGCTGTCGTAGAGGGATAAAAGGATATTGTTCAGGCGGTTCTGATTCTCCTGCAGCTTTCTCTGTGTTTCAACTATTTCCGAGATATCCCTGATGGTCACCTGGTACAGGGTCTCCCCACCGGTCACGACCTTCTGTATCCTCATGTCCGAGAGAAATTTGGAACCATCCCTTCTCAGGCACCTGCATACCGCATTCGAAGATCCCTTGACCCTTGCCTCGGCAAGCTTCTCATCCAGTTCCTCATCGGATCTCGTTCCGTCATCCTGGGTATCCGGAAACAACGATATCAGTTCCGTTCCAATCAGATCATCCTTTCCTGCGGACCCGAACATCTCGATGCTGGATCTGTTGCACTGAACGATCCTTTTCCCCTTCAGTATGAAGATGGAATCGGAAGAAGATTCGAACAGTGCTCTGTATCTTTCCTCGCTTGTCTTGAGCTTTCTCTCGTTCTCCTTCATGAGGGTGATATCCCTGAATACGCCGAAGGAACCTATGAACTTCCCGAACTTGTCGAATCTCGGGGTTGCCGTCAGAAGTATGACCTTTCTGGATCCGTCATCCCTTCTGATGTTGATCTGGTATGTGTCCTTGTACCCCTTCCTTCGTCTTTCATTGAACCTTGCAATCCTTCTTTTCTCCGATTCGGGAACGAATTCGTCCACGGACCTCCCGATCAGACCGCCCGGTTGAACGCCCATCAATTCCTCGGCCACCGGATTTGCAAAGATGAAACGGTCGTGTTCATCGTTTATGACCAGCCCCTCTCCCTGATTTTCGATAAGGGTCCGGTACTTCTCCTCACTCTCCCTCAGCTTCTCCTCTGCCACTCTGCTTTCCGTGATATTCTCCATGATTATGGTCGCACCTTTCTTTCCATCACCCCACGTGGTCGGAACGAGCTTCCCCTGAAAATAGTGACGTTCCTCGATAAGTTTGATCTCCATGTCGAATGCACTCTCCTCCCCCTTTATCGCATTCCTTATCTTTGCAATACTTTCTTTGCTTGTGAAGATGGGCAACCCTGTGGACTGCAGTTTGACTTCAAGGAGCATCTCTTTCTTCCTTTCAAAGAATTCCAGGAACTTCTCATTCGCATCCACGATGCGGAGGTTCTCGTCCAGAACGAGGATCAGGTCATTCGAGAAATTGAGGAGTCCTGCAATAGGGATCCTGTGGGAAATACTGAAGATCTTGGCCTTTCCCGCGGCCTTCATCTCCACCTGTCCATTCTCCTGGAGGATGTCCAGGTATTTTGCCGTGGAATTCCTGTTCAGCTTGATGCTTCTTGCGACTTCCGATATGGTCAAACCTCTGGGTTCCGAACGCAGAAGCATTAAAATCCTTCCTTTGATGATGTCCGGCTCGTTATTCGTCATGGAGGCAGCCTCATGCAATGCATCAATGCATTGCAAATATATAAATATAAGATACCAAATGAAAAAACGTGAAAAAGGTTCTTTTATATATATAATCGTGGTCTAGTCGTCCATCTGTGGGGTAATGAGAGGGGATTGGAATACGGGGGTTGGTTTATCTTTCACTCCGTTCTTTTTTTAATGGTATTATTTTTAGATCGCTCTCCACGAAATGTGAACAACAATGATACTGACCAGCTCGTCCGGATCTCTCAGGTATTGCATGATGCGGATACCTCGTATGTATTCTATAAATTATGAATGGTCCGGCAGGAAACGAGCATCTTTCAAACGGACTGCAGGAATTCGACGATCATGAATCCCTCTCACTGACAGGGGTTGAATGGTAAATGAACGAGGTTCTCCACCCAATCCCGAATGATGGGCGGAATTATATATCATCCTATCCTTTCCCGGTGTGAGATATCATGAAAGCGGTAATACTGGCAGGTGGTTCGGGAGAACGATTCTGGCCGTATTCCACCCTGGACAGACCAAAGCAGTTCCTTCACCTCTTCAATAACCGGTCCCTGCTGAAAAACACGTATGACCGATTGAGGGAGAGGTTCTCTCCTTCGGACATAATGATAATAACGTCCGAAAGGTTTGTCGACCTGACAAGGGAGGAATTGCCGGAGCTTCCCGTGGAGAATATTCTGGGAGAGGAGCACGGAAAGAACACAGCTGCCGCATGCATGATCGGAACGTTGGCTGCGGATGATGATGAACCGGTCCTGATCGTTCCCGCAGATCACTACATCGGGGATGTCGATCGTTATTGGGAATCTTTTGAACGGGCGGTCAAGTCGATGCGGGCCCATGACGGGATCTACACGTTCGGTATTGCACCCACCAGGGAGGAAACGGGATATGGATACATCGAGATCGGAGATGAGATCTCTCCCGGGGTCAACAAAGCAAGGTCCTTCATAGAGAAACCGGAGCTTGTCAAGGCGAGATCATTTGCTGCCAGTGGAAAGCATCTTTGGAATTCGGGAATGTTCCTATGGAAAAGGGATACGTTCTTGCGCGAGATGGAGATGTGGGCTCCTTCGGTGTTCATTCCGTTGAAGGGAGTTGATCCGAGGGAGCCTCGTTCCGTTAATGAAGCCTATCGTTCCGTTGAGAGCATAAGTATCGACAACGCTCTTCTCGAGAGATCCGAAATGGTTTACGTCGTGAAGGGGGACTTTTCATGGAGTGATATCGGATCATGGCTTTCCATCATGGAAATGGAAGGTCCCTCGAATGAAACAGATTCCATAGCACTTCCGGGGTCAAGTAACATCCTTGTGAAATCTAGGTCGAAAAGGAAGATTGCAGTTGTGGGACTTTCCGATGTTATTGTAGTTCTATCAGAAGAGGGTCTTCTTGTTTGTTCATCCGAAAATTCTCAGAAGGTAAAGGAGGCCGTGTCCCACTTCAGGAAGTATTCGACGGGCAAACAGAGATCCACCTGATTCATCATGTGTCGAGAAGATCATTTTCTGTTTCATCAGATGGACACTTGTCAGGATCGAGAAGGTTGGTGGAATTTATCGATCATTCTTTTCTTTTCCCCTGTCAGGAGATTGACCTGATCCAGGAGAATATGCTGTCCATCGATCCGGATGAGATTGTATGAAGGGTATGATCTTCCCTTCAACCTTCTTGTACATGCCGTACCGGCGGTCACGAAATGGGATCCCTGGAGCTCCCATACCCAAGGAAGATGCTTGTGACCTGAGAGAATGAGATCCAGGTCCATGTCGATACAGATCGAGAGGACATCCCCCGCATCCGAGAGGATGTTCCATTCCCTTCCGGTTTTCGGGACCGGGATGACATGATGATGGAGAGCAAGAATTCTGACCTTGTCCCTTGAAAGCTTCTCTTTGATTATCGGGTAATTGTGTCTGCCTATTTGCCCATCGTTGATATCGGGTTCGCTGGAATCCAATCCCAGGATCGCAACTTCCTCGTTCTCGAAGAAAGGTTTTCTCGTTCCGAAGAGCTCCTCGAACAGTTCATAACCATCATTCATCGCATCGTGATTCCCGGGAATTATCATGATTCGCGGTTCTATCCTGTCCAGGAATTCCTTTGCAAGTTGATATTCATACAGATGACCATTCATGGTGATATCGCCCGTTACCAGGACAAGATCGAGATCTGCCTCATTCAAACAACGGATCAACTTGTCCCCCCATTCAGGTTCGAACAGAGGGGATGAAACATGCAGATCGGAAATATGTGCAATTCTCATGGAATACCCAATAGTCCATCATATAATTAATCTATATGTAAGACATCAGGAGAACGAAAAAGGTCTCGGGGTATGGAATGCTCTTTGTGTATATCGCAATCATTGCCCTATCATTGGCAGTTGATGCTTTTGCGGCATCATTATCTTGCGGAATGACAAGGGCTAGATCCAAGATCTTTCTCGGTTTGAAAGTGGGAGGTTATTTCGGTCTCTTTCAAGCTCTGATGTTCATCGGAGGGTGGATTCTTGGAGTTCTATCCAAAGAGGTTATGTCATCTTTTGCTCGGTGGATAGCTGTGGTTCTACTGATCGCGATCGGCATAAGATTCATTCAGGAAGCCATTAAGAGTTGGAGACTGAACAGGGAATGCAGACTATTATCCCACAGGGAACTCATTGCACTCTCGATGGCCACATCTGTTGATGCACTGATCGTTGGGATATCCTTCGGCGTTTTCGGCGCTGAGATAATATTCTCAACAATCATTATCGGATGTGTTACATTCGGTCTATCGTTCATCGGAGTTATCGTAGGTAACAGATTGAGATCTCATCTTGATAGATGGGCAGAGA
>NJDO01000027.1 GCA_002254385.1 Thermoplasmatales archaeon ex4484_6 | reverse complement strand
CTCGCTCTCGCCGTGCCTCGAATCCCTCCATGCAGCATGCATCACATTCCCGCCGGTGATCCCCAGTCTGGGCTCCCCGGCATCCACACCGGAATCGGATATCTGCCGAACACTCCCCCAGGAAGCTCCCCTGTCGGCGCTCAAAATGTGGAATATCTCTCTGGAGGACCCCGTCCCGTCGGACCAGACGACATGAACGTTGTCGTATGTATCGACCCCTATCTCCGGCGAGAGGGACGGATATGATGTATCCGTCAGCCTGTAGGGAGAGGACCATGTCCGGAAATCCCGGGTATATCTGGTGTAGAGCTCACTGTTCCCGTCCCTGTCATCGACCCAGACGAAATGCTTTCTGTTAAGGGAATCGATGATCATCTGCGGATCGTGGACGTTTCCGGCGGAATCGTATACGGTGATCTCGTTCCCCCAATTCGTATCCGTGACCCTCTTCATCATCTTGATGCTTCCCGACACCCCGTCATTCTCCGCCCATACAATGTACATCCATCCGCCGAGATCCGTCATCAGGAACGGATCCGAGCAGTCCCGGCTCGAGTTGGTCAGCTGGATATCAGGTCCCGGGTCGCTGTAAGGTACATCCCTCCGGGAATAGTACAGCTGGACATGCTCGTCCCTTCTCTCCTGCCAGACATGGTGTATTCCGTATTCGTTCATCACCGTCATCGGATACCTTGAAGTGTTCTCCGCGTAATTCTCGTAGAACCTTCCTATGTTCTCCCTCAATCCCCGGGAAGGCGCTCTCGAGCCCGAACTTCCACCCACCCCGAGCCAGTCGAGTGCGGCCTGGGCGGCTCCCACCTTCGCGCTGTGGAAGTTCATTCCCGTCATGCTCTGGAATCCCGATTTGGCAGCGTTTGTCGCAAACCCCTCTATCATGCTCATCAGGAAGGATCCAAGGGCGACCGCTGTGGCGGTTGCGGCTCCCACTCCGGAAAGGGCTATCCCGAGCTTCACCAGTATCATGCCGATATCGAATAACAGTACGGCGAGCTCCGCAAGGTTCAGCTCGGGTTTGTTGGTGCAGTACCAGTCCTCACCTTCGGTGGAATCGGAACCGCCGCCTCCGCCGTAACTGCCGGGTGAGCCTCCAGGTCTGGGGTTCGGGTTCCATTTGTTGCTCTTCGGGTCCGCCTTTCCCCCGCCCTTCCAGTCACCGTCAGACACATCGGGAGTTCCGTCGTTGTCCTGATCGTAGGGATTGCTGTCAGAGGAATCCTCCACACCGTCGGAATCGTCATCCGTATCGGTGTCATCATTTTCCCCGTCATTGTCATGGTCATGGGGATGGTAATCGTCCCCGTCCTTTATCCTGTCATTGTCGTCGTCGTTGTCCAGGCCGTTGTTCACACCGTCGTTGTCGAGATCATCGGGATAGGTGTCGTTTTCGTTCGGAATACCGTCCCCGTCCCTGTCGGGATCCACGTAGTTGGGATACCAGTCATTGTCGAAATCTATTCTCCAGGGGTCGCTCACATCGGGGTTCCCGTCGCCGTCGTCGTCGATGTCTAAGGTGTTGGGGATACCGTCATTGTCGGTATCGAGGCTCAGGAAGAGTTCCAGAACGTTCTCGATGCCGTCCCCGTCGGAATCCGGGTCCTCCGCGTTCGGTATACCGTCGAGATCGATATCATCGTCGGGGATCTCCACGAAGGGAAATCCTCCCCAGTTCGGATACACCGATGCGGAGAAGACCTCCCACCCTTCCGGGGGTTCGAAGTCCAGGTCGATCGAGTATGTTCTGTAGAAGGCCGAAACATATATGGTTGCCGTGAACGGCACGAATGCGAAGTGAAGCTGCGGGAATATGTCAATCTCGATGCTTCCGTCCGTTTCCAGCAGTCCGTGCCGGACAGCGGGTTCCATGTTGATGTATGACGCATGCTCCTCATCGGCATAGACGTTGAGATCCGTCACCGTATCATCGATATTGGTGATCCTTACCCTCTTCTCAAGGGTGTAGGGGTTAGATGATATCTCCTCCACCGATAGATTCACGAACACATGGTCAAGTTTCACGAAAAGCACGGCAAAGGCATGAACGGCCTCCTCACCCTCGGGGGGTATGGTCGTGAGGTTCAGGATCATCCTGTGCTCGATATTTCTTGCATCCTGGGTATGTATCGCAAGATCCAGGTTCTTGAAGGTTCCGGGAGGAAGGGAGAGGTCCCTGTCCGTCGAACCGTCACCGACGAAGCCTATCACGATATCGTCGTACGGGTTGTCGATCGAGACGGTCGCTCTGTGCAGCCTTTCATCGATGTTCATCACCCTTATCGAATAGTGCTGATCGTAATCCCTCCTGACCCTGGCCGAATACGACGATTCGGAGAATATTATACCCGTGCTCACTGTGAAGCTTCTCACCTCGCTGCTGGCGCTTCCGTAGGAGGAATCCGACCTCACGTAGAACTCGTATTCCCTCTCCCTTTCCAGCGAAAGGTTCACCATGTGGACCCTTGCGCTCTCCCCGATATGCTCCGTGTATTCGGATTCACCCTTCTCCCTCAGGTACACCATGGTGCTTGCTTCCAGGTCCGTCTCCCAGGTGAAGAGAACCTTCATGGACCCGGAGTTGAAACCGTTCTCCGGTTTCAGGTTCCGTATTACGGGATCCGTTGATATCTCGACCCATATGGTCTCGGACTGGACCACCCCGTTCAGGTCGGATCTCATCTCCACGACGATCCCCGCGGTTCCCGCCGCCGCGTCCACCGGAATCCCGATCCTGGCCGTAAGATGTACCTTCTGACCCGGAGAGAGGTAGATGCCCGGTCTGTCGATATCGACCCAATCCGTGTATGGTTCCCCGACGGACAGCTCGAAGAGGTCCCTGTACCTGCCGTCGTTCCCGACGGTGATCTCCGTCTCCAGTACGGCCCCGAGGGTCGTATGGAGCTCGTTGGGTGTGATGATGAGCGTCGACGGGTTCGACGGGGAGGCCGCCGTGATATTCGACCTGCCGCTCTCTCCCCCGTCCGAACGCACGTATGTCACGTAATAGAAATTGGGGATGCCCGGCTCCAGTCCGCTGTCCCTGAAATTGCTCACATCCACCGACGAGATCCTCACCCAGTCCGTCATGTTGAAGCTGAAGAGATCGGAGGGAGGAACAACCATCCTGGGGGAATGGGGTCCGTCGATCTCCAGGGATACCGCCGCATTCATGTCCGCTTCCCTGTAATCTATCCTTATGCTGTGGTATCCGGCCTCCATGTCCTTCCAGGTGAAGGATTCGTACTCTCCCGAGTTGTCCCAGTCGTCTATCAGCAGTTCCCCGTCGATCCACAATCTGGCACCGTCATCGTATGTCAGGTAGATGTCCTGGTCCCCGCTCTCCTCCAGTTTCAGATACCCCCTCCACGAGACCGAAAAATCATCGGTTCCCATACCGGGGGAGGGAGCTCCGTCCTCCCAGTGAAAATCGATGCTGTCATCCACCCTCACCATCTTCATGTCGGTGAGGTTCGGGTTGTCGTAATAGAATCCCAGAAGCCCCGTGTTCATCTTCCCGGGGTCCACCCTGAAGATGTCGTAATGGTCGAGATCCGGGTCCACGACATCGTTCCACGAGAGGTCGACGAACCCGCTTCCGGGTACGGCGGTCAATCCCGAAGGGGGCCTCATGTAGCTCGAATAGAGCTCCTCCACCTCCGGGCCTGCGATGTATTTCCCGAGGATCATGAACTCGTCCATGGAACCCAGGAGGCCCTGGTTCGGTTCGAACCCTCCTCCCACCTCGTCCTGCTCGTATCCAAGGGAGAGGGCCCCACCCTGAACGACCTCCACACCCTGGGAGAGGGTGCCGGAATCCTCGAGCTCGCCATCTATGTACACGTCTATCTTTCCGTCGGAGCTCTGCCATGTCACCACAAGATGGTGCCAAACACCGTCCCGAAGGTCCCTGCTGACATAGTACTCGTTCGGCCAATCTATCTCTATATGTATGTCTCCCCTGAGGACGATGAGCACCTCGTTGTCCTCTCCGGGGACCGCGTAGGATACGGGGAAGGAATCATACGTGCTGTCAGGGATGTTGACCCAGAAGGCGATCGCAAACTCCGTCGCGGGAAAATCGAAGGGACTGCACATAAGCAGATCGTTCACGCCGTCGAAGTTCAGACCTGTGCCGTTGATGCCTTCGGTCCAGTCCGGGTCCTCTCCCTCGGCATCACCCGAAAGACCGAGAAACGCGTCGTTGCCGTTCCCGCTGGAATCCGCAGCGATCTGTCCGCTTCCCTCGTTCATGCGGTAATTCACGAGGATATCGCCGGCAGTGAATCTGGCAGGATCTCCACCGGACGAAACGATCCCGCCGACGGATGAGATGACGAGTATGAGAACGAGAGCCAAAGCGGCTCCCCTTCCGCGGAATGCACTTTCATGGCAAGCTATCTTTTCCTCTTTCATATTTTTCCCCCCGCTCCTCATCCGTCTTATCCGATATCAAATCTTCTCAATCCACGGTATCTTTTGGCGATATTCACCGAAAAACGTTTAAATAAATTCTCCAGGACTCAATTGCATACGGGTTTCAGGTAGTCGATCCTATGACTCACTCCGGGAATGGGAATCGATTGACAGATCTCTGATTGGCAAGGTGAAACAGATGGCCGCATCCCCAATTGCGTCCCGGCCCTCCGGAGCTTCTCATTCGGCTGAGGATCCTAGCCGCGATGCCATCTCCGTTATCGAGGGGCTCAAACTTGTGGACTACATCGACATGACGAACAGCATATTCGTGATACTGGATGAGAACGGTATCGTCCGGCTGGCGAACGACAGATGTCTGGAGATGCTGGAAGCCGGAAAGGAGGAGGTGCTCGGGAGGAACTGGTTCGAGGAATTCATCCCTCCTTCGGAAAGGTCGGCGGTGAAGGAGGTGTTCGGGAAGATGCTCCGGGGAGATGTGGAGACCGCCAGGAAACATCAGAACGGGATACTGACCACCACTGGTCGGGTGAGGACGATAAAGTGGTTGAACAGTTTCGTGAAGGATGAAGAAGGCAGGATAAGGTTCTTGATAGGTTCCGGGGAGGATGTCACGGAAAGCATCGAAGCAAGGAAACGTCTCGAGGACAGTGAGAGAAAATTCCGTCTCCTTGCCGAGAACCAGAGGGATGTCGTTTTCTCCATAAAACCCGACATGACGCTCGAATACCTGTCTCCCGCGGCCCGTGAATTCGGAGGTTACGCACCGGAGGAGGAGGTGGGGGAGAATGTTCTGAAGTACTTCGCGGACCCCGGGGAATTCGAGAAAGCACTCGAAAACATCGAGGTGATGGGAAGAGAGGGTAGATCGGCATCCCTGGAGATCATGTACAGACCCGCGGAGGGAGATCCCTTTCCGGTTGAGATCACGGGGAAACCCGTATTCGGGGAGGGAGGGGAACTCTCCGCGATACATTGCGTAATGAGGGATGTGAGCCGTCGGAAGAAGATAGAGAGGGAGTTGAAATTCAAGAGAGAGGTAATGGAGACGCTTCTCGAGAGGGAGGAGAGAGAAGCCGGTCTCAAGGCGGTCATGGATCTGATATCGAGATTCATGGGAGCGACACACATCGCTCTCATTGTAAGGGACGGGGTGGACATGAAGGTGGCATCCACATCCGGATTCAGAGAGGACACCATCATGGAACTTTTCTCAAACCCGATAGGGAGCCTCATCCGGTCCGCTACCGATAGGAATGAGGTGTTCATGAGGAAGGTTTCTGGATTCAAGGGTTTTATCTTCCCATCCGTGAAGGGGGATGAGGTTCTCTACAATATTCCGCTGTACAACAAGAAGGACCTGCACATCTGTCTCATGATGATATTGCCCGGCGATGTGGAGATGGATGAACGTATGCAGGATGCGGTCAGGGGAATAGGGGTCAATATTGCCGGATTCCTATACAGGACCGCGGCGAAGGGGAGGGAAGAGAGAGCAAGAAGAAGACTCGAACTGGCCCTGGAAGGAGCCGAGATGGGTTTCTGGGAGCTTGATATCGATACGGGGGAACTCATAGTAGATGACGATTACATGTCGGGGTCCGGTCCCCGGATCGGCAGGGAAGGCATGACATGGGACGTCTGGGAGGGAATGATCCACCCTGAGGACAGGGGTGACGTGCTCTCCCTGCTCCATCATCATTTCGATGGTGGATCCGATGTTTTCGATGCGGTGTTCAGGCTGAATACGAGAGAGGACCATCCGAGATGGATCAGGATGAAGGGGAAGGTCGTGGAGAGAAGGGATGACGGAACCCCGACGAGGATATCGGGAACGCTTCAGGATGTCACTGCCCAGAGGGAAGCGGAATTGAATCTGATGCGTTCGGAGGAGAGGTTCAGGAGCATCTTCGAGAGGTCGAATCTGGGCATCTACAGATCATCACCGGACGGGAGAGTCCTCATGGCAAATCCGGCTCTTGTCAGAATGCTGGGTTTCGAGTCCCTGGAGGAGCTGATGAAAAGGGATCTGAACAGGGAGGGTTACGACGACCCCTCGGAGAGGGACCTTTTCAAACGAAGGGTCGAAGCCGAGGGGGAGATCAACGAGCAGGAGATGGTCTGGAAGAGGAAGGACGGGAGCGACCTTATCGTCAACGAGACGGCCAGATGCGTGAAGGATGAGGAGGGGAATGTCCTCTATTACGAGGGGACAGTGGAGGATGTGACCGAGAAGAAGCGGATGGAGGAATCGCTGCTGGAGACCCAGAGACAGCTGGAGATGATACTCGAGAGCGTTCAGGCCGGGATAGTAATCATCGATGCCGAGACCAATTCGATCCTCGATGCGAATCCCAGGGCAAGGGAGATCCTGGGGATGGAACTCGGCGACCTGATCGGGAGAAGTTGTTCCGATCTCACCGGTTCCACTGAGGGAAGCATCTGCTCCATAGCGGATCCCGGGATGAAGATGGAAGGTGTGGAGAAGACCATCACGAACTGCAGGGGAGAGAAGATAACGATACTGGTAACGGGTACGGAGATAGAGCTCGAGGGGAGAAGGGCACTGGTGAATAGCTTCGTGGACATCACCAACATGAAGCGGGCGGAGGAAAAAATGAGGGAAGGCGAGGAGAGGTTGAAGGCCATCACCGATGCTTCCCAGGATGCAATAATCATGATCGACAATGAGGGGAGAATCATATTCTGGAACCCATCAGCGGAACGCATTTTCGGATACACCGAAGCTGAGATTCTCGGCAAGGACCTCCATCAAACAATAGCACCAAGTAGATATCATGGGGCATTCATGAAGGCATTCCCCAGATTCATGGAGACCGGGGAGGGGAAGGCCATAGGGAAGGTACTGGACATGGAAGCCTTGAGAAAGGACGGAAAGGAGATCACCATCCAGCTTGCTCTATCAGCACTGAAATTGAACAACAGGTGGCACGGTGTCGGGACCGTTCGCGATATCACGGATAAGAAGAAGGGGGAAAGAGAGGTCATCAGGCAGAAGACCTATTTCGAAAGCCTGTTTGAAGAATCCCCGGAGGCGATCGCCATACTCGATCTCGAGGAGAGAATAGTCCGTGTGAACAGGGGATTCGAGAGGTTGTTCGGTTATACCAAGGAGGAGGTCATCGGCCATTATATAGACGATCTCATAGCTCCGGACGAGCTCAGGGCAGAGGCCATGAACCTCACGAATCTGGTGAGGGATGGGGAGACGGTGTACAGGGAGACGAAGAGGTCCACGAAGTACGGGAAGCTCTTCGATGTGTCGTTGATCGGGACCCCCATCAGGATAGGGGATGATCTGGAAGCCCTGTATGCGACCTACAGGGATATCTCGCAGAAGAAGAGAGCCGAGCTTGCGATGATCGAAGCAAAGGAGAGGGCGGAGGAAGCTGCAAGGATGAAATCCGAGTTCCTGGCCAACATGTCCCACGAGATAAGAACCCCCATGAACGCCATACTCGGCTTCACGGAGATACTGGAGAGGAAGATAACGGATCCCTCCCAGAGGGTCCAGCTGGAGGCGATAAGATCCAGCGGCAAGACCCTCCTAAGGTTGATCAACGATATTCTCGATCTCTCCAAGATTGAGGCCGGAAAACTGGAACTTGTGTTCACCCCGACGGACCCTGTCAGCATCGTGATGGACATGGAGCGGATCTTCCGTAAAAAGACATCCGACAAGGGACTGGAATTGAATACGATGGTTCCGGATGATGTCCCGAAATACCTCATGATGGACGAGGTCCGCCTCAGACAGGTCCTGCTAAATCTGATAGGAAACGCCGTCAAGTTCACGGAAAGGGGTTCCATCACGGTCGGGCTCGAGTCGGGGACCGGGAAGGATGATGATGCGAAGATGGATATCTCCTTGTTCGTCGAGGATACCGGAATCGGTATCCCTCCGGATGAGGTGGACCGGATATTCGGAACCTTCGACCAGGTAAAGGGACAGGATTCCGGGAAATACGGCGGGACCGGTCTCGGACTTGCCATCTCCAGAAAACTTGTGGAGATGATGGGAGGCACGCTTTCCGTCACGAGCACCGTCGGGAAGGGAAGCAGATTCCAGGTGTTTCTTCCGGGGGTGCGTGTCGCGGAACCGGAAGAGGATCGGGATGCGGATACGGGCTTCACGGAGAGGATCGTTTTCAGGGGGTCCACAATACTTGTTGTGGATGATGTCATCTCCAACCGGGACCTCGTGAAGGGCTACCTGGAAGATCACAACATCAATGTCCTGGAGGCGGATAGCGGGGAGGAATGTCTGAATCTGGTGAGGGAATACAGGCCGGAACTGGTTCTCGTGGATATCAAGATGCCCGGGATGGACGGTTGGGAGGTCGCATCGAGGATACGGAATGAACCCCAGCTCAGCGGAACGAAACTTGTCGCGTTCACGGCTTCGATAATAGTGGAGGACCGGTCGAGACTCTCCGAAGAGGGATTCGACGATCTGCTGATCAAACCCTTCTCGTCGAATGAGCTGGTGGACCTTCTTTCAAGGCATCTTCCCCATGAGAAAATGAGGGTTGAAAGGACCGAACAGGAGGCCGATCTCCCATCGTCCTCTAACGGAAATTCCGACGATCTGGAGGGCATCGATCTCTCCGGTCATTCCGTCATGAAACTGGTGCGAGAGGCAGCAAGAACATCTTCCGTGGATCTGATCGAGAAACTGGGCAGAGAATTGAGCGAGATTGCCGAAAAGGAGGGTATCACCGCATTGTCGAATGTCTCCAGGGACCTGCTGGAAGCGGTTGCCTCGTTCGATATTGACCGGATGACATCCATACTGTCCAGACTCGAGACCATGGATGGAGGGGGCGAATGAAATGGAGGAGGGAACCCCTAGAATGGCAAAGGTGTTAATCGTCGATGACAACATGAAGAATATACAGGTCCTCGGGTCGGTCCTGAGGGATGCGGGTTATTCGGTCTCGTTCTCGACCAACGGTGAAGATGCCCTGAGGAAGATGGAGGGATCGGAATTCGATATAATCCTTCTCGATATCATGATGCCCGGGATCGATGGGTACGAGACATGCAGAAGGATCAGGGAGCTTCCCTCCGGAAAGACTGTCCCGGTGATCTTCCTGACGGCCAAGACGGACGAGGAATCGAGGGTCAAGGGTTTCTCCGTCGGTGCCCAGGATTATGTTTCCAAACCCTTCTCGACACCGGAACTCCTCGCAAGGGTAAGGACCCATGTCGAGCTGAAGATGGCAAGGGATGAGGTGATCCATTACAACAGGCAGCTTCAGGAGGAGATCCGTCTCAGGGACTCCGTGCAGAGAAAGCTCGAGCGCTCCAACGAGAAGCTCAAGGAAGCGGACAGGATAAAGAACGAGTTCATTTCCATTCTCTCACATGATATGGGGACCCCCATAACCGTCATCAAGGGCAACCTGGAGCTCATCGAGCAGATGTTCTGGGATTCGCTCGATGAGAACATGAAGAGGATCCTGGGGAACATGAAAAAATCCGCGGAGATACTGGACCAGCTCAGAATGGATACCCTTGACCTGTCCCGGATGGATGTGGGTACCATGAAGCTGAAGAAGGAGGAAGTGGACATGGCATCCCTGATAGAGGAAACGGTTGAAGAGATGAGGATAACAGCATCCGGGAAAGGTCAGAACATATCGGCGGAGCTTCCCGACCTTCCGAGGGTCAGGGTGGACAGGTCGAAGATGAAGAGGGCCATAACCAATTACCTGTCGAATGCCGTCAGGTATTCGGGAGAGGGGGCCGGGATCACGGTGGGAGCCTCTTCCTCGGATGATGGTATCGTGGTGTGGGTGAAGGACACGGGTCGCGGACTGCCCGGAAATGAACTGGAAAAGGTCTTCGAGAGATTCTACAGGACGGGAGAGAGGGTGGAGGGAAGCACCGGTCTGGGTCTTGCCATCGTCAGGGGGATAGTGGAGGCACACGGAGGCAAGGTCTGGGCCGAGAGCGAGGGCGAGGGAAAGGGTTCGACGTTCTTTTTCAGTCTTCCTCTCGTCGGTTGAGTTTCCCCTTTGAATTCCATTTGTTCGTTGTGGATCTCCGATGCACCCGAATTGGAATGTCCGGCTGTTCTTCGCACCCATCTCCGGTTATCATCATTCCTATGACCCGGAACGTTTCACTCATAATACTCGAACGCGTCGATAATATCCAGATAGACCCCGTCGAACCCGGAGGAGAGTATTCTGTCCAGATAGGAATCGCTGCTGCCGAAGATGATGTCCTGCCATTCCGCCTCCCAGTATCTGACCCTGTAATTTCCTTTCCAGTCGGGGTTCTCCTTCTCCAGCCATGAAGGAGGCTCCCCGCTCCAGTCCTCCTTCCAGTAGTACCTGTAATCCTCGGCCTCGCCTATGCTGAGGTACGAGATGACAAGACGCGATCCTCCATTGCTCTTCACCTTCAGGGAGGCGACCTCCTCCCCTGTCAACATCTCCCCGTCGTGGAAAGCGTCGATTATCAGGATGTCATGGTCCGTTCCCCTCAGGGCATCAAGGTACTCCGTCCTGTCCGGATAGGCGGAGGGGTCTATGAGATACAGGAAGTTGCACGCATCATCCAGGTCGGTGATGTCATCGCCGTTCACGTTGAAGGGTTCATCCGGATGGTCGGGAATATCATCGAGCTCCCTGTGATCCGCCGCGAAGGAGATGAACCCTTCCGCATGGTTCCTCTCGTAGGAATCGTCCATCCTTCCGGTATCCCGGCAGTAATCCGTAACGAGAACCTCGAGACCGCCGTCCCGGGCGGCCCTCAGCATCTTCAGAAGATATTCGCTGTCCTCCTCTTTCGTCCGTTCGTTGTCCGAGTCATATCCGTAGAACAGATCCTCCTGCCCCACGCCGTCGATATGGCGGGCGTAGGTCGAGTTCCGTTCGGTCAGTCCGGCATCCGAGAACAGCAGTTCGTTTCCGTTCTGGGTTATAACGACGGCATCCTCATTGACGGAACCCGCATGCTCGCTGATGGCGATCACCAGATCTCTCATCAATCCCCTGTAATCCCGGGTGTCATCTTCCCCGTCATCGACGCATCCGGTGATGATCACCGCAGTCATCAGCAGGATCGGGACCATGAACGGGGAAGCATGCCGGCCCTTCATCGGAACGAGAGGGCCTTCCGGCTAGATAATCCCTTGGTGTACATAATCGGGAAAAGGGGGGGCCCTCTTTCATTTCGGAAAGCATCCGTCCGCATCGTTCCCCGAATGCTCATTCTAACATGAGCGGTGTACGAGCCCTGGGAGTATCGGGGTTCGGATGGAGTTCGTTTCGTTAGATATTCCCGATGCTCCCCTGAGGCAGTGAAGGGGGATCCGGAGAACGGATGAACCGCACGATCGATCGAAGTCCCTACCGAAAGATCCTCAACGTCCCTTTCCGAAGGTATAGTCAAGTGCATCGAACGGGCATGCCTCCCTGCAGCGGTTGCAGGCGTAGCATTCCAGCTTGAGATCATCGGGACCGGCCTCGTCGACGGGGCATGCCCTCTCGCACTTTCCGCAGTCCGTGCAATTCTCGTTCCTTCTGAATCTTGCCCCTCTGATCAGGGCAGACAGCGACATCAGGGCCCCGACGGGACAGAATATCCTGCAGAAGGGCCTGTAATAGAACAGGGACAGGACGGCAAGGAACGCGAAGACGTAGAACGGCCATTCGAAGGGATCCAGCCTGAAGAACGAACTCCCTCCTAGATAGTAGAGGAAGGAGACACCGAACAGCAGGCCCGAGACGATCATGGCCGCCAGGAAGGCCCATCTGAAGACCAGCAGGATCCATTTCTTCCCCCATCTGAGCTTGGGGACCGGTATCCTGTACATCAGTTCCTGAAGAGCACCGACGGGACATGAATAACCGCAGAACGTCCTCCCAAGGGCGGATGAGGATACAACGATCACCAGGAGTCCGATCAGCGGAAGCAGGAAACCCGGTCCCTTTCCGCCGCCGTTCGGGATCAGGATCTCCTGGAACTGAAAGGGAAGCATGGGGGAGAATATGGAAAATCCCAGAAGGACCGAGATCAGCAGTATCGAAGCGCTCACCCATTTATTCATCCAGTTCTTCCTGAGAAGAAAGAATGCGAGCGTCATCGAGAACAGTGCCCAGAGGAGACCCACGAGTTTGGTGACATCCTGCATGGCGGGGTGATGTCGCGCATATTATTTCAGTTTCTTCTTCGTGATCGGGTCAGTATCAGGACATGCCCTCTTCCTTCAATCTCGCCAGGATCCTCCTCTCCCTCTCCATGGCCTCCTTGGCGTCCCTCTCCACATTCCCCTCCATGATCTCCTTGATCCGAACCTGCTTGTCGAGCCACTGCTCCATGCATGACCTGATGACCTCAGAAGGATTGTAATGATTGTCCTTGCAGAACTTGAAGAATTCGGTGGCCGTTTCCTCGAAGTTCTGGGTGACGGCTATGTGTATCTGATCACCGGACTTGTAGACCTTGGTTGCCCTTCGTCCCAAATGATATCCTCCTGGACTGATAGTCGGACGTTGATTTAAATACCCACCGGGGTATATATATGGGTTTTGATAACAGTTCCGGGCGATGATAATCGAGAGGTCCCTGTCTGGCTGCTTATCTCGGCCCCCGGAAATATAAAATGTCCAGGTCCCCATCCGGTATCACATGGCAGATGAGAAGGTGAAGAGGAAGAAGGTCAGAAGGAAGCTGAAGAGCCCGTATGCCTGGACGAGGAAGTGGGTTCACGAGGGGGAGCTTCCGATAGAGGAGATATCCCGGTTGTCATCGACATACATGGACCATCTGGGAAAGGTCCTTACCGAGAGGGATGCCGTTGCATACTGGAAGGAGAGATTGACCTCCGAGGGATTCTGGGACCTGGACGGGGTGAGCGGGCTCGATCCCGGCGACGGTTTCTTTATCGAGAACAGGGGCAAGGGTCTGCTGGTGGGAATCGCGGGCGGGAAGGACATCCTGGAGGGGGCGAATATAATCGTATCCCACCTGGATTCCCCGCGCCTCGACCTGAAACCGCGACCCGTATCGGGTGACGGCGACACGGGACTGGGAATGCTGCGGACGCACTACTACGGGGGCATCAAGAAATATCACTGGGTGAACATTCCTCTGTGCCTCACGGGGAAGGTCGTCAGGACTGACGGGGAGGTGATCGATGTCTCCATCGGGCGCAAACGGAACGACCCCGTGTTCGTCATTCCGGACCTTCTGCCGCATCTCTCGAAGACCCAGAACAGGAGGAAGCTCTCCGACGGCATCAGGGGGGAGGAGCTCCGGGCGGTCGCTTTCTCCGGCCCGGTCTTTTCCGATGAAGAGAAGGACCCCGTGAGCAGGAAGGTAATGAGCTACCTCAGGAGGAGGTACGGGATCTCGGAAGAGGACCTGATCTCCAGCGAGCTGTGTCTCGTCCCCGCATGGGGTCCGAGGGAGGTGGGTCTCGACAGGGGGTTGATAGGGTCCTACGGCCACGATAACAGGGTGTCCTCCTTCTCCGCGAACGAATCTCTCCTGTCCATGAGAAAGGAGGGAAAGGTCCCGGATAGATGGTGCCTCTCGATCTGCTTCGACAAGGAGGAGATAGGATCCGAGGGTCCGACCTCGGCAAGGTCGGCCTTCGTGGAGCTCTCCTTTCACAGGATCTTGGAGCTTTCCGGGAAGAGGGGCACCTCCAGGGAGCTGTCCGCGGCCATGTCGTCGTCGTTCGCGCTCTCGGCCGATGTGAAATCGGCCACGAACCCCCTGTTCCGATCCGTGCAGGACCCCGCCAATTCGGCAAGGCTGGGGGCCGGACTCACGATAACCAAGTACACGGGAAGGGGAGGGAAGATCGGCGCCAACGATGCTTCCGCCGAGATGGTTTCCGCCATAAGGAGGCTGTACAATGAGCACGGCATCGTGTGGCAGATGCAGGAGACGGGAAAGGTGGACCAGGGTGGCGGGGGGACCGTGGCAAAGTTCCTGGCCGCAAGGAACATGGACGTCCTCGATACCGGCATCCCGCTTCTCTCGATGCATTCACCCTTCGAGGTTCTTTCGAAATCGGACCTTTACATGGCCTACAAGGGATTCTCGGCCTTCTTCCTCCATCATCCCGTGCAAAAACCTTAGATCATGAGATCCTCTTGTGGACCTTCTTCGCCCGGACCTCTGCGACCTTTTTTTTCTCTTCCCCCTCGGAGGAGGGTTCGTTCTTTTCATCCCCCGTCTCATCGAGCGAGGAGAGTGTGGAGTTCAGCATATCGAGCAGATCGACATCCCCCGTATCGGGAGCTTTCTCTTCACCGGCCGGGGGGGGTGCGGTTCCCTCCGGTTTCTCCGGTTCCACGTCTTTTGGAGCTTCGTCCGCTGGGGGCACGCCTTCATCCTTTCCGGCAGGTTCGGGTGTCTTCTTGAGCGGGACGACGGGCGGATGGAACATCCTGTTCTGTGTGATCAGCTTGTTGTAGACCTCTTCCCTTATCAGCCCTTTTCTGTAGAGGTTCTCGAAGTATTCCATGGATTTGGTGCTGACATCCTCGGTCGGTCGGAACCGTCTCTCGATCCTGACCGGGGGAGGGGAGGGAGCTTCCGTACGCGGATGAGCGTCCCCGGCCGAAGCGGCGGGCTGCTTGGCCGGTCCCTTAGGTTCGGACAGTGCCTTCTTCTTCATGGTGTCCTTTTCGGGTTTCGGAATGGAGCCGTAGAGTCTTTTCTCGCCCTCCGTGAACATCCAGTCCGTTCTCCGGAAGAAGTCCTTCAGGTTGTTGACGAGAGTGTCGAGGCTGTCCACTTCCTTGTTCATCAACCTCATGAGAAGCCCCGAATCCTCCGTCAGGACCATGGAGAGATGGTACTGGTTTCCCGATGAGAGGATGAATACATTCACCATCTCTCCCACGGATACCGCCCCTTCCTTCTTCTCGGAGGCCATGATCTCAATATTCGGTATCTCGAAATATTCCCTGACGGCTGCACCGGGAGAGACGTCCCCCAGCTCGAAGCTGGCCTCCATGGGAGCGTTCATGGCCCTGGTCTCGTCCCCCCCGCCTATGGCGAACATCCTCTCCGGTATGTTTATGAACACCATTCTCTCGGTGGTGAGATATATGGTTCCCTTGGATGGTTCCAGAAGATATTCCCCGCCGTAATATCTCCAGGTGGATTTGAACGAGGGGACTATGTTCTCCTCGGTGACAAGGATCTTCTCGTCCGGATGGAGTATGAGCTCACCCCTGTCATCGTATATCTCGTTGTAACCGTCCTTGTCTCCATACCTCATTTCGATCCAAATCCCCTTTGCAATCCGGATTATAACGCTGAATAAATCCTGGGTAGGTTATATAACAGTTTTTATCTGAGGGCGGGTTCAAGGAAATATCGGTCGATCCCGTCAGGTCCCGTGCACCTCGCATCCGACCATGGAAACCCTGACGATGTAAGGTTTCCCCCCCCTTGCCTTCAGCAGGGAAGCCACCTTTTCGGGTTTGTCGGTCAGGGCTATCATGGAACCGCCCCCGCCCGCTCCCGTCAATTTGGCCCCGTAAGAATACGGCAGGGCGGCATCGACAAGGGACTGGAGCTCCTTGGAATTCACACCGAGTATCGACAGCAGGGAATGGTTCCGGTTCATCAGGGCCCCGATCCGGACCATGTCCCCGTCCTTCAATGCGTCCACACCCTCCATCACCAGGTCGCCTATCTCTCTGATGGTTTCCCTTGCGAATCCCGAGCGTTCGTGAAAGCTTCTGACCTTTGCCACCTGCCTTCCGGTCAGGGAGGGTCTTCCCGTAAATCCCACCACGAGGGTCATCTCCGGTGGGTCGAGATTGTGAACGTGCCAGGTACGTTCCCCCTTCGATATCGACCACAGATGTTCGCTCTCCTTTCTGAATGAGACGAGAATGCCCCCTCCGTGGACCGAGCACGAGGTGTCCGTGGGGGACGCTCCCCCCTGAACGTTGTATTCTATCTCGAACGCGTCCGTTGCCACATCCCGGGGCTTCCATTCACCCCTGAGGGAGCGCAGGATCGCCGCGATGGACGATGAAAGTGCGGCGGAGGACCCGAGGCCCGAGGCGCCGGGAATCTGGGAGCGGGTCCTGATCTCGAGCGGTTCCCCGTTCCACAGGTTGTTCAGCGCCCACCTGAGATATCTATGCCTCCTCATGGACAGGCTTCCGCCGTCAACCCGGCAGGTATCCGAACTCCTCACCCTGATGCTGAGCCTTCTGTCGAGGGCCACCGCTATTGCGGGTTCACCGTAGACGACGGCATGCTCCCCGAACAGTATGGCCTTGGCGGGCGATGAGGCTTCCATCATCACCGCTTGAACGGTGTAAGCGTAAATATTGTTTGGGTTGGGCCACAATACAATAACCACAATACAATAATAGTCCGTCATACGTTTAAACCCACAGGAGCGAAGGGAAGGTCCTAGATGAGAGCCGTTCATGAAGGAAAGCACCCCGCACAACGTCCGAGAAGGGCGGAACCCCTGGGCCGGTATCGGATACGCCCCGCAGCATCCGGCAGGAAAGCCGAAAGGAGCGGTGGTCCGGGGGGGCCGGGCATACTCACGATCATGGTGGCGCTTCTTCTCCTGCTGACAGCGGTCGTCCGTCCCTGGCCCGGGGGGGAAGGGATACGGTCCGGAACCGACAGCGCCGATTTCGGTATATTCGGCTCCATCTCGGAACTGCATGAGGAGCAGCTCTCGAGGGAGGACGATCCCGACGTACAGGAGGCGGTACAGGGGATACTCGGCGGTGTCAAAACAAGGGATAGAACATTCGGAAGCTCCGGCACGGGAGATCTGGCGGAGGAATACCTGTCCATCCCCGAGGCCCTGACGAGGAGTCCCGTGATATTCGATGCTCTCAGCTCGGACCCCATAGTGAACAATACAAGTGTGCTGGACTGGATGCTTCCTCCTCCCCTGAGCGATCAGGGGACGCTCAACTATGTGATACTTGTGAAGAGCGGTGACAGGACCGTATGGAAGCTGGGGTCC
>NJDO01000026.1 GCA_002254385.1 Thermoplasmatales archaeon ex4484_6 | reverse complement strand
AGAGTACGACAAGGTCTGTCCTGATGTTCTTTGCATCCTTTCCGATAGAAGAGAGCACCCTGGTTTTCATGGGGAGTACCTTGTCGAACCAGGTCATGAACTCCCGTGGCGCCCCGATGAACAGGGGCCTTGATGACCTGTCGAGCTCCAGTGCACGGAAGAGTTCCGATCTGGAGCAGAGATATCCTACACCCATCAATACTTGATTGGATTTCGAGGTAAAAAGTGTATCTGGAACGGAAAGAGCTCAAAGAGGGGGATCATCCGCCTCTGGATTCCCTGGCCTTGATCCTGAGTCCCTTGTATCCGCATCTGCGGCACTGTTTGGCCTTTATAGGATTCCTGGCGTAGCATCTCATGCAGATCCTCTTTGCCAGACGCCTGTTTTCAACGATCTCCCTGATCGCTGGATCGAGACTCTTTCCCATGTTATCACCCGAAGCAGGCGGCCTAGAGCGTCAATGTATTTAAACATTGCCGGATGAGGTTGTTTCCTTTCAATAATCGGGAAGGGGCAGCCATGCATTTTGATGTTCAGAAAGTTTTATCCTGTTTCAGATTAATGGTTTCCGGTCCTTATCGAATTTCGATCGGGGGAATTGTGAAGGTGGAATTCATGAGATTCAAGATACTTGCGGGTATTGCGGTCCTTATGCTTCTTGGAACATTTTTCCAGATAGCCGCGCCTGTGTCCGCAGCTCCCACCAGGATCACCCTGCCATTCGTGATCACAACGGATACCGTCTATCCGAAGGGTGAATACGACATGACCTATCACCTGACCATCCGGTCCGGCGCTCGCGTCACATTCGAGGCCGGTTCGACGATCAGGGTGTCGAACATGGGAATCTATGCGATCGATGTGAGAGGAGAGCTGTATCTCGAGGGGAGCCAATCCGATCCGGTAACCATCATGACAGACGCAGCCACACCTCTTCCCGGGGCCTGGGTTGGAATACAGTATCAGACGGGATCCTCGGGTGCGGTCAACCATACGAACATAAAGTACGCCGCGAACGGATTGTGGATATATTTCGGCTCGGATGTGAGCGTGAGCCATTCGCTGTTCAACAACTGTTCCGGGGCTGGGATATTCTTTTCGAATTTCCAGAATACCCTCCCCGAGGATGTGGTCGTGGAATACACGGACTTCACCGATAACAATGTGGGGATCAGGGAGAACGGAAGGAGAACATTGATCGATCACTGCACCTTCTCCGATTCCACCTACTACGGCGTGGAGATGGGACAGGGAGACTGGCCGATTTCGGATGGATGCAGGGTAATCGATTCGACCTTCAGGGACAGCGGGTACGAGGACATCCTGCTCAACACCACCGATGACGACCCCGGGATATCCAACGTAACCGTGGACGGGTGCAAATTCAGCAGACATACCGGATATGACACATATAATCCCTTCATATCCTCACCGGGCACCATCATTGACCTCAATCTTACCCGGAACACGTTCTACAGATCCAACAGGGAGCGCGGGATCATCCTGAGTTCGGCCGTCAGGGCGAACATCTCCCGGAACAGGATCTACAGCTTCGACGGTGAGTACTATTCCGAGAAGATGTTCTCATGTTACGAATTCAGTGACCTCACTATATGGAAGAATACCTTCTACGGCCCGTTTCCCTACCGAGGCAACGTCATCTCCATAAATGCCGCGAACGGTGAGGGGATAATCGTTCAAGGCAACATGATATCGGAGGGGGGCTCCATGGGAATGAGAATTGACAATTCCACACACGTCCGGGTCATCGGAAATGTCATCGAGAATCCCGAGTATGGAATAAATATCAGAACATGCGCTGATGTTGCTGTAGAAGGCAACACCGTATCCAAGAGCATCCGGGAAACCTACGGCGGGGGTATCGTTGTCAGTGGTGCCATCTTCAAGGTCTTCGAGACCACAGTGATCGTATCGAACAATCGGGTATCCGGTTTCAGGTCCGGGATAGACGTCAATACGAACGGTGAGAACATCCTGATGGGAAACGGCGTGGTGGACTGCCGTTCGGGATACGGCATCGAGGGTCTGAACTTCGGTGTGGAGGATCCATCCTATCACGAGACCGCGGTTGTGGAGAACTGCACCGCGGAGAACATCACCGGAACGGACCTTGATATTTCAGGATATCATGTGAACGTCACGGTGAGAGCTGTCAACTGCTCAATGAACATGAGCAGGATCGATATGGAGGTCATGGGGCCCGTGCATCACGGGGATCTCTTCTGGTCGAGCTATCTCAGGGGTGCCGTATCCAACGAGATCGGGGAGAGGGAAACCTTCGACATGGACATCCGGGATGAATCGTCCTCCCCCTGGTACTGCGGAACATACGGCGGAGTCTCCCCTCTCATCGAGGGACCGCCGATCCACTATTTCCACAACTGGACGGATGGCATGTACATCGTGGACCCGTATGCCGCCCTGCTGAACTGCACTCTGAGAACCGACAGCGGATCCCATCAGGGCATGGTCAACCTCACAAGCTACACCCTTATCGATGTGATAATAGACCATAGGCCCGTCTTTTCATCACCATCCCCCATCCATTTTGATGAGGATACCGTGTATTCACTGAATCTCTCCCGGTTCTTCTCCGACCTGGACCCGGTCTCGTATGACGTTCTGTACGGAGATGACAACCTGACGGCTGCAACGGACGAGGTCACCAATACCCTTGTCAACTGGACGGGGGAGGGGAACGTGACGTTCAGGGCGACCGATTCCATGGGAAATTTCACAGACGGCATCATAACGTTCATCGTTGACCCCGTTCAGGACGCTCCCGAGATGGGGGACCTTCCCGACAACTTCACAATGGATGAGGACACGACCACCTGGATCAATCTGTCGCGGTTCATGTTCGATGCGGACGGTGATCCGCTGACATGGACCTATGAATCGGATGCGAACCTCTCCTGCGCGATGGACGGCTCCACCTGGAATCTGACAATCTCCCCGCTCGAGAACTGGAACGGCGAAGCGGTAATCAGGCTGTTCCTGAACGACACGATCGATGAGGTCAACGCAACACTCTCGGTCCTCGTGAAGCCCGTGAACGATCCACCCGTGTTCGATGTTCCCGCAGACTGGAACATTACGGTCAAGAGGGGAGAGATTACCAGATTCAATATCTCCGATATGGTATCGGATATTGACGATTCCGAACTCATGTTCAGCACGGACAGCGAATACGTTTCGATACAGAACGGCGAGCTCATCGTGCTCTTCCCGGAAGGAACGAACCATACGATAAGCAGCGTGAACATCAGGGTAGAGGACCCATGGGGCGGTCTGGATATTGCCACCCTGATGATCTACATAGAGGATGGAGGATCCGGTGGCGGGACGGAGAACTGGACACTTCAGTCCGCCTCGGTAACGATCTCCGGGGACGGAAGCTGGGAGGTTTCATGCAGGGGCTCTCCGGGTCAATCGGTGTTCATTATGATAGAAGGGGTCGGGTCCTTCCCTCTGTCGGAGGATCCGTCACATCCGGGAGATTACTCGGCCACGATCGATTCGGGGAAGTTCAAGGATGATATGACATATCCCTATCATTTCTCAGACAGGGAAGGCGGGCCTGTCCTTGCCCCGGACCTTTCGGGTTCGATACACTGGAAGGAACCGGAAGGCAGCGTGGACGGGAGCTCTCTCTGGATCCTTGTAGCGATCCTCTCCTTATGCCTGCTGGTGATGCTCGTGGTCATCATCGGACTCGCCAGGTCAAGAAGAGGGGAGAAAGCCCTCTCAGAGGAATAGGATCATCTCCGACAATTGAAGGTTCCACGCTCCCGCTCCTGCAGGGGTAACGGGCCGTTCGCTGCTGCCTCCATATTCTAATCGAGAAGGGGGATCGTCTGTCCGGTTACGTGAGAATGCTCTCCCGTTACTTGTCCGTTTTGTGGATATTTTTATCTATAATGTATCAATTCTTGAACGGGGGTCATCATGAAAAAGAGAAGGGGAAAGCAGCCGGTCAAACCCGATACGAGGGAAGCTCTCAAGGAGAGGGTTGTATATCTCAAGGGAGTGCAGGGCTCCACCATGAACATTCCGATCATATACAGAAGGACCTTCGACTGGAATTCCGATTCGGTTATATTCCACCCGGTGAACCGGAGGGCGTTCGTGGTCTACCGCGCCGATATGGATCAGGAGGAGCTCCATCAGGAGAGCTACACCATCAGGGAGCTCGACACGGACACGCTTCCGTGGTATTCCAGGGGAAGGGTCGAGGCGGATCCCGATGACCCTTCCAGACTGGAGGAGCTGAGGGAGACCCTTGTTTCCCTCTCGCTCGCGGACCGCTACGTTCATGTGGATGTCCCCAGACCGGAGGACAGGAAGCTGGAAAGATGCCTGCGGGACGACCTGGAGCTCCTTTCATCGGAGCTGGGATATTCCTATTCGATGGTCACGGGGGCGTACAGGTGCACATTCGTCTTCTCCAGGTACACAAATCGGCAGATAATGAACAGATCGATCGCCGTTCTGATGTCCGCCATCGGGCTTCTCCGGGAATTCATCGGGAATCTCCTTGAATTGTCACTCTCCGAAGCGGGGGCGAAGCTGGAGGAGATCGCATACAGCGTGCACATGTCCGAGATGAACATGGACAGGATATACACGGATGCCCTCAATGTCCTGTGGGACCTTCCGGCCACGGAGGAAGCAGGCTATTTCCTGGTATCGCAGTCCTGCGAGAGGGCCCATGACGAGATAGAGTACCTCGTGAACTCCTCGCTCCAGGCCCTGGAGCTCCTTGATGATGGTGGTAAGGATGACGTGCTCTCAATACTCTACGAGGAGCTGATAGCGATATGGAGGTCCTCCATAGGCAACGCTCTCGATGAGCTCGTCAAGGCTTGCTCGATCGCATCCGCCGACAGGGAAGAGGCCAGAAGGACATCCCTTGCCATCATGCGGGAGCACAGGAAGGAGAAGGAGAGCAGGTCGTCGATGCAGGACAGGTCCGTATCATCCCTTGCACAGAAGATCGAATCCCTCTCGGAAAGGAACAGGAAGAGGACGGACATATCCCTTCTTGCAAGGAAGGAGTGCATAGGTTCGATAGAACTGCTGTTCGGTATGAACCGTTCCGCAGCCAGATTGAGCGATATGGCAAATATAATTGCAAGTAAAGTGCTCTACATCATCAATTCCGGGTTTGGCGCGGGATCATAGATCTAATATTTCCAGTTTATTCTCCGTGAGATCAACGGATTCCTCGGTTCCGGACTTCCTCCCCAACCAGTCGAGTTTCACCCTCAATTTCCCGTTCTCGATGGTTATCGTTGCGGTTTTTATTGATGATCCATAGTACTTTCTCATGTTCCCGTTGGTCTGGGGGATCTGCTTTTCCAGTTTGAGCAGACCAAGAGATTCCAGCTCCTTGACAACATTGAAACATCTCAGGACCGGTATATCGTACATCCTGCACAGGTCATAGGCGGAAACGGGTTTCCTGGAAGCTGCGGTGAGTATCTTAATGGTGTATTCATCGGTCAGGACCTTGGATATGTGAATGGGATCCATAGAGTTCACCATCAATGTACATATATTGTAGAGGATTACTATATAAAGACAAGATATCCCATTATCATGCCGAATAATGAATATAGTGCCAATACAAATGCCCAATATAAAGATATATATGAATAAAAATTAATATTATAAATAAAAATTTTCATAAATTGTAATGGTCATATACGATCTGGTCACCGATGAGAGCTTCAATATGATATTCCCCTGTTCATGTCCGAAGTGTCCTCATTGGCACCATTTCAGGGTCCACCCTCCTGGTGGACACGGACCAATTGGTCCGGATCGGAGCAGGAACGGAGCGATCCGTTCTTGGGACGGGAGGAGAGATCGGGGCGGGGGGCCGTATGCTTCCCGCCCCTGCCAACCCCTGAAAACGGGGTTGGCATTACAGGCCCTGAACCGGGGAAATGTAATCTATGTTGCATACATTATAAGCAAGGGGGTGCAAATCCAGTGTCGGAAAAGGTGTACTTCACGGATCTGAGGGCAAGGAGCAGGAATACCGGAAGACCCGCCAAGGTAAGGAAGCTCTTCGATGCCGCAGGTTTCTCCAGCCTGATAGAGAAAAGGGACCTGACCGCGGTGAAGCTCCATTTCGGGGAGAGGGGAGGGGACGCGTTCATCCACCCAATCTTCGTGAGGCAGATCGTCGAGGGGGTAATCGGGAGCGGAGGCAAACCCTTTCTCACGGACTCCAACACACTTTACAGCGGGAGCAGGCACAATGCCGTGGATCATCTTGTGAATGCAATCGAGCATGGTTTCGATTATTCGGTCGTTCGGGCCCCCCTGATAATTGCCGACGGGTTGAGGTCGACCGATGTGAAGTGGACGGAGATCAACGGGAAGCACTTCGGCAGGGTGCGGATCTCATCCGGCATTGCAATCGGCTGCATGGCATGCGTGGAGGTATGTCCGGTCGATGCACATGTTGTGGAGGGCGGAAAGGTTCGAATAGACAAGGAGAGGTGCATAGGGTGCGGAGAATGCCTTGTTGTATGCAGGCAGGAAGCCATCGATCTCGACTGGAGCTCGGAGATAGTTCCCTTCCAGGAGAGGATGGCCGAATACGCTCTCGGCTGCGCATCCAATTTCGATGGAAGGGTGGGATACATGAACTTCGTCATCCGTGTCTCCCCCGAATGCGACTGCTTCTCGTGGTCCGACTACCCGATAGTCCCCGACGTGGGAATACTTGCATCGAGGGACCCGGTGGCCCTCGACAGGGCATGCTACGATCTGGTCAATGCACAGAAAGGGTTCGAGAATTCGGCCCTCAGGGGAGCCTTCGAACCGGGAGAGGACAAGTTCAGGTCCATGAAACCGGAAATGGACCCCCTATACACACTCCGATACGCCGAGGAACTCGGTCTCGGTTCGATGGATTACGAGATGATCACGGTCTGAATTCCGGGGGCAAACCCGTTCACGGGTCAAACTGCCCGAACATCGTTCCTTTCGGTCCGAGCCGGCTACCGGCCCCGATGCTGACGTGATGCAGCTCCCCGTATCATTCCTTTTTTTCCACAGCGGCAGCTTCCTTGTTTGCATCGGCCGTCCAGTTCCCGGAATCCGTGACTATCATTTCCTTGCTGTTCTTGTCAAGGGTGGCCATTATGAACTGGTCCGACATCCTGATGCAGTTCTTGGGACAGATCTCGGTGCACAGGGCGCAGAAGGTGCATCTGGACATGTGGAACCGGACCTTTCTCTCGTCGGGGAGGAATTCGATCGTCTCGGAGGGACATACCTTGATGCACATCTGGCATCCGATACAGGCTTCCCTGTCGTACTCTATCTTTCCCCTGAATCCCGGAGGAATCTCCACGGGGGGATTGATGGTAGCCTTTCCCGCTTCAACTTTCTTCAATGTCTGGTGAATGTTCGCCGGTGCGTGCTTCACGGGGAAGAGGTTGGTCGCGGGGTCCGAGAAGAACTGTTTCAGGAGTTCGAAGAATGCATGCGTTACCATCTTTCATCACCTCACACCATGGTATCCAGGTACAGAAGCAGCACACCGATGATACTCAGCATCGACAGCGGTACCAGATAGAGCCAGGAGAGCCTGTCTATCTTCAACCTTGCCGCGCCGACCCTGACAACGGTAACTGCCAGGAAATAGAGCACCTCTATCTTGAGCAGCCAGAAAGCAATATCTATCACCCATGAGGCGGGGTCGCTCAGGGCAACATCGAAGACCCTCTCCACGACGGGGGAGAAGTTGTACGGGAAGAAGAGTGCAACGGCAAGTGAAGTGAAGGCCACTGTCTTTATCGCATCCGCAAGATAGAACATGGCCAGGTTGTTCCCGCTGTACTCGGCTATTATCCCGCCTCCGATCTCCGTTTCGGCCTCGGGGGCATCGAAGGGGATCTTGGAAAGCTCCGAGGGAATGATGAGGAAGAAGACAGCAACCAGAAGTATTCCCCCGATTATCCCCAGAGCGCCCATCCCGCTCATGGACCAGATGGTATTATCGGGATCACCCAGCACACCGAGGCTGAAGGCTTGAAGACCCCCGTTCAGATGTGTCACCCTCCAGGCAAGGGAGAGAATTACAACCGCCAGGGGGAGCTCGTATGACATCATCATCACCATCTCCCTCTGGGCCCCCACTGTCGACAGGGGCGAACCCGATGCAAAACCACCGATGGCCATCATCAGACCGGGAACCGCCAGAAGGTACACGATAAGGATGAGGTCGCCGTATCCTCCAAGAAGCGGCATCCAGTTATCAAGAAGCCCCTTGACGGGCCCCACCGGAATGTAGAAGAACAGAAGCAGCGAGAATATGAGCGCAAGAATGGGTGCACCGTTGAATACCCACGGCACCGCTCTTTCGGGAATTATGTTCTCCTTCTGCCACAGCTTCGCCACATCCCAGAAGGGCTGCCGTATCGGCGGGCCAACCCTTGCCTGCAGCCACGCCGCGAACTTCCTGTCCACGCCCTTGAGAAGCAGGGACAGTATGACGACGAACCACAGGGCCGCGAATCCGATGCCGAGCCTTATCAGGATCTCCAGCCATTCCTCCATCACTTCCACCCCCTCTCGGCCCTTCGGGCCATGGATTTGATCTCATCCACATGTACATCCCTTTCGCGTCCCGTTTCGGAGTCGATGATGGTCACCCTGTCCATGCAGCCTATGCAGGGGTCGATAGAGGCTATGATTATGGGAATATCGGCTATCTGGGCCCCCTTGAACATGGTCAGCCACGACATTATGTTCCCGTAGGTGGGAACCCTGACCTTCCAGGAATCAAGCTCCATCTTGCCCTTCTTCAGCCTCACGTAGTGTATGTCCTCTCCTCTCGGAGCTTCCACCCTTGCCACGGCC
Organism: Thermoplasmatales archaeon ex4484_6; assembly: GCA_002254385.1. GTDB lineage: Archaea > Thermoplasmatota > Penumbrarchaeia > Penumbrarchaeales > Penumbrarchaeaceae > Penumbrarchaeum. The sequence goes on along the minus strand of NJDO01000026.1, from coordinate 19,143 downwards.
TCACCCTCCGCCATTCTGAGCTTTGCCATCAGAAGGGCCGAAAGATTCGGTTCGGAGGTTATCGGGCCTCCCGGGAGATTGTCGAGGATCCAGTCGCACATTCGAACGGATTCGAAGACCTCGAAGAGTCTCACAACGATCTGGGAGAAGACATCGCCCTTGTTGGGGTAGCCGTAATCGGAGGGTATCACGGCTTTGAAGTCGCCCATCATGTCGCCGTATGCAGCGTGGGGCTGGGAGAATCTCACGTCCTTCTTGACCCCGGCGCTTCTCGTGAGAGGGCCGCACGCACAAAGCTTGATGGCGTTGTCGTATGTGAGGGTCCCGACATCCCGTGTCCTGTGTGCTATGGTGGGGTCGGTGAGGAACACGTTCAGAACCGTATCCTCGAGCTTCCTGTACCCCTGCAGTATCTTCCGGGCCTTCTCCACCGCTTCGGGAGTGACGTCCCTTCTGACACCTCCGAATATGTAATAGGAGTAGTTCACCCTGTTGCCGCATATGAGTTCGAGGATGTCCTGGACATCCTCCCTCACCTTCCAAGTGTAGTAAAGAATGGAATCGAACCCGAGCTCGTGTCCGGCCACACCGGCCCACAGCAGATGGGAATGTATCCTCTCCAGTTCGGCGACGAGCACCCGCAGGTAGTCGGCTCTCTCCGTCGAGACTATGTCGGCGGCGTGCTCCACGACCCTGGCGAAGACGAACTGATGGGCTCCCGAACAGATCCCGCAGACCCTCTCCGCAAGATGCAGGACCTGAAGAGGGTTCCTCTTCATTCCCAGGTATTCTATGCCCCTGTGGTTGAATCCCGGTTGGAGGTCCACGTCGATGACCCTTTCTCCCTCCAAGGTGAACTTGAACATAGTGGGTTCCTTCAGGGCCGGATGTATGGGCCCTATCATGAGTGGATAGGGTGGTGCCTTTGCCATCATGCATCACCTCCTTCCTTCTTCCTCTTGACAATGGGAGGACCGCCCGGAGGGAATGGATTGTAATCGGCTATGGGATGGGTTCCGTCGCTTCCCCCGGACTCGTCCTCATGTACCTTTCTTATGAGTTTCTCCGGTCCGTATTCGTCCTTCCTCCAGGGATAGACACCCACCGGAACGGCATGAACAAGCCACATCCTTCTGTTGTCCTTGATGCCATCCATGGAGATGCCCAGGAACTCCTGTTTCTCCCTCTCGGTGGGTGTCACCGCAGGGAAGACATCCGAGAGCGATGGTACATGCGGGTCGTCCTTGGGGGCCCTTGTTCCGATCGTGACGGTCACACCGTGTCCGTGGCTCTCCGGATAGAGTTCCAGGTGGAACAGGATCTCTATCTCGTCGCCGAGATCGGAACCGGATGCCACCGTGTGGTGGGGCCAGTCGATGGAGGCCAGATGCTCCGCCGCTTCTATGAACCGCTCCCTCTTCACCCTGACGAAGATCTCCTCGAAGCGGGTCTTCTTCACACCGTTGGTGAACGTTTTCTTGTATGGCTGCTCGATAAGATCTCCCTCGAACCTCTTTGCGAATGATTCGAGGATCTCGTCCGCTGTAAGGTACTTCTTCTTCACCATCATGCCTCCCCCCTCATCTTCTCAAGGGCCTTCCATGCTTCCACCACACCCATGATAATGGCTTCCGGTCTCACGGGACATCCTGGAACGTAGACGATTATCGCATCGGGATCGACCTTCTTTATGAACTCGTCGAACGGACCCTGAATGCAGTATGAGTCGTAGTACACGCCCGAGGAGCTCCCGCAGTTCCCGCAGATGAGCCCGCAGATGAGGACGGCTTTGGGTCCGGGTGTCTGCTCGTATATCCTCCGGACCCTGTCCGCCATCTGAGTGTTGACGGGTCCGGTGACAAGCAGCACATCCGCATGTCTCGGTGTTCCCACGAGCTTTATACCGAACCTCTCCACGTCGTATCTGGGTGTGAGGGCCGCAACGATCTCTATATCGCAGCCGTTGCAGGATGCGGCATTCACGTGGTAGACCCAGAGGGATCTGTCAAAGGATTTGGAGAGCTTCAGAATACCACCCCCCAGAAACCCAAGGTCGCGATCACGATCCCCGCCATCAGTATCAACCAGAAGACATATTCGTTGATGAGGCCGGAATGCAGCCGGTCCATGGGGTCAAAATACTTCTTCAGCGCCTGTGTGAATCCCCAGTAAACGTTGCTTCCGGGTACGACGATGGGCCTTCCGTCTATCTCGGTCGGATTGCCCCACAGGTAGGGTTTCTTCCCCTCCCCCTTTGGTACGGTCCCCTTCTGCCCCCTGGAATGAAGTATCAATGCCACTATTACCGCCATGAGGACGGCGCCGAGGAACACGATCGTGTTCCAGGCCCCCTCACCGGTGAACAGTGTCAGGTTCCTCGAGGTGTCCCCGGCAACGCCTGTCAGCGCTTCCACGGCCGGGTCCACAAGGGATCTTACGACAAGAGACGGTGCAATGGAGAATACCACGATCATGCCCGCAAGGACCGCCATGCCGATGAGCATGGAGTTGGGGACCTCCCCTCCTTTCATCTCCTTCTTCTTGGGACCCATGAAGGCGGAATAGAACACCTTCACGAAGGAGGCGAGTGTGAGCAGGGAGACCAGCATGGCGATGGCGCCGATGACGGGGTTGAACCTGAACACGGATTCGTAGATGAGAAGTTTGGAGGAGAAGCCGTTCATCGGAGGCACACCGGCAATGGCCAGGGCGCCTATGATGAAGAACACCGCAGTGAACTTCATGTCCCTTCCCAGCCCCCCCATCTTGTTGAGGTCCCTGGTCCCGGCCTTGTAGATGATGGCCCCTGCCGTGAGGAACAGCAGCCCCTTGTAGAGGGCATGGTTGAAGATATGGAAAATACCTCCTGCCATCGCGGTTCTGCCGAACTCCGTGAAGTCGGCAGTTGCGAGAACCGCCATCCCCACACCCACACCGAGGAGCATGTATCCCGTCTGGGATATCGCATGATAGGCCATGAGCCTCTTGATGTCCTTCTGGACAAGGGCAAGGGTAACGCCCACGAACATGGAGAGCACACCGAGGATGATGATTATCCATCCCGCAACATGAACGAGCTCCAGGAGGTCGGGGAGCTTCACGGTGAATGTATCGTTCGCGTAGGTGAACGCATTGGAACCGTAGAGGGTGAACCCCGTCCTGAAGAGGGCATACAGACCTGCCTGGGAGGCCGTGACGAACATCGCGGTGATGGGTGCCGGAGCCTCGGAGTAGGCATCGGGCGTCGCCATGTGCATGGGGACCGAGCCCGCTTTCAGTGCGAACACCGAGACCAGGATCCCGAGTACTATCTTGTCGGTCATGATCAGTCCCTTGGAGGCTGCGGAGCCCGCGATGGCCTCGCCCAGCATGTTGATGTTCAGATGGCCGTATTCACCGTAGAGGAGACCGATGGCGAAGAGAAGGAGAAGGCCTCCGATGGTGCAGTAGATGAGGTATTTGGCGGCCCCCTCGAACGACTCTCCCCTGTTGGTGCGGAAAACCGTGAGACCGCAGACTGCCACCGACGATACCTCGAACCAGACGAAGAGGTTGAACAGGTCTCCGGTGAACACCATTCCGAAATTGGCGGCAAGCATCAGGAACAGAAGTGTGAAGTACTTCTCGCCTCCCGTGAACTTCTTTATGAACGATACGGAATAGATAACGGCCGCCATTGAAACGACGGCCATTATGAGACCCATGAAGGCTCCCATGCCGTCGACGTAGAACGTTATCCTGACCGGATGTCCGCCGGTCAGCGGGAAATCCATTCCGTTCGGACCTCCGAACACATATTCGATGGCATTCCCCGTTCCCAGCACCTCGTAGGCCATTACGAACGTCATGATCCCTGCAAGGAGAACACCCAGCACGGCCCAGAAATTGCGTATGCTCTTCCCCAGGAACCTGTCTATCAACGGGGTAAGGAAGGCAAATGCCAGAGGTATGGCAATGATGATCGCCGGGGAGTTATCGATAAGTGATCCGTAGAAGCTCATCCTCTCAACCTCCTCAGGTCATCGGTGGTGGACACCTTGAATTTCCTGTACAACTGCATGAAGAATGTGAGCAGCAGGGCCGTTGTCGCCACCCCTATGACGATGGACGTCAGCGTAAGGGCATGGGGGGTCGGAAGGGAGAACGTGGTATCGTTCCTCAATATCATCGATGTGAACACTGGCGCATGGAGCACCTCACCGTGTCTGTAAGCAAGGGTTATCAGGAACAGATTGACGCCGGTCTCCAGGAGCGTGATCCCCATCGCCAGCTTTATCAGGTTCCTCTTGAAGAGGATGATGTACAACCCGATGACCATCAGGGCCACGACCACAAGATAAGGTATGTTCGAGAGCATTCATCCACCCTCCTTTCCTTCGAAGGCGAAAAGCCCCATCGTTATCACTATCAGGGTGAGCCCGGCTATGACCTCGATACCCACAGCCAGGTTCATCACCGATATCGTCCCGCCCGTCCACAGAGGGGCCCAGTTGGAATGCGTGTAGCCCAGCATCGTGGGTACCGCTTCGTTGAAGATGGGAATGTCCGAGTCCGCCAGGAAATTGTAGAACATGAGACCGGAGACCAGGCCGAGTATTCCGGTCCCGATGAAGACCAGCAGACCCCCCGATTCCAATCCGGAGAGCAGTTTCTTTTTCCATGCGGTGGCGCCGAATGCCACGAGGTAGAGCGCCATGAGGGAACCGATTATCGCCCCTCCCTGGAAACCGCCTCCGGGTGTTAGGTGGCCGTGAAGTATGATGTAGGCCCCGAAGGCGAACATCGGGGCGAAGGCTATCTTCACTACGGTCCTCACGACGGGTGACATCCTTTCCATCAGGCATCACCTCCCTTCTTCTCCTTCGGTGGTAGTGCAATTCTCAACGATACAAGGACCCCTGACACGGCAGCGAAGAGAACGGTCGCCTCCCCCATGGTATCGAAACCCCTGTAATCGAAAACGACGGCCGTCACCGCATTGTTGGCCGAAGGTCCGTTCTCCAGAACGTCCTCGTCTGTCGAGCTGCCGTCCTGGGAATGGTCCAGCATGAAGTCGTCCATGGCCGTCCTGTCGAGAGTTAGTGTCGTGTTGTCCTCCGCGTTGTAGAGGACCACGTCGTTGTCCGCCTTCTCACCGGGTTCCCCGAACTCTCTGAGGTTCCAGACCGCGAATGTCAAAAAACCCGCGAGGAGCAGGAGTGCAGCAAGTTTGAAACCGTTATTGATCAATATTCCTCCCTCCTTCTGGATCCTTTTATGGCGAAAATGAATATCGCCGTTGTCAGGACCGCTCCCACCGCAGCTTCCGCTATTGCAACATCGGGTGCCTGGAGTATGAGGAACTCAAGGGATACCAGGAGCGAGCATGCGGCAAGCGCAATCGTTGCGGATATGAGGTCCTTGAACTTCACGACCATCAGGGCGGATGCAACGATCCCGATGAGGACCATCAAATGGGTGGCGTCATATAGGAAAGTCGTCCATTCTACCATCACTTCACCTCCCTGTAATCATCGATCACCGCCTGTTCCGGTTCCACTCCCGTTCGTCTTGCGGCCCTTGCTATCGCATGGGCGCCCGTCGGATTGGTGAACAGCAGAGCAAGGAGGGCGATGATGGACATGCCTATGAGATGCATGAATGAACCGGCATTGTCCCCGCTGACCTCTGTGAGTCTGAATGCACCGTAAACGATAACGGCGGCGATGAGGAATATGGAGCCGAACGTTGTCGTCTTCGTGGCGGCATGAAGCCTGGTGTAGACATCCGGGAACCTGTGCAGTCCTATGGTTCCCAGAAGGATGAAGAATATCGATATGGCCAGCAGTACTATCATGGCAATGGTCCATCCGTCCATCAGACCGCCTCCTGGTTCTCTTTTGTCCGCTCGATATATCTGGCTATGAACATGGTGGCGCCGAACGACAGCAGGGCGTAGACGACCGCAATGTCCACGAACACCACTTCCTCATAGTAGGCTGCAAGGCCCACCATCAAGCCGACCACGATGGTGTTCACCGTATCCAGGGCCACCACCCTGTCGGGGGCCGTTGGTCCCAGAAACAGCCTCAGCAGGGATATCAGGATTCCCAGAGCCAGTGCAGCAACGGTTATGAGCAGAATCTCCGATGGTCCGAACGTCATTCCGCAAGCCTCCTTGCCCATCCGGCGAAACTGCCGCAGACCCCCTTGATCCTCTCGTCCATGGTCTTCGTATCCTTCACCTTGATCCAGTGAATGTACATCTCCTCCCTGTCATCGAAAGCGTCCACGGTGAGTGTACCCGGTGTCAGGGTGATGGAGTTGGCCAGTATGGTCTTTCCCAGGTTCGTCTTCAGCCCGGGTTCGATCCTCACTATTCCCGGCCTGATCTTTCCCGTTATCACCATCACTGCCACCTGAAGGTTGGCCTTCGCAAGTGCGGCAAACCAGACAGGTATGTAGACCAGAAACAGTGGGAATCTGACGAACAGCTTCGTGTTTTCCGCCTTTCCCAGCACAGTTCGCGCGATGGCCGCAGCGACAAGGGAGATGATCAGACCTGCGACCAGCTCTTCCCAATGAAAGAGATAGCCAAAGGTTCCACCATCGCCCGTTCCCAGGACCATCAAGAGGTATAATAGAAATACCCCGATGAAGGTCATCAAAAAGGTTAACATTTCAGGGCCTCCTAGTCTGCATTTCTATAGGAACCGGAGTTCCCAATACGGTTTTACTATATAAATGATAAGTTATGCCGCTGTGTAAAAAATGTGCACTTTTGCTTATTATTTTAGATATATGTACCATAGTGTGGACTAGAAAAATCTTGACAATCGAGGGAGAAAAACGGTTCGCAGTGCGCATTCTCCCAATGCGCTAGCATCGAACATGTGAATGTGTCCGTCTCATTCTTCCAGCACGACGATCAGGTTCCCCACCGTTAGGTGGGAGACCGACCTTCCCCGGAACGTCCATCTCTTTCTGACCTTGACCATGTCCGAGGTCAGTGTCACGGGCCCCCCTCCGTCCTCCGGATCGAAGGTGATCGTTCCCTCCCTGTCGAGCTCCTCTGCCAGTTCGATCTTCCTTGTCGGATCGTTGAGGACCCGGAGTATCGACCTCATGCGGGTCCTGTATCTGGGTCCGAGTTCGCTGAACACAGGGTCCAGACCGTCGAGGACCTCCCTCAATTCCTCGGAGGTTTCAAGAGTAACATCCCTGGCCTTGATCGTGGACCTGATATCCTCGAGGGAGGTTTCCAGCTCCTCCGGGGAATCCGTGATCAGACGTATTGCTCCCATATCGGCCCCCAGCGGGATCTTGTTCTCGCTCTTGTGGCGTCTGATGGATGCTATGATGTCCACGACGGACCTTCCTATCCTCTCCCCTTCCTCGTCGCTCATTACCGGCCGCGGCCATCTGGATATATGGATGGATTTGGCCCCCTCGAACCTTCTGTAATGCTCCTGATAGACCTCTTCCGTTATGTGGGGGAGGAACGGAGCAAGGAGCTTGGGTATGCCCAACCCGATCGTGTAGAGAGTGTAGATGGTTCCCGGGTCCCGCCTGTCCAGTCTCCCCTTGACAAGCTCCAGATAATGGTCTGCCACCTCGAGCCACATGAAGTCGACAACTGCCCGCACCACCTTGTCGAACTGGTAGGTGTCCGCGGATCTCGTGGCCTCTTCCACGGTCCTTGAATACCGGTGAAGGATCCATATGTCTGCCGGTTTCAGCTCAACGTGCCCCTTCCTCACGCTTTCCAGCATTGCAAGAAGGTCCGCGGGTTCGATCCCGGAGAAGGCCCGGGACATGAGCTTCTCCATGTTGTACAGCTTCCTCACGACCTGGGATCCCCTCTTCACATCCTTGATCCTGAACGGGTGATCCTTTCCAAGGGTGCATGTCGCCGCATAGAATCTTATGGGATCCGCACCGTATATCCTGTGATATTCCAGGGGATCGACCGCATTCCCCTTGGAGGCATGCATGGGGGTCCCATCCGGTGCAAGGATGAAGCCGCCCATCATTATGGTATCCCAGGGACGCTTGCCCGTGAGCTTCTTCCCCCTCACCATCGAATAGAAGGCCCATGTCCTTATGATGTCATGCGACTGGGGTCTGAGTGACATGGGATACAGCTTGGAGAACATCTCCTCGTCCCTTATCCAGAAGGTGTTGTAGAGTGGAGTTATGGAGGAGTCCATCCAGGTATCGAACACCTCCTCGGATCCCTTGAGCTCTCCACCGCATTCCGTGCATACGGGAACGGGTGGAGGATCCAGCGTCGGGTCAACATAACACTGCTCCTCCTCCGGAAGATGGGGCTTGCCGCATGCGGTGCATTCCCAGACCGGAATGGGGGTGGCGAAGTATCTCTGCCTCGAGATCACCCAGTCCCATGTCAGGGATTCCACCCACTCCCGCAGGCGCACCTTCATGAAATCGGGCCACCATGTTATCTCGTCGGACATCCGAAGTATCTCTTCCTTCATGTCGAGTATCTTCAGGAACCACTGGGGCACCTGCAGGAACTCGATGTTCGTATGGCATCTCCAGCACGTACCCACATTCTGGGGGTTGTCCTCCTGCTTTACAAGTATGCCCTCCTTTCGCATGTCCTCTATTATCTTCTGCCTTGCCTCCTTCAGATCCATACCCTGGTAGGGGCCGGCCAGTTCGGTCATCCTGCCGTGCTCATCGATGCCCTTTTCCATCTTCAGGCCGTACTTGAACACCCACCGGAGATCCTCCTTGTCCCCGATCGTACATATCATCACGACCCCGGAGCCGTAATCCCTTTCCACGGCCTCATCGGCGACCACCGGGACCTTCCTTCCGAAAACAGGTGTGAGAAGTTCGGTTCCAACGAGCTCCCTGTACCTCTCATCATCCGGATGGACGGCCACAAGCTGGCAGGTGCAGAGCAGTTCCGGTCTTGTCGTCGCGATCTCGACCTTCTTCTCGGGGTCGTTCGCCGCGGTGAACAGTATCGTATTCAGCTTTGTGATGTTGTCCCGGTATTCCACTTCCGACTCCGCGAGAGCGGTTCCGCATCTGGGGCACCAGTTCACGGGGTGATTGGCCTTGTAGATCCTTCCCTGCTTGAAGAGCCTTATGAAGGATATCTGGGTCAGTCTTCTGTAATATTTTGCATCCGTCTGGTAATACACCGAGGGATCCATGGATTCCCCGAATATGCGGAACTGTCTGGTCATCTCCTCTATGTTCCCGCTTGCGAATTCCTCGCAGAGCCTTATGAACTCGTGGCGGTCGTATTCCCTCATATGTATGCCGTATTTCTTCTCGACCCTGACCTCTATCGGCATTCCGTTGACATCGAAGCAGAGCGGGAACATCACGTTGTATCCCCTCATGCGTTTGTACCTGGCAACGAAATCGATATGTGTGTAATGGACTGCATGTCCCGCATGGAGCGGTCCCGAAGCGTATCTCGGGGGATTGTCTATCGTGAAGGGCGGTTTATCGGAAGAGGGATCGAACCTGTAGATGCTCTCCTTTTCCCAGAAATCCTGCCATCTGGTCTCCATCTCGTGGACATCGAATCCGCCCTTGTCACCACTGCTGGTTCCTTCGATGGGGCCTTCATTGACGGTCATATCTCCATCCCCCGAATATTCCTGAAACGTCCGGGCTGACCCACCTTAAAAACTTGCTTATATATAAGTGGAATGCAGGCTCCGCCAGATGAGGAATGCGGCCAATGACCGATATGTTAAAAGCCCCAAGTGGAATACATGGATGTGCAAAGAAGACCCCTTCACCTGCTGTTCATCGCTGCCATGGCTGCGGTATCCTGCATGATATTTCAGGCCGCCGCGGTTTCCGATAATGTCACCCATACCTACAAGGACGGGACGGGCGACGTGATATCCACGGTTATGAAAAGGGACATGACAAGGATGGTGGACCTGTTCGAGGTGGAGGGCGAGGTGGACATGGATTTCAAGCAGAGCAATCAGATAGACATCGTTTCATTCTCCGTCAGGGGAAACGATTCCCTCATCTCCTTCACCATAGAGACAAGGGGAGATATCGGGAAGCAGGAGGAGTTCACTTACAGGATTGCCGGTTATGCGGACAGGAACGCAAAGGAGACCCAGCCGTATGATTTCATGATCGATGTCAAACATCACAATGCCACCTATTACGAGCTGAGGGACGGAAGGTTCAAGGCAGCCTACAATGTATCCTCGCTGAATATTAGCGGAGAAAGCCTCACCGTCACCATGAACACGGGGACCTTCATCCTGAAAAGTCCGGAGGATCCCTATATTCTTGTTTCCATAGCAATGCTGGACGAGGGCGAAGGTGGAAAATTGTTCATGGACCATGCGACCTCTTCGGAAGCTTCGGACAGCAGATCCCGGATCGACGATACAACGCTGATACTGCTGGAGTTCGTGATCCTCGGTTTCGCATTCATCACCGTCATCATCGTATGGAACGTGTACATGAAGCGCAAGGGGGAGGAGAACGAGGGTGGGATATGTCCGAGATGCGAATCAAGGCTTGACCCGAACCTGGATTTCTGCCCCTCCTGCGGAACCTTCGTGAGAGGTCCGGGGGCCAAGGACCTCAGGAAGAAACCCGAACTTGCCCCCCTCCCCGAGGACCTGGAGGAATGAGCACCCGTTCTATATGAACTCATGCTGAACCTTCACGACCTCGGCGGAATCCCTGCAGTCCGCGTAGGCTTCCAGCGGTTCGATGTTCGTTTCAAGGAACCTTACACCCCATGTGTATATCGAGAGCATGTCCGATGCCGTCTCCCTCTCACCCAGAATGAAATACGCTGCTGCCAGAGCCTCGAGGGTCGACAGCTCCCCCCATCTGCCGAATTTGGTGGGGTTGGATGCCAGCAGCATGGGGAGGGTCCTTCCCTGCATCCTGTGCCGGTCCCTGAACGAATCGAAAACGCTTTCCGCCTCTTTCCAAGAGCAGTCGACCGCAACTATGCCCCTGTGCAGGAACAGCTCCCTGTCGGCGGGAGAGAGGGCGGTTCCGGAGAAGGGGTCAAGGAGGATGGAGCCGTAGGGAAGCTGCTCCATACGTGTGATCAGTCTGGCCTTGCCCATCCTTGCCATCTTCCTTGCAGAACATTTCTTCGGGTCATCCTGGGATAGGTGCAGTATCACGGGGTATGGGGCCCCTTTCATCCCCTTTCCTCCAATATCTGGGCCATGCCACCCTTGACAAGCACTTCAGCGACCTGAAACGGTATCGAGGCAATGTCCTCCCTCCTCAACGATACCGTACCTCCGTCGATCCCGACAAAAGGTTCTATGTCCTTGAGCGCTCTGATGACGACCAGATCAGGACCCGAGGCTTCCTCACCCTTGTCTTCCTTTTCTTTCAAGTTCTCGACCGCTTCCCCTTTCAGGGACCCCTTCTTCTTCTCGGCGCTGACCTCCGGGGCGGGAGCCTTCACTTCCGAGTCCCCTACGGAAGGAGCCCGTCCCGGGGCCGTTTCCCCTTCCGAGACGAAATCATCTGTCGATGTATTTATTCCGGTCTCCGCTCTCAGTGTGTCCGGTCTCCTGTGAAGTCTGTCGTACCTAAGTATCCTGTCCCTTATTGTCTCCAGCTCCATCTTGAGGGAATAGTAGAGCTCCTCCTCGTCATGCACCATGTTCTCGGTTGACTGGGTGACGCCCCTTGACGAGTTGAGGGCCGCGAGGACTATCTTCCTCTCCCTCGTGGAGTATATCCTCTCCATCACGTCCTTCGCCCGTCGGTACTCCTCGGATCTCCTGTAGTATGAAGCATCGGGCTCGCTGTTCTTCCCCGAAGGACTGTTCTCGATCTCCGTGAGGAGCCATTTGAGGTAGGTTGCAGCCCTCTCGTAGAACTGATCCGGAAGCTTCGTCAGGGCCGTGGATCCTCTTTCCGCGGATTGGACCTCCCCCAGTTCCTGGAAGGTCATCGAGCTCTCCTCGTTCATGCCTGAAACACCTGTATCTGACGGTCAATTGCATCTATCAAGATATAAGTGTCGATTACCCCTTGGCACCGTCTCTCTTTTATAATACCTGGGACAATCATGAAAATATGAGAAGCCATTGGCTGCCCGTTCTCGTTGTGATGGGGTTCATAGTCTGCAGCATCCGGCTCCCGGACGGTGCTCTCGGAGTGGAGGCAGCCCTCGAGGATGACACGTATTACATCTCGGTCGATCCATCCGACCCGGAACAGGGAAAGCTGGACGTGCACGGGGAGATAGACCCCGGTCAGCTGGGACTTGGTCAAACGGTCTCGGTCTCGCTCTCGGTGGAGGTCCATGAGCTGAAGGGCGGCCAGCCCACCGGAAGGATGTGGCATGCGGAGGTATTCTACGACGATGACGCCGTGGGAGGGAGCTCCAAGCTGTTCAAGAGGAACGACGGCCCCGAACCTTTCACGGTCAGGTTCGATCCCTCGGTTTACAACCCCGATATCGATGAGGGCATACCGGTACCTCCCGGGCTGTCGGAGGATGTGGAAGGCAGGATGGTCGTAACCGCCTCATACACGGGAACTGGAGTTCCGAGCGGGGAGACAACGGTCACCGCGGTCATCTATCCCGAGCTGTATCATCTGATAAATCTGACCACACCCACATCACCCGTCTCCCTTGAAGCCGGGGACAGGTTGATCTATTCCCTTTCCGTGAAGAATGCCGGAAACATGGAGGAGAACGTGAATATCGACATCCCCCTCATGGACTACCTGGATGAGAAAGGGTTCGAAACATCCCTTGATACATACAGGTACACCGATCTTCGGCCGGGAGACACCTTCAATTCCACACTGATAATCAAGGCACCCCTGGAGATAGAAGAGGATGAGGAGCTCGAGCTCGTCATTTCCGCGTACACCGATGCGGATGACCCGGAGACGCTCGAACCGGCCTCCACGAGCGAGATAACCATCGATCTGACGCTCAGGAGGTCCAGGATAGAGATCCCGGAAACTCCCACGGATACGGACACGGATTCCGATAACGAGAACCCCTACAATCCGACACCGGGCCCCGGGAACGATATTCCCGCGGAGGGGATGTCCAATCCGATTCTGCTGATAATTGGCGTATCGGTTCTGGCGTTCATACTCCTCCTTCTGGCATTCTTCATTTTCAGGAGGGGCGGCGGGGATGGTGGTGATGATGACCATTCCTCGCTGGTCAGGATATGATGGCGAGCCTTCTCGCAACCAGAAAATAGGCCAGATACCGGGGGACCTCGGCATCCCCCGCGTCGAGTTTCCAGCTCCTGCCCCCCATGTCCATCTCGAATTCATCCGGCAGTCTTACCTTGACGGGGTCCGACGGCAGTGCCACGGCATCCCTCAGCGGATCGAATCGATCCAGCCGGTCCCTGTCCACTTCCATGACCTTCAGACCGGTCTTGCCGTGCAGGGAGCCCGGGCATCTTATCAACCGCTTGATATCTGTGGTTACGGGTTCATCGGTCTCTCCCTTGAGATTGATGGAGGAATATGCGGTACATAAACGGAGAAAATCATTGTCCATCGTGTTCTTCGAGGTGATCGTGAACTTGTCCTCATCGAGCATTCTTATGGCCGAATTCTTCTTCCCCTTGTAGAAAAGGTCATCGATTATGGATTCGCATTTCCTCTCTCCTATGCCGAGGCCCTTGTCTGAAGAGACCCGGAGAAGCCTCTTCACCCTTTTCTTCCGGTCTTCCAGATCCATAAGGTCCCTGATAAGTGCGTCCTTCCCTGCGTAGATCTTGGACACCCATCCCCCGTAGTTCCGGTCCCTGAAATTCCTAACCATCTTTGAGGAGCCGAACCTCGGATTCACCTCCACTGTCTTCTTCGGGAACAGGACGTCGAAATCGATGTTCCTCCCCGTAATGTAGTCCACGATCTGCCTTCTGTCCCTGCTGTCGAGTTCCAGAACCGCCGGATCCCTCACGTGGATGTGGTATCCCCTCCCGCCGGAGAAATGAAGATGTGTATGTTCCTCGGGGAACCCCAGGTCATCGAGAATGAAGTCGCGGAGCAGTCCATCCACCTCATCCTTCACCTTCGCAAGCTGTTCCGGATAGGTCATGCTGTCGGCATCCGGGAGATGATCGGCATCGAGATCGAACACGAGATCGGCCCCCATCCAGGTACGGAACTTCTCCCCCATCGGCTGGAGAGAAGGGTCCCCGTAATATGCGACGGAGTAGTATGCGTGCATGGGGACCGATTCCCTGAAGAAGCGGAAGATATCTTCCTTCTTCAGAAAGGCCATGTGGCGGAACATCATCTTCCCGCCGAAGGGAAAGAATCCCCACTCCCTTCTGGTGAACCTGAAAGGTGGTTCCACCTGCGGCCTGCTGTAGTGGTTCCTGAAGCAGGCTTTCATGAAGGAGAGCTCCCTTGAGGGTCCGGATCCATCCGAGGGCCTCATCGTCGTCTCAGATATTCCGGGGGATATACACTTTTCACGTGGGGGGGCCGAAAGTGAAGATTCAGCGGGAATGCATACATGCGTGCGATACTGGCACATTCCGGTGTTCATGCACAATCACGTAAATTTGATATATCAATGAGCGGGTTGATCGTTGGTGACCATGACGGGACTCGCACTCTTCATTCTTCCGGAACATGGTCCCACGCGGTCGTTCGAGTGCTTTCAGGGATGAAGGAAAGGATGGGAACCGTGCAACATGATGAACAAGGGGGAATCAGGATCCAGGCAATGAGCAAGAGGGAATGGTTGAACTTCGTCGACAGATTGATAAAGGAGAATGAGGGGGAAGTGATAGGTGTCAGGGCCAGGGGGAGCAGGTTCCAGTACGCTCCGCTCGAGAGTGCCGAGGAGCTGAGGCTCGATTATGATGTTACCATACTTCCTCCCAAGAAGTATCTCCTTCCGACACACGAGGACCTTATGACCTTCGATATATCGAAACCGTTCGAGGTCCTTGCGAACATAGACGAAGGGAAGAGGATCCTTCTGGGCGTCCATCCGTACGATGTACTTGCCATACAGCAGATGGACGAGATATACCTGGGAACCCACAGGGATGAACATTACGATGCAAGAAGGAAGAACACGATCATCATAGCCTCCGACATCCTCAACGTTTCCGAGAGGTCCTTTGCCGGAAGCCTCGGAACGCATGTCGTCGAAACGGGTTTCGATCTTCTCGTGACCGACCTTGGGGACACCGTTGCGGTTACGATAGGGTCGGAGGAAGGGAAGAGGCTGCTGGACACCCACTCCGAAACGAGGGAGGCAACACTGGAGGAGAAAAAGCATGTAAAACGACTGAGGAAGGAGCTCCCCTCCCGATACGCAAGGAAGCTCAAGGTTGACAAGTACATGTGGCAGAAGCTCCTCGAGGAGAACTACGACCATCCCATATGGGAGGAGAACTCCAAGAAATGCCTCCAGTGCGGGAGCTGCACCCTTGTCTGTCCCACATGCTTCTGTTATGATGTTGATGACGTGATGAGCCTCAACCTGAAGGAGGGGAGGAGGGTGAGGACATGGGACGGCTGCCTTCTCCGTGATTTCACCAGGGTTGCCGGGGGAGAGATCTTCAGGGAGAACATCAAGGACAGGTACAGGCATCGGTACTACAGGAAGGGCCTCTATCTTCCGATGAGGAACGGCTTCGTGGCCTGTGTCGGATGCGGCAGATGCGCCACCCAGTGCCTCCCCGACATAGCGGATCCCTGCGAGATAATGAACACGCTTGCATCGTTCTCCATGCACGAGAAGGTGAACTTCCCCATTCCCGACGTCAAGGTGGCGGGGGTGGAGGAAGGGCTTCTCATTCCCGAACCCGCCACCATCCTGAGGAAGGAGAGACAGACGGATATGGAAACCCTGTACGAGATAAGACCGGACAGCGGGAGGAGATTGGAATACAGACCCGGCCAGTTCGTGGAGGTGTCGATTTTCGGCGTGGGGGAGGCTCCGATATCGATCGCATCGTCGCCCGGCAGGGATACATTCGAGCTTCTTGTTCGCAGGATAGGCCATGTCACCACCAAGCTGGACACGATGAAGGTCGGCGAGAAGATAGGGATCAGGGGCCCCTTCGGGAACGGTTTCGACGTGTCCGGGATTGCGGGCAGGGACATACTCTTCATATCCGGCGGATGCGGACTAGCCCCCACGAGGTCGCTCATAGAGTATGTACTCGAGAACAGGGGTGATTTCGGAAAGGTCACCATTCTCTACGGATGCAAGGAACCCGGCGCCGTTCTCTTCGGTAACGACCTGCAGGAGTGGTCGAGGAAGAACGATGTTCTGGTGAAGAAGACGGTGGACCAGTGCGGAGAGGGAGAGTGCTGGGACGGTGAGGTGGGATTGATCACCACCCTCATTCCACCTCTCGATTTCGATCCGGAAAGAACGATATCCATAGTTGTCGGACCTCCGGTTATGTACAAGTTCGTGATCTCCGAGCTGAAGAAGAAGGAGGTTCCGGACGAGAACATCGTTGTCTCCCTGGAGAGAAGAATGAAGTGCGGAGTGGGAAAATGCGGGCACTGTCAGATGAACGGGATATACGTATGTCTCGAGGGGCCCGTGTTCAGATATACCGATGTCAAGGACATGCCGGAGGCGTTCTGATGAAACCGAGGGTGGCTTTTTTCGATTTCGCAAGCTGCGAGGGATGCCAGCTCCAGGTGATAAACCTGGAGGAGAAGATACTGGACCTAATTGATGTGGTCGAGGTTGTATCTTTCAGGGAGGCCATGAAGGAATCCTCCGACGATTATGACATTGCGTTCGTGGAGGGTTCCATAATGAGGCCCATGGACGAGGAGAGGCTGAAGAGGATTAGGAAGAACGCCCGGATCCTCGTGGCCCTGGGAGCCTGTGCATGCATCGGCGGTGTCAACAGACTGAGGAACGAATGGTCCGTGGATGAGGTGAAGAAAGAGGTATACGATGAGGCGGACATCGAGGGGAACAGATTGTTCGACGTATTCCCCACGAAAGCGGTGGATGAGGTCGTTGATGTGGACTTCCGCATCCCCGGCTGTCCGATCAACAGGGAGGAGTTCGCCAAGGTCGTGGCCCATCTGGCAATAGGAAAGGAACCCAGGCTGCCCAGCTATCCCGTCTGTGTCGAGTGCAAGAAGAACGAGAACATCTGCGTGTTCGAACTGGGCAAGTTCTGTCTGGGCCCCGTCACCAGGGCAGGGTGCAATGCCATATGCCCCACGCACGGTGACGGCTGCGAGGGATGCAGGGGATATCTGGACGATCCCAGGATGGAAGCCGCAAAGGACGTCCTCAGGAAGTACGGCGTCTCCTTCGACGAGATGATGAAGAGGTTCAACATGTTCAATTACAGGAAGGGGGCGATCTGATGGGCAGGGACATCGATATAGAGGTCAGGCACCTGACAAGGGTCGAGGGACACGGCAACATATATCTGAATGCCAGGTCCGGTAAGGTGGAGAAGGTGCTCTGGGAGGTGGATGAAGCTCCAAGGTTCTTCGAGGCGATGGTGAGGGGCAAGAGCTATCATCAGCTTTCCCATATCACATCGAGGATATGCGGGATCTGTTCGATCAGCCATTCCCTTGCCTCGTTGAAAGCCACTGAGGCTGCCATGGGGGTGGAGATCTCGAAACAGACGGAGCTTCTCCGGAGGCTCGCCCTCTACGGGGAGAACCTGCAGAGCCACACCCTCCATGTCGGATATCTGGTGGCACCCGATCTTCTCGGTGCGGGAAGCGTGATCCCTCTCGTGAAGACCGCAAAGGAGGCGGTCGTGAAGATAGTGGGTCTTCACAGGACAGCCAACATGCTGTCGGAAGCGATCTGCGGAAGGGCCACCCACCCGATAACCCTCGAGGTCGGCGGGTTCACCGAGATACCGACTGAGAGGGCCCTTCTCGGTATGAGGGAGGAGCTGGAGAATGCAAAGGGTGTATGCACAGATGTGGCAGGTGTTGTGCTCGCCCATGCTGACAGGCTTCCCGATTTCACGAGGGAGACCGAGTTCATCGCCCTGACGAACGACGAGAACTATGCGTTCTATGACGGTGATCTGGGATCCACCGACGGTGGACGGTGGCCCGTTGAGGAATATCTGTCAATAACTAACGAGTACGTGGTCCCCCATTCCACAGCGAAATACACGAGGCACAACAGGGAATCATACATGGTGGGGGCCCTTGCCAGATTCAATCTCAACCATGCGATGCTCTCGAAGGAGGCCATGGAAGTCGCCGGTATGTTCGGATTGAAGCCCGTATGCCACAACCCGTTCATGAACAATGTAGCTCAGCTTGTGGAGATAATGGATTCCCTCGTGGATTCGATCGGGATCATCGATGAACTGCTCGATCGGGGTCTCGAGGAGGAGAGCGGTGAGATCGAGGTCAGGGCGGGGAGGGGTGTTGGTGCCGTCCACGCACCCAGGGGGCTTCTCATACATGATTATACAATCGATGGTCTGGGGAACTGCACGAAAGCGAACTGCATAATCCCCACAAACCAGAACCACGCCAATATCCAGAAGGACATGGAGGAGATTACATTGACGTAAACTTCAGGTGATGTGCCAGCCAGGTTGTATTCGTCTCATTTCCTGTAAAGAATAAATATGCTGTGGATACATACTGCATCATGGGAAAGGAGAGGATAAGGGAAAGTCTCAGAAAGAACATGGTGTTGCTGCTGCTCGCGCTGGGCATGATAATGCTGAATGTCGTGCTCTACACCATCTCCAGCTATACATTCCGCAGTGCGGTGCTGCGCGGGGACAGATCCGGTGAGAACCTGATCCTCACCCTGAACATCCTCACCTTCTTCATCTGGGTATCGGTCCTGATCCTTCTTTTCGTCTGGGTCATCAGGGCACGCAGGATATCCGCAGGAATGGGTGAGGGGATGAGAAGGGATGCGGGATACGGTCTGATCTTTCTCTCGCTGTATGCTGTTTTCTTCGTGTTCTATCCACTTCTGAACTATCGTCTGCCGCTCGATCTCAGGACCTCGAACTATCCACTTTACTATTACATCGGCGTATTCCTTGCGGGAACATTCTATTTCATGTTCCTCATGGTCTTCATCCTTTCCTCGAGGAGATTGTTCTCCGGGGTACAGAGATATCTTGTGGTGATAGGC
The DNA here is from genome assembly GCA_002254385.1 of Thermoplasmatales archaeon ex4484_6. GTDB lineage: Archaea > Thermoplasmatota > Penumbrarchaeia > Penumbrarchaeales > Penumbrarchaeaceae > Penumbrarchaeum. The sequence continues at coordinate 44 of NJDO01000026.1, read as the reverse complement.
TGCATCGTCCTGATCTCCAACTTTCTCCAATGGTCCAGATTGGA
>NJDO01000104.1 GCA_002254385.1 Thermoplasmatales archaeon ex4484_6 | reverse complement strand
CAGCATCTCACGATGATGCCCTTGCGAGTCGCTAATACTTCGCCTCCACCAGGCTGTATAGGGGACTTGCACCCCCAAGATGCCAGACATGCCCGGCACACAAAGATCGGACACGAATGATATACATTCGTATCCGAACCTCCAACTCCCACCACCCGAAAATATTGTATGCAAGAGGGATCGAGGTGTATTTAACGGATCGATCGACCGGATGCTTTGAATTTCCTATATGATAAAAAATCTCATTATCGATGCTCACAATAAAAGAGTGAAGATTCGGTGTATTTCACCGAATCTTCATAGTAAAGAGCATCCGATCGAGTGACGGATGTATCCCATGATCTTCTGCGGAATCATCAAGATATCCCGGAATCTCATTCGGTTCTTCCGGTCCATGCCCGGACAGGTCTATTTCTTCTTCGCTCGACCTTCCCTGAAGAGCGATGGGAGATGAAGGAGGTAGGAGCCGTCCTTCTGGATGATTATGGGCTGATCCTCCAGAAGTTTCTCCACATCAATCTCGTACACACCCTGCTCTACGATGTTGATAACGTCAACCTCTCCAGCCCGGTCCGGCCCCTTCTTCACGGCTCGCCTTGCTGCGGTCCTCCTCTTGCCTGGACCCTTCTTCTTCGGGGCTCCTTTCACCTTGCGGACAGCTTCCTTACCCTTCTCTTTGGTGGCTGCAGCGATCAGGGCCTCATTCTTCTTCCTGTCGTATTCTGATATGAGGTCCCTTGCCGATCTCCTCTTTTCACCCCCCTCGACAAGCTCAAGGGAGGTTTCGGGACTCCCCTCCTCTATCTCAACGCCTTCCCCGCCTCCGGGACTGACACGGACCCACTCCTCTCCAAGGGCACTCTCTATCTCCATTGACGACCCGTCCAGTTCGGTAACTCCCTTTTCCTGAAGTATCTTGAGAAGCTCGGGATCCGCTTTCTTGAGCATGCTGTCCCTTACCTCTTCCGCCTTCTTCTTAAGCGTTATCCTTCTATCCTCCGAAAGAGGGGTCGATGTGAATATGAACTTCTTTCCTCCACACTGGGAGCACCCCTTGAGGATCTCGTCGGAGCCCTTCTCTATGACGTGACCGCAGTTGAGACATTGATGTGGCAAGGACTTCCTCCTTCCAGGGAGAATGAGCCGAATAAGTGATAACTGTTTCCCAGACCGACCATCATTCCTCGTCGGAAGGAATCTCGATGTCCGGCCCGGCACCCTCCATGGACTCCATTATCTCTATCTCATCCTCCGAGATCGGGATCTCATCCGATATCTCCTCTTCCTCATCGGAGGCCCTCGTGAGAATTATCGCCTCTATGGTCCTGCCATCCTTCTTGATGGTCTTGAGGAGATGCGCCGGGCCGACCACCATCATTCTCGGAGGGGGTGGTCTTCTGAGAAGCCTCTGTAGAAGGGTCCTTCTTGTAACATTCCCCGTGAATCCGGGGGTTTCGACCCCTATGAATGAGTCATGGTCTATTTCCGACATGGTGACCTTTATGAGCTCAAGTTCCTCGGATGATGTCAGACCCTTCTCAAGGACCAGTACCTTGCCGTCCTTCACGGAGTCTAGAATGAAGCGTATCTTCTCCCTCCCCATTTCCTCGAGCCTCTCGGTGGAAATGAGATCGATGGAAATCCCTCCCTTCGAGAGAGGCTCCTTCAGTACCCTTCTTCTGAGCTCCAATCCTATCACCTGAAGTACTTCATCATCGCCTTGTAGAGATTGTCCATACCGTAACCGGCAAGCGCAGAGACCGGAATGGTGGGATGCTGGGGGAACGCGTCGCGAATCGTTGCCGGTGAAGCCTCATCCAGATCCATCTTGTTCGCAACGATTATTGTCGGAAGCTTTCTTGCTTCCAGGTTTCCCAGCAGGGTCACGTTTACCTGATTGAACGGATCCTCCGCGGCATCCATGACCAGAAGCACCCCGTCCACCTTATCCAGCCATTTGATGGCCTCTATGACGCCTTCGGTGGCTTCCTTTGCCCTCTGCTTGGCTTTATCCTCATCCATTCCGTAATCCTCGACGAAATTGTGAAAATCTATCTTCGTGGCTATTCCCGGAGTATCGACTATATCGAAACTTATTCTGGAACCGGCAGCCTTTATGACAACTTCCTTGCGTTCCTTTGCCTTCCTTGTCTCGTGGGGAATCTCCGAGGTCTTACCCATCGGTTTCCCTGTCCAGTCACGACTGATCCTGTTCGCAAGGGTCGTCTTTCCCGCATTGGGGGGACCGTATATCCCTATGGATGCCTGCTTCTTCCGGAAGAGTCCCAAAAGACCCTTGAGGAGAGAATCGAAAAGACCCATCCGCCTCTGACCTCCGGTATCTGGATTCTAATAAACCTATCTTGCATAAAAAGATAACTACCGAGTCGATGAAAAATCGGATACGAATGATAATACATTCGTATCCGAACTCCTAACCCCCCCTCGCCGGGATCTGGTGGCTCAAGCGTTATTCCACTATTCAAGAGCTGATAGATGGGGAAGTCCCGATTCTCTTTCCAATCGGCGGAAGGGACTTACCACAATATCCCATAAGATCACTTTGCGTAAGGGATATTGAATTTCCCATATTGAGAAAACCGAATTGGAGAATCCTCATTCCAACTCAAATACAAACAGGGAAAAAGCTCGATAACCGGAAAGGATGAAGGAGGCTCTGAAAATCGCAGCCTCCTTCATATCCGCATTGTTGCCCGTATCCCGATATCCTGTCTCAACCCTGGTACGCCGGGTTCTCGCCCTGCGGCTGGTTCGGATCGTATACCGGTGGATTCTCTTCGGGCGGAGCTGCCTCTGGAACGGGCTGTGGTTCGCCATAATCCACCGGAGCAGGCTCGGTCGGAAGCGGTTCACCCTCCACTGGCTGAGCGGGCGGGAGGGCCGCGGATTCATCAACCTGGGTCTCGGGAGAGGGCAGGGTCGGTACGGACGTGTCCACCATGGGCATGGCCGGCATCGTCGGGATATCCAGCTGCGGCGTCGCAAGCATGGCCTCCTCCTCTGCCTCCTCTCTCTTCACCTTGTCCTCATCACGATGTATACGGAGATAGCCGATAAGAACGATCAGAGCAGCGATTATTATGGCAGCCACTATGATAGCGATGAACACCCATATGTCGAACGGATTCTTTATCACCGGTGCGGGATCGTCCCGGCCCTTGAATGCGGGTTTGCTTGCCGGGTCCCACGGGTTCGTGGCATCATCCCTTGTCCTGGCTGATCCATCCGTTCCCCTGTACTCCTGAATATTCGTATAACCATCCCCGTCCGGATCCTCGTCCCTGTCCGACCCATCGAGATAGTTCAGCAGATTGTTCCATTCCCACAGATCATCCATGCCATCGTTGTCGGAATCCATGAGGGGACTTGGTGTGAAACTCGTTATATTCACTATTACCGAGGCAACGGCCCTGTCCGAACCCTTGTGACCGGAATCGCCCACGTAGAGGGTTATTGTATGGAACCCGGTCGTCTCGAACCTGTAGTTCTCGAAGACCATGTCCCTGGAGAGTGTCGTGTTGCCCTCCTTCCACTCGAACTTGAGATTCCCCTTGTCGATATCTATATCGAACGACTGGGAACCGTCAAAGGTGATCAGGTCCGTCAGGTTGAAGTGCTGGAAATTCCTGGGTGCGCTGATAATGGCATGGGGTTTGGTATTTACCAGGATCTGATACATGGGTGACTGTGTCCATGGTCCCCTTGGCTGACCGGTGTACTGTCCGTTCCCGGCATAATCCTTGGCTATGAACTGAATGAAGTTCAGTTCACCTTCCTGGAATTCCTCGTAAGGGAAATGGATCCAAACCCTGTTGTTCCCGTCGACCTTGTCATACCATTTCCTGGGAAGGTCCTCCCAGCCGCCCTGCTGCTGGATCCCGGTGGACCAGACATAGTTGCCGTTCTCGTCCAGCTCGTGGGATATCCTGTAGTAGAGATATGTGGTATCCACACCCGATGTGTCGTCCACCAGATACACGGAGACCTCCTTGACATTTACCACATCCAAGTTGTGCCATACTCCCTGTGTGGGGAAGAAATCCTCGAATGCGACCTCGGTCACGTCGATCTTCAGATTGTAATCTTCGGATACGGCATAACCGTTCCCCGCCCAGTCCTTTATCCTGAACCTGATGTAATTCTCGGTTCCCTCCACGAATCTCGGCTGGATCTTGATTTCGGTGATCTCCGTACCCGTTGCCCTCGTAACCTCATCATCGTAGAGGCCGACCGAGATCCAATCCTCATATTCATCGAGTCCCTCCGTGGAGATCGAGTATTCGGCAGTGGACCTCCTCACACCCGAAACATCATCGGAAACGGTCCACCCGTCCCTTGCATTGATGGCTATAGTGGGTGTCAGCGTCCTTACCCAGACGTTCTGGTCAAGAGAGAAATCCGTGAAGAACGGGTCCGATTTGTCAATCTTTATGGACTTTGAAGCCATCTCCCCGATGTGTCCCACCTTGTCCACGGCCCACACATACAGCCTGAATTCTCCCGGGACGGTCCCGTTCCAGACGTAGGATGTGATCCTCGGATCGAGAACGATGGCGCTCTCGTTGTTGGGGTCCGGTGAGCTGGATATCTTGTATTCCATCACACCCGAACCCGAATCCACGACGGACCCCCATGACACATAGAGAATATCATCATTGTCAACCTCCTTCTGCTTGTCCTTGAAGGAGTCCGCCCTGATAACGAGCGATGACGGCGCGGTGGGGATGGAATCGTCCACCTCGAGAGAGATCGTCGGAAGCTCTCCGTTGATCTTCTCCGAGGGAATGCCTCTTATAAGCACCCTGAATTCCTTGGTCAATTTCCTCAGAGGCATATTCAGGGATATCGAAAACTCCCTCCCCGAGACATTCGTATCCGTGTATTCGGTGAGCTCCTCGTCCACAACAACGAAGAAGAAGCTGGCATTGGGTGGATAGTAGGTCTTGTTGGGATCCGATAGATCCGTCATGTTGTAAACCAGCATGGCCCCCGAAAAGGTGATTGTCTCGTTATCCCTGGTGAATCCACCGGATCTGAGCACCCTCCCACCGTCACCATGGACCACAACCTCCCCTGCAAGGTCCACGTATGTATCCAGGTAGAATGCGTCCTCCAATGTCATCTGTGTCGGGAGCGCGGCTCCTCCCCTAGCCCAGATAGTGACCGGCAGGAAGCCGTTCATCGGAAAGGCGAAGAGGAATTTCACGTAGAGCACCATATTCCACGGGTCCCCCAGCCTGTTGGTCTCTGTCCTTGACCGATCCAGGTCGATCTCTATGGTACCGTTCCCCGCACCCGAATCTCCCCCTCCCATCTGCCACCACGCAGACCCTCCTAATAACTTGTATTGGGCGAATATACCCAGTGAAGGGGGTCCGAAGTACACCCTGATATCACTCAGATCGTTTGCTCCACTGGTGGGGTGCGTGGATGTTGCGTTGAAGGTGAACTTGTAGTATTCCATCTCCGCGTAGCACACGGGTATCATCTCACCCGTCTGGGTGTTGTTGAAATCAAGGTGAGCGTTCTCCACCTTGAAATCGGAGATGTCAGCCTCGGCAAAGGACCATTCGATCGCCATCTGGTCCTCCATTGTCTGATCATAGAACCCCTTGTACTGGATGCCCACGGATCCGGTCTCGTCCTCTATCCCGATGGTATGATAGTATCCTCCCTGATATGATGAGCTCCCCGTCCTGTCATACTGCATCTTTATCACACCGGTCTCGTAGAGTATGACCTCGTAGTGCATCCCGTAACTGTTGAGGACCCATTCGATCGCCACCCAGTTGACGTTGTTGGTTATGCCTGTCAGATAGTAGGCATTACCGTAACCAAAACCCCACATGACAGCTATCATGGGATTCGGATTCGAACTCTGAGGCATCCCACTGGAATAACCGTAGGACAGGTACCAGGAATTGAAGCAAAGGTAACCCCTTGCAGCAACATGTATCCTGGTGTAATCGATCCCGTAATAAGGGAAATCCCAGGTCAGATCTATCGTTCCGTGCCCGGATGAGCCGGATATGAACAGGTTCGTCGAAGAACCGGACCCGGCAACGTCCACCCAATTGTATGTTGTCTTGGGAGATGGGTCCAGGCTGTCCATATAATAATACCCTCTGGAATCCTTGTCTGATTTGGACCCTTCCACATCTTCCGTTGCGGAATACATCACGAAGAATCCCGCAGCTGTCAGAAAGATCACGACTGCCAGTGCCATCAAGGCCCTGCTCTTTTCCCCACTTTTATCCATTTTTCACACCCCGTGATTTAGATCGGATTAACCTACCTTCTCATGTCATTTCACTGTTGATTCTGCATGTTCTGTGCTTCCGGCATGGGGGCGGCCTGCATGGGCTGCGCATCCATGGGCTGGGCTGTCATCGGCTGAGCCTCCATAGGCTGGGCTGCCCCGGGCTGTCCTTCCGTCGGCTGTGCAGGTGCCGCTTCGGCCGAGGGAAGTGCGGCCGCCATGGGAGCTCCCATCGCGGGCAGAGCTTCCCCCTTGCCCTGGGCTGCAGCGAGAAGCCTGTCAAGCCTGTCCCTGCCGCCGGAAGAGAGAACATTCTCGAGGAGCGCCTTCTCCTCTTCCGCCTCCTTTACCCTTGCATTTTCCAGATCTCTCTTGATCGCACCACTGTTCACGACTATGATGACTATCAGTATCACTATGACGAGAAGAACTATGGCAAGGAGAAGCGGAACGAAGAGACTCTTCTCCTCCTTCACATTCTCCCCCACAGGTTTGTAAACCGGGAAATCGAGTGCGTCGGTGGGATCGGACCCTGCCAGATACTCCTCGAAATCGGTATGGCCGTCACCGTCCGCATCGTTTTCCGTGGTAACGGCATTGGTCTGGTTCGCAAAGGCATCGTAGAGCTCCCGGTAAAGGACTTCCCTGGACTTCCCTTCCATGGAGGAGGGGTTGTAAAGGTTATCCTTGTTGCTGTCATCGTCCCATCCGAGATGATAGGTGAACTCCCAGTAATTGGGCATACCGTCCTGGTCCGTATCATCCATGGACAGCCAAACAGGAACTATTCTTTCCCTGACGGTGAACAGAACCGGATCGGAAGAGACCTCATGCACACCGTCGCTGACGGTCAGGACCAGTGAATGCTCGCCGGGCGGCAGCTCCTGCTGGAACCTGTCGAGTGCGTCGATCCCCTCACCGAGGATCAGCTCGGTGGTCTCGCCCTCGAAGATCATGGTATCGGTCCAAAGGAAGGTAAGCTCGTCCCCGTCCGGGTCGACCGTTGACGTGGCGTCCATGGTCACCAGGTCGCCCTCGAGGAACTCCGCACCGTTCTCGGGAGAGAGTATGGCGGGTTCCGGAAGAGTGTCTATCCAGATATTGTACGCAGGTGAATAGGACAGCGGATTTCCCACCAGGTCCGTCACCCTGAACTGGATGAAGTTGCGATCTCCCATTGAGAACTCCATGGTCCCGATGTTCGCGGTCACGTCGTTGCCCGAATCGGTCTCGAACGAGCGCCAGACAACAGAGTTGAGATCCGCTCTCCCTCTTGTGGTCGTTCTGTACTCGAGGGTTGTCCCGTCCACGCCGCTCAGCTCGTCGTGGAGATCCAGTTTGAGATCCACCGATCCACTGGGGAGCCAGACACCTTCCCACTCGTCGCTGTCATCCACCCGGAGGGTTGCAAATTCCACTCCGGAAATGTCGACATTGATCATGTAAGGATCGGATGCAACAATATTTCCGGCCTCATCCGAAGCCCTGAACATTATCCTGTTGTCCGCTCCCTCGATGCAGCTGGGATTGACCCTGATATCAAGAACCTTTGCATTCAGTTCCAGACCGGCTCCTTCCCAGTCTGACCATGTCTCCCCTCCGTCATGTGAAACAGTGTATTCCACAGTGGAACCGATGATCGCCCTCCCGCCGATATCGGTGACCGAGATCCCGACTGTCGGTGAAAGCGTGTTGAACCAGACATCCTCTCCCGGATAGAATCCGGAGAACTCCAATGTCTCGCTGTCTATGAAAATGGAGCTGGATGACCATTCGCCTATGTGGCCTACTCTGTCGATCGCCCTTACCTTCACCATCACCTCGCCTACCTGGGATGTGTTCACCTTGGCGAATGTGGTCTCCGATTCGGTGACGACCCCGTCGCATTCTATCTCGTAATGATCAACACCGGAATTGAACTCCCCGGGTTCATGCCACGTCACGTAAAGGTCTCCATCATTGTCAACTATGACATTGGGGTCATCGAAGGAGTCGGCGTGCACCCTGACCCCGGGAGGGGCGGAGGGCGTGTCGATATCCACCCTTACGGTAAATGGAGGTATGGAGTTGACGAACCTATCCGGCGGTATTCCCTCCTCGGATACCTGGAAATCGATGGACAGGGGTCTGTCCCCCACCGGAGCAGAAAGAACGAAGTCCCTTCCGGAAGCGTTGGCATCGACATCGGAGTATCCCAGGGAGTTCACCAGCGTCATGTTGAACAGGTCGCTCGATGGATAGAACGGTTCGATACCGAAATCCGCCTGGAAATCCTGGGTCCCGTTGTATATGACCCTCATACCCGTTAATTCCACAACAGCGTTCTCCGGCACCCATGAATTGTCCCCGATGGGCATCCTGTCCGCACCGTCCACTATGCTGGCCTGAAGATCGCCAACATACATGAACCTGTTCTTCACGAAGCCGATATCCTCCAGCATCTGGAGATAACTGATATGGGCGCATCTCGCATCGAACATCACATCCAGCTTGTTCTCCACCGGAAGGTTCATTGTGAAGAGCACATCGAATTCCACATTGAGCATGTGATTGGGAACATCGGGTGTGAGCGTCAGTGAATCCTCATCCACCTCAAGTATCCCGAACTCGTCGTCCGTCACCTCTATATTGCCTCCGTCCTGGGAGAATGTGGGATTTGTATAGCTGACGGTGGCATGATAGTTTCCCAGTATGAATTCCCATGCCATTTGGGAACCGTATATGTCCCATCTGTTCCAAGCGGAGCCCTTGAACCGGTAACCCTTGTACTGGGCATAGAATGTCTTGCCGTCCGGCAGGTCCCCCGTGGAGGCGGAGAATGAACCGATGCCGAACATGTCGAAGTTCGAGATACCGTATACCGCTCCGGCACTGCTTCTACCGTCCACTCTTGCTCCGGCATCGGAAACGAAGATATCGTCCAGGCCGTCGCCGTCTCGGTTCAGGAACATTATCGTCCTGTACTTGTGCCCGTATTGATAATAATAATACCTGTAATACTCCACGGGATAAGCGAACCTGGAAGCTCCACGCGGAGCATGGATGGTGAATGTGGAGATCGCGGTCACCTCTATCGTTCCGGAAGTGCTCGCGAACTGGTCGTT
>NJDO01000103.1 GCA_002254385.1 Thermoplasmatales archaeon ex4484_6 | reverse complement strand
CCCCTCCCGCCCTGCCTCCCTGATCCTCTTTTCGGACAGACCGTATCCCTCCCCGTATCTGGAGGGCAGATGATGCAGAACGCGGTCCTTGCCGAAAGCGGATGAGAGGGCCTTTATCATGAGAGCCGTGGAGGTTATCCCGTCCGCGTCGTAATCACCGTGAATGAGGATCTTCTTCCCCTTTTCAAGGGATGACCTCACACGTTTGACAGCCTCTTCCATTCCCGCGAGGAGAAAGGGGTCATGCAGATTCCTGAGAGTCGGGTGCAGCATTGCATAGACCTCGTCACTCCTTCTTATCCCGCGGGCAACAAGGATGCGGGAGGCCATTCTGCCTATGCCGAGCTGATCGGATATGATCAGAGCGCGTTCGATGTCCTCGGTTCTGGGCCTCCATTCTATTTCCCTGTGAGGAACGGGATCTCCCATGAACGGACAGGCCCTCCCCCGGGATATATATGAGAACATGGGAGTTCGGTGAAAGAAACTTCACCTGGGATCCTTCACCCTGAACGAGAAACTGAGATAGACCGGACCCTGGACGTCCACCTTCTTCTTGTGGCTCAGGATATAGTAGAGCGCCTTCGAAGTTAGCTTCAGGTTGATCCCCTCGAGATCCCTTATCTTCTCCACCTTCCGGGATGTGTGTCCCCTCTCAAGCGATCGCTCTATCTTCCAGGCGGCGTACCTGGAGAATGCCTTCACGAACGTCTTGTTGGTTCTGGAGGCTCCCCTCTCCTCAAGCGTCTTTGCCATATTCGGCGGGACCGAAACAACATTCCCCTGGTCAACCCATATCTCGTTGAAAGCGCCCGGTCCGCAGAGTCCCATCCCCTTCCGGGATTCCCTGAGAACGACCTCTGCGGGTCTTCCATCGATCCCCAGCTCCTTGGCGCGCTCCTCTGTCACGAGGAATTTACCGTAGTCCGATGAGGCCAGGATCCCTTTCCAGGCCGTCCTCTTCTCGTCCTCCTCCTTCTCCCTGCATTCCCTGTAGGTGCGGTGGATGGCACGGGCTATCTCCCTGCCGTAATCCGTCTGGGGCTTCCGCAGATATCTGAGTGATGAGGCGATCTCCTCATCCGTCAGGTTCCAGGCGGCAAAGAACTGCGGGTAGAGAAGCTGTCTGATGTCGGGATAACCGTAGCGGTGCATGAGAACCCTTTCGACACCTATGTCCGCTATGAAAACGGGTGTCGTCACTCCGCGAGATGACAGGATCTCCCCGGAACACATGCCGCAGGTTCCGAGTTCCAGATCTCCCCCGAATATCTCGATCTCGGTTCCCTTCTCGAAGAACGGAAATTGATAGCTCTTTTCCAGGAAGCTTATATCGGAAAGGCCCTGATTATCGAATATTCTCCTGAGAACGGCCATTCCCTTCTCGAGTGTGAGGTCATCATCCCCGATTGCAAGCGAAAGAATGTTGTATGTCCTTATATGGCTGGAATCCAGCTCCGCTTCCCTCCTGAACGCCGTCGCGACCGTGAACAGTCGAAGGGGGAGGTTCTCCGGATCGAAAATGGCCTCCAGGGTGGAAAGCCAGGAGGTGGGCATGAACGACCTCAGCGTCATGTCACCAACTTCGGGGTCCCCGCGGTTCAGTTCCGGTATCATGTTCATTACGGTCAGTGCATCATCCACATCCAGGCCGAGTTCGTCCATGAGCTGTGCCAGGAGCTCCTCGCCACTCGAGTCCTCATCCAGGGCATCGAGGATGTTCCAGAGTTCCGCCCTGTCAAGATCCGGGAAGCGGGCCATCAACCTGCGGTCAACGTCGGGAGTGGGGCCCAGTGGAGCGGGACGGACCCAGGATAGATGATAGACCGAGTCCCTCAGAACCGGATACAGTTCTCCTGTCAGCTCCCTCAGGTCCCTCCTGCTTACAAAGAAGGATGTATATATCTCATCAAAGCCCGAATCCAGCAGCAGCTCCCTCATCTCGCTGACGCCTTCTGAGATCGGATGCGGGTGGCCGCGGCCGTACAGATAGTTGACGATGTCCTCCGATTTCATCTGATCCAGGGTCCCTTCCTTTTTTTGAGATGGCCGGGTCTTCCCGTTCTCCATCTTCGCATCATTTCCATTCTCAGGCTTTCCCTTCATCAGATATGCCTCCGTCATTCTTCCTCAGGCTGCTTCCCAGCACGGAAATGATGTCACCCTGGGTCCGGTCTATCGCCGCCCTTGCGGCATCCTGCTTTCTTTTCAGGGGGACCATCCCCGACGGATATGTCAATCCATCGATGATGGAGAACAGCTCTTCCATCCTCCGATATATCTCAAGAGCCCTCGGCTCATCTCCCTCCAGAAGGCTGTTCAGGCATACCCTCCTCAATTCCCCGATCGCATCGCAGATGCCCATCGCAAAGGCTCCGGGAGGAATTCCCGTTTCATCCGGCAGGGGCAGATCGGAACCTTCAAGGACCCTTCCGAGGACCAATGCCTCGGCAGCTTCGGTCAATGCATCATCCCTGAAGCCGTACGAGGCGGACCTGCTTCCAGGGGGGATGGAAATGAGTTCGGACACCTTATCGAGAAGTTCCTTCTCGTTGATCCTGTTTCCGTGGACAAGGTCCGATATCAAACCGCGGCATCTCTTCACGAGCTCCCTCGAAAGAGCGTAGGATCGATCCCTCTCATCCTCCTCCACATCGAGCGCCGAGATGAGATATCTCCTAAGGGATCCGGGGTCTGACATATCGTATACTCAGATTCCGGGTGGTATATATATTTGGGGTCGTTCCTTGCATCGTCTGGAAAGGAGAGGGAGAAGGGGGAAAGCATCCGGTAGAAGCGTCATGGAGGACCATGCCTCCGGTTCGGAACGGGGGAAATGTAACAGTTATTATATTGAAAGCTCCATGAACTTCACGTCCGATGGGATAGAGGTGATGAATATTGGAAGATATGGAGAATCTCGAATATCTGGTCAAGGATGAGATAGATACATACGGACCCATGAGATTGAGCGAGCTCGAGTTCAAGATGAGCATGGGGGAGATACCGGACAGCTGTTTCTACAGGTCCACGATGGAGGACGAGTGGCATCCGATAACGGATCTGAAGAAAAAGCTCGGGGAAAGGAGCGAGGGCAGCGGATTGATGCCAGGAAAGACGGATGCGCTTTTCTTTTTCGGACTGGTCCTATTCTTCTTCGGAGCTGCAGTGTTCTTCTTCAACAAGTATGCAGGGGACGGTGTTCTGCTTCTTTCCCTTGCTGCGGAGATCGGAGCGGTAGTACTGAGCTTCAAAAGAGAGGGCAGGACCGCCATCAGGACCGTGGGGAACATCATCGCATTGATGTGGGCCGGTTTCCAGGCCCTCATAACCCTTGGTTTCATAATTGCCACATTCAGCTGACACCCGTGAAATATTCCGGATGAGCCGCGGAATGCTCGAACCGGACCCCGCGCTCTCCTCAGATCCTGGTCCTCATCATGGCGACAGGGGACGACCCCACCGGTCTTATTGTCGCGATGTACGTGGAGATCGTGGAAAGGGCCATGGTGACAAGGAGCGACCCTATCACGAGTGCAAGGGGCATCGAGGGCATTACGAAGAATATGGATTCACTGCCCCGGTTTATCAGGTATGATGCAAGATTGAGTATGAGGGGTGTACCGAAGAAAAGGGCGAATATCCACGATATGAATCCCACCATGGCCCCTTCGAGAAGGAACAGCTTCATAACCTCCTTCGTGGAAAGACCCAGGGCCCTCAGTATCCCGATCTCCCTCCGTCTCTCCATGACGGATATCGCCATCGTGTTATACATTATGAAAAAGCCCACCATCAGCACCATGGCCGATGTTAGAAGAAGATAGCTCATCAGGGAATTGCGGGCCCTGCCGGAAATCTCCTGGTCAAGCCTGAATTCGGTGAACATATCGACCGATCCGGGGATATCTCCCGCGAGGAGCCCCGCCTTCCTGTCACCACCTCCATCGGTCAGCATGCCGAACAGAAGGGAGGAGGTGAGGAGCAGGAAGGCCACAGTTATCGAGATCGTCACTATGGTCGTCGCGGTCCTGGTCCCGTCCCTTCTTAGATGGGACAGGGAATAGGATGCCGCATTGAAGGTTCTTCTCTCCATCTAACCTTCCACCTTTCTCCTGATACCTCCGGATGCCTTTCTATCCGCCAGGTGAACTATCCTTTCCCTGCTCTTGGCCTTTCCCCTGACCACATGCCCATCCCTCATCTTGATGACGGACCTGGCCCTTGCGGACACCAGCCTGTCATGGGTCGCCATTATCATGGTCTTGCCCTCGTCGTTAAGCTCCCTGAAGAGCGAGACTATCTCCCTGGCCGTTACAGAATCGATGTTCCCGGTGGGTTCATCGGCCAGAACGATCATGGGATCGTTTATCAGGGCCCTTGCAATGGCCACCCTCTGCCTCTCGCCTCCCGACAATCTTCCGGGGACATGGTCCATTCTGCCGGACAGACCCACTCTCTCCAGCAGTTCAACGGCCCTGTCGAACGGGGGGTCCCTGTCGAACATCACCGGAACGAGAACGTTCTCGAGAGCTGTCAGGGATGGTATGAGGTTGAAGAACTGAAAGATGAATCCCACATTGTTCTTTCTGAAAAGGGCCCTCTGACCCTCGTTAAGTGATGATATCTCCATTCCCTTCACGATGACAGAGCCCCTGTCGGGACTGTCCAGCCCGCCTATCATGTTCAGCAGTGTGGTCTTTCCCGCTCCCGAGGGGCCCATCAACGCAACCATGTCGCCCTCATCGATTTCCATGTCCATGCCGTCAAGGGCCCTTACCGTCGAATCACCCACGCGGTATTCCTTGACCACGGATCTTACAGAAATGAACGATGTTCCGTTATCCATCCCTAAGCACCTCCAGGGGCGAGCTCCTTGCTATGAATATCAGTGGTAGAGAGGCCCCTATGGCACCGGCAAGGGTCCCCACAAGGAACGATCTCCAGATCAGGGTCGGATCGAAGGACAGCGGGAAGCCTATGCCCTGGGTGAACAGGGTCAGGCTCACCCTGTCAAGGAGGGGGATGCAGAGAAGACCAAGAACGGTCCCCATCAGCACTCCCCCGTAGAGGATCATTGCAAGGGATGCCGACACCATGAATATAACCCGCGGCATCGAGATTCCCAGAGCCCGCAGCGTTGCCAGTTCGAACCTTCTCTCCACGACAGTGATGATACCGGTGTTTGAAACCACCAGGGCCATGAGAATGAGGCTCAGGGCCGTTATCAGGTACACCCAGTTCTCCATCACTCCCTTGACCTTGTACAATTCCTTCTGTTCATCCGACGGGACTCCCGTATCACCGCTGAAGAAATCGGCGAACCCGGCATCCATCGATGAGAACAGGACGAACAGGAATGAGAGTGCTGCGACGGAGGACATGGACATTATGGTCCTGGACCTGTTCCTCCACAGATCCTTCAATATGTAATCCACCGGAGAGAACCTTGCCTTCCTTCCCTTCCCTCGCCTGACCTTGAGGGAGGAGGTTTCGGCCGCGGAAGGCGGGCGGGACATCCTGTCACACCTTCTCCGGGGAGGTGATCAGGGTATCAGTGTCGGCCACCCTCATGCCGCCCTGACCTATCCTGAGCGGGCGCATGTGGTCATCGAACGGGGAACCTCTCATCTTCTCTATGAGTACCGCTCTTACCCTGGACCCCCTCACGATGCTGTTCACGAGACGTATCACACCCCTTGCCAGAAAGGACTCGACGGGAACGGCCCTCCCGTCATCCTCCGTCAGTAGAAGAGATGTTATGGGGGGATGGGATGGATCAGCGCCACCCCTCTCGGACAGGAGCTTCATGAGTGACAGAATTCTTCTCCTGGCATTCACCTCGTCCTTCTCCAGGGCCCTGATGGATGTCGTGGAATCCAGTACCACCCTCAGCGGTCTCAACTTCTCGATCTGGACGGGGAGCTCCCTTTCCAGGAAGTTCAGCGATGACACCTCTCCCTCGTGGAACATGTCCTCGGGTGACAGATCCATTATCCTTATCGACGGGTCATCGAGACCGATCTGGTCCATGTTGGCCCTTATCTCGTAATGAGGTTCGTCCAGGGTGATGTACATGGTATTCTCCCCGTTCGCCACACCCTGCCGGAGAAACTGCCATCCCATTATCGACTTCCCGGAACCGGGACCCCCGATGACCGAATAGGGTCTTCCTGCGATCAGGCCCCCGTCCAGCATGCGGTCCAGTCCCTCCACACCCGTTGATATCTTCCTTATCCGTTCCATGGTCGTTCCTCCGGAAGCTTCGGGCAAATAGACCCGATGCCGGATTTTAATCTATCGGTAGGCGGAAGGAAGGTGGACAGGACCCCGCAGGTGTGCAGGGGGTCCGATCCCCCGCCTCTCCGAAGGACCGGAACGGAACATGTGCGGCGCACCATAACGACCCGACGTTTAATGCTCCGCGCTCCCTGAACATCTTGAACCGGTGATGCGTCATGAGGATGATGTCGTTCGGCTGCTTCGCATCCTACTATAGAATAAAATAATCCGGGGACAGTTCGGCCAATATGGGAAAGGACCCACCGGAGGATGGAGGCAGATGGGATCACGGACCGTTCCTTGCGATTCTCTCGATGATGATATTCGGTTCGTCGTTCTGGGCCATAGTCATCGCGCTCAGGGAGATCCCTCCGGTGACCCTTTCCTTTCTGAGGGCCTTCATAGCGGCCCTCTTCATGGGTGCCCTTTACCTTTTCATGGGGAAGGTCCTGGGAAGAAGAAAATGGCTCCGAAAGGAAACGGTGATGAGGGCGGGACTCAAGAAGAGGGGGGACCTCGTCCTCGTGATCGGCACCGCCTTCTTCGGAACGGCGCTTCCCAACATCCTCCAGAATACGGGGATGATGATGATGGATCCATCCTCCACCTCTTCCCTGGCATCCCTCATCCAGGGAGTGGGGCCGGTGTTCAC
>NJDO01000025.1 GCA_002254385.1 Thermoplasmatales archaeon ex4484_6 | reverse complement strand
ACAATAATCATTACTATAAAAATCTTGTTCAGGCAAAACAGGATTGTAGAGTACAGAAATTATTTCGTAGAATAAAACCTTCTCCTGAAATGACAAAACTATCGAACAAGAAGATCCGATGGATCTGTCGCCATGTGGTTGATATCGGCGATTGGGACAAATCGCAGATAGCCAATCAATATGGCGTTTCAGTTAGGAGAGTTGAGCAGTTGGTGAAATCATTCGACCTGAACTTCGGCTGTTGCAGTTGGTCAATGAAGGAACAAAATATAACATCATCATTATCATTTCAAGGATAACATGAGAATTGGAAATGTTTGGTCGGAATACAGTCTGCTGCTCATATTGATTTTAATTGGTTCAATTCTTGCCGCAGGCACCCTTTCCCTGCTGTACATCGCCATGGACGGACTCCTTGTTGCCTCTCTCATCTATCTCCTCCTGCTGGCAATTCTTTTTATTCTTTTCGATCTTATCTTTTTCAAGTTCATAATGAAGAGGGAAGGATTGAGGGACATCAAATATGAAATGGAAAACTTCACACTTTCATGGAGGAACATCCATTTCATCTCCTCGAGAAGACTTATCAGGATAATGATTTACAATGCAACCCTCTACCCGTTCATCACGGCGGCATTTGTGATATATCGCCCATTCCAACCCTTGCCGCTCTTTTTCTTTTCCATCCTTGTTCTTATCGGGTTATACCTCCTGGTCAAGGAGCTCCGTTCATACAGGAACATTGTCTCTAAACAAAGAAACATGTACCTGTGGGTAATGGATCATGATAAGAGAGCATATCACAAGATAAGGGATTGGATGGCTGATCTTGACGAACTGTCGTTTACCGGAATGGAGATGGTGCCCTATGTCGGAGAGATGGAGACGTTTCTCTTCAAGGATTCGGGTTTGAGAATCCATCTTCTCGACGATAAGAGGTCCGAAACCCTCCTTTTCGCCGCGGGACCTGTGGATGACGAGAACAGAAGTAGAGACCTTGAAGAACTATCGAATATGCTGCTGGTCATCATGAACATATCTCATGATACGAATGATATGGAATTCGATCCTTGATCATCTCTGATCTGAACATTACCAGGAACCTGCCTTGCGTGTCCGAAAAAGTATATCATCATTCCATATAATGGAGGGGCATGCGGATCATAGTAACAGGGGGTTCCGGATTCCTCGGTCGCGCCGTCATCGAAAGATTGAAGCGAGATGGTATGAAGCCAATGGCCATGGCACTTCCCGGAGAGGACGTGAAAGGACTGAATACGGTCATCCGAGGAGATGTCACCGACCCCGATTCACTCGATCTACCCGAACATGATGCCGTGATCCACTGTGCTGGCATACTGGAATCCAGTCATCCTTCGGAAGAGATGATGATGAAGGTGAATCATACAGGGACGAGGAATATGTTCGATGCTGCACTTAAAAAGGGATGCCGCAAATTCATATTCATATCCTCGATCAGTGCTCTTGGCCCTCACGGCTCAAGGGAGAGACCACTCACCGAAAAAATGGATCCGGACCCTTGTGATTCCTATGGAAGATCCAAATTGGAAGCAGAGAGATATCTGAAAAGAGCTTCCGAAGATGCCGGAACAACCGTTGTCGTTCTCAGACCATCCGTCTTGTATGGACCGGGGATGAATCTCAATTCCTCCGGAATGAAGATATTCACGTCGATCCGCAAGGGTATAATGCCTCTTGTGGGTTCAGGTGATACCGTACTCAACATGCTCTATGTTGACAATCTCGTTGAGGCAATAATGCTCTCTCTTGGAGTGAACGAGGGATATCATATCTATCACGTTTCGGAGGCTCCCTATTCGCAGTCCCTTATCATTGAAACCATAGAAAGGAGAATGAAAAGGATTGGGCACAGAAGATACCCCAAATCGCTATTGTGGATATTGACCCTTCTCTCCGAGGTTGTTTCTCCCCTGTTGAAGGGACCACCTCCCCTTTCATGGACAAAATATAGGGCCCTCACCGGAAGTATCTGGGCAATGTCCAGCGATCGGATAAGAGAGGAATTGGGGTTCTCCGAGATTGTTTCTCTTGAAGAGGGTGTGGACCGGACATGCAGTTTCTATGGTTGGTAAGATTGATATAACACCGCCACATAGTATTGACACGATAGGGGCACACTCATGTCATGGTTGTACTACCTGGCCTGGCCAATTGTCGCACCCATATTCAAGACCATGTTTCTCTGCTGGAAGGTCGAGGGTAAAGAGAACATGGTTAAGAAGGGAGCCATCTTTGCTGCCAACCATGTATCCAACGCTGAAGGGCCCATATTGAATGCACTGAGATACAGACCCGTTAGATTTCTCGGAAAGGAAGAACTTTTCCACAAACCATTCAGCAGAATAATATTGAAAGGTGTGGGTACCATTCCTATCAAAAGAGGCAAATCGGACAAGATCGCATTCGAAAAGGCACTTCTTGCCCTGAAAAGGGGAAATTGGATCGGCATTTTTCCTGAAGGAACGAGGGGAAACGGCAGGGAGCTGGGTGATCCGCACACGGGTGCTATAAGACTCGCTATGCTGGCAGATGTCCCGATAGTTCCGGTCGGCTTCTCCGGAGGAACCAAAGCCTGGCCCAAGGGAGGCTGGCCAAAACCCTTCCGAAAGGTCAATGTAAGGATAGGGCCCCCCTGGAAGGTCCCAAGACCCGAGGATGGAAGAGAACCCACATATGCTGAGCTGAAGGAGCTTGCACGATACCTTATGTTTGAACTCATACAACCCCTAGTCGATTTCGACCTCGACAAGTAGTTTGCAATCTGTTAGGGAACAGAGGCACAATTCGATTGGTCCCGCAATGCGATTTGTGAATGGGTCCCCTTATCGTAAAAAAAACGAATCGGGAGCTCGCATGTTGAAATTCAACCTGTCAAAACGATTTCTCACTCCAGCTCCTCTCCCAGTGATCCGTAAAGGATCTCCCTCTCCCTTTCAATTTCCTCCTGTGTCCTTGTCACTTCTTCTTCATGAATACCAAGATTCTTCTCCTCCTCCCTTATTCTCGATTCGTAGAGTTCATCATCTACCGTTCTTTCCCGGTATTCCAGCATGATCTCCTCTTCCCTTCTCTTCTTGTATCTGATCAATATGAATACCAACAGCAGCACCAGGACAATGACAGTGACAAGGGAGCCTATGAGCAATACCATCAGGTTGCTGGACTCACCAGTTCCGTTTGTTTCCCCGGAAGTATATCCTATATCCAATTCCTCCACGGTAATGTTCACAAACGTGGAGATGTTGTGCCCAATGGAACCGTCATCAACGTAAAGTGTTATTCTATGAACGCCAACATCGTCCAGATACACTGTCAAGATCGAACCGACCCCCAACAAACCTGACCTGTTTGAGAACCAGGAGAATCTCAACCGTTCGAACCTGCCATTGCCATCATCCTCGGAATTGCTCCCATCAAGCAGTATTGGAGTACCTTCCTTGAATCTCTGCCCTTCGACGGGGGAAGAGATCCGTGCAACGGGGGGAAGATCCTCCGGTTCCTTTTCAACCTTGACACTCATCGGTTGGGACATGGCCAGGTTTCCCACCGCATCGAATCCTCTGAACTGCACCTCGAACTCTCCTTCGGGAAGAAAAAAGGAGATCGTCGCAAATACCTCCTCGGATATCCCGGAACCGTTCATACGATACCAGATCGACCAATCCCCGTTCATTTCACGGTACCTCATCTCCAGATTCGATGCATTGACGCCGGAGCCGGGCCGATCAAAGGCCTTTAGCATCCATTCTATGTTTCCTTCCCTCTGAACCAGAAGCAGGTTGGGTCTTAACAGTTCGAAATCCGGACCTTCCAGGTCCACTCCTATATCTACAACGGAGGATATGGCACGGTTACCCGCTCTATCGAATGCAGTGAACTGAATGCTTCCCTTCCATTTTTCATCCAGATGGGGTATGACGGTTGCCTCAACCTCGACAGGTGCCTCTTCCGAACCACCTTTTCCAATCGTGAATGTCATACTCGTCCAGTTGGAGAACGCACCTCCAACTCCTTCCCTTATCCTGTAACTCACGTTTCCCGGATCGACCCCGGAACCATCTATTCCGTTTATGGCAGGATCTCTTATTCGTACCTTTATCGCAGGGGAGGTGGATGGATACCATCTTTCGATCAATGATAGATCGAATACAGGGGGCGCAAGATCCGTATATCCTGTTATTGATACAGTCTCGGATACAAGACCTGCCCAATCCACCGATCTCACCCTGACGGGGAAACTTTCCTCTGATGGTGTTATGATTTTGGTGATATTTGAAGGAAACAGAAGCTGAGCCGGATCCATCGGGTTCATGAATCCCTTCTTGTCCTCCATTTTCAAGGACATGTACGTTTCCCACACTTCATTCGAAGGACCGACATAGTTCCGCAGCAGTATGGTAATGCTGCGTGTCTCGCCGCTTTCCATGTATACGGGTGGACTGACCGGCGTCTCAGAAAGCTGGGACCAATCTATCAGGCATTCATCACCCAATATCATTTTTACTTCTCCCGAGCCCGAAAGTGAAAATCTGTGATCCCTTGAATCGAATGCTCTGAACCAGCCATGCCACCTCACGGAGTAATTTGCGGGGTCCAGTTCCAGATAAGGGGGAAAAGCCCCCCATTCATCCCTCGTATGGACCATACTTGTGTCCACCATTTCCCTGTATCCCATAATCTCCCCGGAATTACCGTCCGTTATTTCTGCAACTTCGTGGAAATTCCGATCCTTGAAAAAGGTTGCGAGAAGACCTCCGCTTTTCATTGCCGGTTTCCATTGCGAACCATTCACGGATACCTCGAAGCATTTCACACCCGAACCACCACGATCCAGGGTCATACCTGCGTTCTCTGTCCATTTTACCCATCTTTCGGTATCATCATCATACTGGGAGATCTCATCATCTTCCGAAATGAGGGATATTCCTGAGGGTGCAAGCGGCGGATTGCGGTCCAGATTCACGTGCTTTATCCTTTTCATTCCAAGGTCCGGAAGGTCGGAAACAGGAAATCCATAAGGAACAGCATCTGGGTCCAGATCGATCTCAACGGAAATGTTCGAACCATCGAGATCCGGTAAGATTATGTTTACGGACCAGCCATCCATGTAGGGAATCGTTTGATCCGGGATTCCTTCTCCTCCCACCTTCAGAGAACATACAGCCCCGTCATATCTGACATTCTCATCGTCCCGATATGTCAGATAGAGTCCTTTGACGACAATACTGTCATTTGGTTTGAACCAATCATTCCCTGTCTGAACCCTTCCATCAACGATCCCCACTTCCAATTCTCCCGTTAGCTGAATATCATTGTGACTTTCAAACGGGTCTTCGAAGATCCTCTGCAATTCCTCTCCGCCTTCCGTTGAAACATTCACGAGTACAAGGGGCCTCTTGGGAAGGTCAAAGAACAATGTGGTATCGAATGCAAAAGTTACCCTTGCCCTGTTCAAGGTTGTGGAAAACGTACTCTCGTCCAGATCCATGTGAATCGTAGAAAAAGGGTCATTGAGAATAGTGAAGACATCATCTGCGTATGAAAGAACGATGGAACGTCCACCCGGATCCAGGGTGACATTCACCTTATCTATTGCAGAGGCGTCGGGATTCTTGACAATATTCACTGAAAGGAATACCGTCCCGGAACCTGAAAAAATATCTCCTTCCGAAGTACCTGTACCGGAAATGGTCAATCCTTCTATTCTGATGGAACTGCCCGGAAACTGATAAACTTCTCCACAATTCGGGCGGGAATTACCATCACCATCAGCCGAGGGGGAAGCGGAAAAAATATCCATGGCCTCGTCACCATTGAAATCGAAAAGTGCAATGGAAGAACCAAAACTATCAGAGGGATCAATACCCCATATCTTCATCCTGGGTTCGCTTCCCCTTAGGTCAGCGACACCACCCGGGAACCTGAAGGTGTCCTTTGTTTCGAACAGCAGTATACTTCCCACATTATCTTCTGCTCCCAGATCCCTTGTGCTGGTGGAAAAAAGGAGTTCCGGCTCATTATCCAGGTCCACATCACCCACCGCGAACATACCACCCAGGTTATCCCCCTGTTCCCCGCCCTGCCTCGCATTTATTCCATAGATTATCGTGTCAGCATGGTCCATTCCCACAAAAGAGTCGGAAAAACCCGAAATATTTCTTCCGTTGAAGACCATGATGGCACCACATTGGCTTCTCGAATTCATGGGGCCATCATCTCCGGGAGCTCCAATGAGGATGTCGTCCTTGCCATCACCATTTATATCCCTTACAAGAAGCCCGAGACCTATCCTGTCGTACGGGTCCTTCCCCATTATCAACGGCCTGAGATAATTCCCGGATCCTTTCCCGAAACTGCCCTTGAACCTGTATGGATCATAGTAAACGAAGATTCCACCGGCCTGATAAACACCCCTTCTTTCATCATCAATCATGGGGGCCGATATGACAAGGTCCAATGTTCCGTTCCCATCGATGTCCCCCAATTCCACATTCTTTCCGAAATTTGAGACCTCACTATTGTTCTTTATATACGTCAGATCAGAACCAATATCCATTCTATCCGAGTTTCCCCAACAAATGAGGACTGCGTTCCATCCGTAGAAGGAAATGACCACATCATCGAGGCCGTCCCTGTCCAGATCTCCTATCTCGATATCCTCTCCAAGATGCGTCCCCAGAACACTCGTTGTCACCAATCCGCTTATAACGGTATATTCTGACGTCCTCAAGAAACCCACGGGAAACCCGTTCGGTTCGCTACCTTTTGCAGGATAGAGTTGAATTACGGATGGCCATGGGTCTCCGCTCCCCCACAAAATATAAACTTTACCCGATTCAGGCTGAAGTGGATTTCCTATCACCATATCCGTGAATCCATCACCATCGATATCTCCGGACCTCAGAATTCCGACAGCTTGTGAAAACGGGGATGTACCTTCTATTATTATATCGGGTGAATTGTCATCGAGATCAAGCTCGGGCTGATCCTTCAGGCTTTCATTGCCCCCATACCAGATATAGCATCTTCCGCTTTCCGTGACGGATTCTCCCATATTCAGTCTCGGAGCTGACATGTAAAGGTCCTCTATCCCGTCCCCATTTACATCGGCATGGCCAATATATGAACCCAGCATCCCGAAAGCATTCTGTGAAGACTCGCCAATGAACCTCGTCATGCATATCTCATCCGCCTTGTACTCTCCATCCAGTGAGTTCTGGGATCTGGTTGTGCCTGCGGAATCAATACCGGTGATGTTCTCCCATGGGACCAAAGGTAGGGATGACAGGAGCAATGCAAGTGAAATCAATAGAATCAACGGAACATTAGGTGCAGTTCTCCTTGTATCCATACAGGTTGCATGATGAACAATTGCCTGCTCCCTTCTGAACATGGACCTTCCTCTTTTCATGTAACAGGTGAACAACTAAAAAAAGTAATAGGTACATTATTTAAATCATTGGAGTGCAGGAGATGTCATTCACCCATTTCTTTTCTTTAAAACAATTATCAATATGATGACGCAAAGTGAAAGAAGGAGGAGGCTAGATCCTGATATACATGATATTCTCTTCTCCCTCTGTGTTGAAGTAATTAGCGTGTATTTCACCTCATGGTCCGTCGTGAAACTGCCGTTCAGGAACATTATCTCGTAATCGGCGTCCTTATCGATATCAATGGTGAATTCACCCTCCTTCCCCGTGAACTCCGGAGGAGGAAGGTCGGTCCGATAGAAAAGGGGTCTTCTGTAATCGTCAGCCTCATCTTCTGTCAGGAGATACACGGAAAGGTTGGAATCAGCCTTGTATTCCAGGTGGATCTTGTCACCCTTTTCGAGGCCGTTCAATCTCAAACCCTTTGGATTTGACCAGTGTATATTGATGGTTCCTTCCTCCTTAGCTTTGATATATGGAAAGGAAAAGGCCAGTATTGAAAGGAGAAAAAGTGAAACGGATAGAATCGCACCCCATTTCATAAATGATGATCTCATGAATATCAACTCGGCGGCCCAACAACTTCATGATCCAGTCTTTTCAGGACCCGTTTCCTGGGTCTTCTTACCTTTTTTGGAAGAGGTATGGGTCTCTTGATGACAATGACCTTTCTCACCGGTCTTGTTATTCTTTCTATCTTCGGCCTCTTCATGTTTATATCATCCATACCGACATTGGGTTTTCCTATCATGGCTCTTATCCTGTTCTTGAGAAAATACGCATCCGGCATGATGGAATTTGCCATTTCGATCAGGTTCTCTATCCTGGAAAGGAATCTCCCTTCCAACTCGTCCCATACCTCCTTTCCGGAAGGAGCTTCGGTCACGGGGCGGCCAACTCCCTGTGCTATGTCGGGAAGGTAATGATCGAAGGAGTAGACCCATATTCTATCATCACCCTTGATAAGTGAACCGGGAAGTGCATTCTTCAGGGATTCTATTTCCCGTGATGTTCCCGGGAGGAAACCACGTTTTCTCATCATATCCATGAAAGCCTGCTTTATCAGAAGCTCCATTTTCCAGTATCTTCTTCTGTATTCATTCATCCTTGATGCAACCGCGAGAACCTCCCTTCCGAGGGACCGAAGACCATTCGTTTCGAATGCTCCTTTCCTCTCCAGATTGGCTATCTCGACTATGGGGGGATCCCGGGAGAGATCCGAAAGTACCTTAATGGAACCATTGAGGGACCTCACAACCCGTCTCAGCAGTTCATCCCTTCCGAGTGACATTATGGTAATATCCGAAGCATAGGTGCAACATATCTTTTTCTGTTGTGAAAGATGAGAAGGAGATTGTTGCGACCTTTCAGGAGAATTGTTGATAAGAAAACTCCATCCTGCCTTTGTACCTATGACGTCGAATCAAACTTGCATCGACAGTCCTTGTATCATAGCACGACATAACGTTTTGAATCATGATTAAGACGGAAAGGAGAGCGGATTGACCTTTACTGATGCAATTTTCACTGATGAACCAATGCCATATTCATGGGAGGTTTCCTTAGAGGTGTATATTCCCCAAGGGTAAAAAGAATAGGATTGTTCGACCTATGAATGACATTCATCCCGTTCATGTACATGCAGTTGTGATAGGTGTAGTTTTCGTTTCTTCCAAATAACGCTGCAATTATAATATCACACATGATTAATGCAACAATATAATACCCTTAATTCTCTTGCCGGGGCATTCATTTTTCCTTTTTAAAGAGGGGGTTCCTAAAGAAGAAAACAATAAATATCAACCTCCTTTATACACCTTATAGGGATGCCCCAATAACATCTTCATTAGTGTAGGCTATGGATGTCCCTGGGGTATGTCAAAGGGGACGAAGGTGAAACTGTTGAGCGGGCTTGGTAAGGATATTTTTGATTTTCTCGAACTCGGGGGCCGTATCTTCAAGAACCGTGAGGTCCTTCGATATTCCTACATCCCTGACAGTCTTCCCCATCGCGAGGAGGAGATCAGAACGCTTGCTAGGATCCTCATCACATCCTTGAAAGGTGATACACCATCCAACATAATGATTTACGGCATGACCGGAACGGGAAAGACTGTCGTTTCCAAACTCCTCATGAAAGCACTCCAGGATAAATCGGAGATCCTTGAGAATCAGTATTTCTCCTTTTTTATGGACATTCACTCCACATTCATGCCAACTTGGTTGGACAATGCTCTCAGAGAAGCGGTCTCATTCCTTGGAATCGAGGAATTATTCGGCAGGGAGGTTATCCGTGATATATTCAAACCCGTTAAATGCATTTACATAAACTGCCAGCAAATGGATACCCAATACCGTGTTCTCACCCAGATAGCTAACAGACTCACCCCGTTCAACGATGAGGACCGCCTTCCCGTTTCAGGGCTTCCCATGGACGAGGTACACAGCAGACTTTTGGGAAAACTGGACTCTTCCGATTCACTGATCATCATAATCCTGGATGAGGTGGACAGGCTTGTTTTCAAGTCAGGGGATGATGTGCTGTATACCCTCACCCGCATCAACGAGGAACTCTCCAATTCGAGAGTATCCCTACTCGGAATATCGAACAACTTACATTTCCTTGAATATCTTGATTCACGAGTGAAATCCTCTCTCGGAGCGGAAGAACTCGTCTTCCACCCTTACAATGCCAACCAACTCAGGGATATCCTCAAACAGAGATCCGAGGAGGCATTCTATCCAGAAGCCATAGATTACGATGTCATAAGCTACTGTGCAGCTCTTGCCGCTCAGGAGAATGGAGATGCGAGAAAAGCACTTGATATTCTCAGGGTTTCGGCCGAAATGGCCGAAAGGGATCATTCTCCAAAACTCTCCGACATCTACGTGCGTCAGGCACAGAAGAAGATAGAGATGGACAGGGTCAATCAGGTAGTGAGAACCCTGCCTTTACAGACGAAACTCGTTCTTTATTCAATACTCCAGCTGAAACTCGGTGGACGGATCAAGACCACAACAAAGGAAGTTGTTGAGACCTATTCAAACTATGCCCAGAGGCTTGACCTGACCGTTCTCGGAAGAAGACAGGTTGTCAATCTCATGGGCGAACTTGACAAACTCGGTCTTATACAATCCAAGGTCATATCATTCGGAAGACACGGAAGGACAACGGTGGTTGAGGCAAATGTCCCATCCACGGAAATCCTCAACAATCTTCATAACGGCATCCTTTCAAGATTGAAGGGGATAAGACCCAGACTGATCTACAACACGTCTTTCTGAATGATGATTGGAAAAGCCCGGCCAGTAAAACTCGGTTATGAAGAATAGAGCTTCTCTATCTCATTTCTGAATTTCTTCAATATTATGGTCCTCCTGACCTTCTGTGTGGGTGTGAGTTCGCCCGATTCCCACGTCCATTCTGTAGAGCCTATGAGGACCTTTTTTGGCTGCTCATGATGGGGAAGATGCAAGGTCTCCTTTTTTATGACCTCCTGGTAGAAATCCCTGATACTGGGATTCTCGGCCAACTCCTGATAGTTCGTGTAATGGATGTTGTTCTCCTGGGCATATGATTCCAATCTCTGGAAATCAGGAACGATTATTGCGGAACAATGAGGCCTGTTATCACCAATTACCATCGCCTGGGATATATATTGGTTCGACACCAGTTTATCCTCTATGGGTGCGGGTGGGACGTATTTTCCATTGGACGTCTTTATTAGATTCTTCTTCCTGTCGGTGATCGTAAGATACCCGTCCTCCGATACCGTTCCTATGTCGCCTGTTTTGAACCATCCGTCCTCAAATGCTTCCGCTTCCGCATCAGGCCGATTCCAGAACCCCTTCATTATGGAAGGACTCTTTATCCATATCTCACCATCATCCGCTATCTTCCACTGAAGCTCCGGAATGAACTCTCCAACAGTACCAATTCTTTCTTTGCCGTTCCGGTTGATGGATATAAGCGGTCCGGCTTCCGTCATTCCGTAAGCCTCAAGGATCTGGAAATTCATGGATTTGAAGAAATTTGCTGTCTCCCTTGACAGGGGGGCGGATGATGAAACAAAGAATCTTACCCTCCCTCCGAGCTTCTTCACCACCTTGTCGAAGACAAGTTTCTTTGCAATGGAATACTGTAGTAGGGTAAAGGGGTCTTTCTTGCCATCGGTAACCTTCGACCCCACACCCGTCGCCCATTTGTAGATGGAATATGAAAGTCCGCCTTTTGACCGTGCATTTTCCTCCACTTTCGCCTTGAATTTTTCAAACACACGTGGAACGGATGGAAACACCGTCGGTTTTATGACCTGGGCGTCATCCGCAATTGTGTTGATCGACTCGGCATATCCCACAGTTCCCCCGAATCTGATCAGAAGATAATTGATTATACGTTCGAATACATGACCCAGCGGAAGGAAGCTCATCTCGATATCGGTTTCCCTGAGATCGATCATGGTTAGTATGTTCTCGACATTGGAAAGAAGATTTCCATGGGTGAGCTCCACACCTTTCGGGACTCCCGTTGAACCGGAAGTATAGATTATCGTCGCTGTATCATCGAGAGTTACCTTTTCATTGTATTTCGAAAGAAGGGCTTTGTGCTTTCTCCCGATTTTCAAGAATTCGGAAAAGGAGATTATGTCTTTCCTGTCCTGATTATCATCTTCCATATCGAATACAATGATCTTTTCCAGCGTAGGGAACATGTTATCTTCCATTCCCTCCATGAAGCGGTAGAGATATCTACTTGCAACGAAGGCTACTCTTGAACCTGAATTGTTTATGTTGAAGGATAACTCGGAAAGAACGAGCTTTTCAGGGTCGGGAGTGACATAGTTCGTGACATTGATGGCCCCTATTCGATGAAGGGCGAGGTCCATCATCATCCATTCGTACCTGTTGTTGCAAACGAATGTCACCCTGTCCTTCTTTGATAGACCCAGGAACAGCAGTCCAGCTGCACAATCGAGAGCGCCATCCCTCATATCCGTATAGGTCATCGACCCCCAATGGGCGGTTTCTATCTTGTAAAGAACAATATCCTTGTTCGGGTGCTTCTTCCACGTGGACTCGAACATGTCAAAAATATTTCTGAAACCTGTTCTCTCGAGAAGAGGGGAAGATATCTCTGCCCTCAACGGATTGAGTACTTTTTTCAAAGACATACCCCCATAGTAGTGTATTCAAGGAATCAGCGTCCATCACATATATATAACCATTGATGAATAAAATGATGAGAATGTTCGACAATGATAGAAGTTGATGTACCTATGAAGAAATGCCGTATCTTGCGATATTTTCATTGAAACGAATGAAGAATGTGGTCGGTTGATACAATAGTATATGAAAATGAGTGGGGATCCATTATTTCATGACAATCACGGGAGGCGCGTCCATTAAGAATAATGGGAGGCATTTCATTCGGAATATAATAAATTCTCATGAATCTAACCAAACACTGCATGTTGTTGGAAAATCGTTGGAGCTCAAATGTTCCTTCAGGATGGCCGTATGGACAGGAGGAATACATTCAAGGAAAGAGTATCCTGCAGGCCCTGTGAATGATTTTAATAGAGGTCTTCATTTCCACATTCATGAGATCGAGGGGCCTGAAGGTCAAAAAGGACATGGGAGAGAAAACACGTCTCGAATTGATCGCGAAAGGGTTCCTCGATCGGAGCAAGAAGATCTTGTCCGATAATGAACACGTATTCCTTCCCTTGAAAAATAGCGCTGCATCGGAAATGACCAGGGAGTACGGAGATATCATCTACATGGAATTCGAATCCTTCAAGCATCACCCAAAAAGCTACAGAGACCTTCTGGATCTTCAACCCGAGTTGATGGAACTGCTGCCAACCTCATTCGATATCATTGGTGAAATATGCATAATAAAACTACCGGAAGCTCTTCTGGAATATTCCGCTTCCATTGGTAAGGCCATTATAGAGACAAGAAGAAGTCTCCGAAGTGTTGCACTCGACAGGGGGGTGAAGGGAGATTTCAGGATAAGGGATCTCCAGGTGATTGCAGGTGAGGATCAACTGGAAACAATCCATGTCGAGAATAATCTCAGGTTCAAACTTGACCCGTCAAAGGTATATTTCTCTCCCAGATTGGCAACCGAGAGAAGAAGGATCGCCGAAAAAATCGACGGAGGAAGGGTACTTGACATGTTTGCGGGAGTGGGGCCTTTCTCTCTAACCTGTGCACGATATGGGAAACCGGATGAGATTATCGGCCTTGACCTTAACCCCTACTGCATCGAATATTTTAACACCAACATTAGGCTGAACTCGGCGGAGGACACGGTCACCGCATTTCTCGGGGATGCGAAAGAAGCTCCACTGGGGATGGGTCCTTTCAATACAATAATAATGAATCTTCCGCATGGTTCGATTGACTTCCTGGATACGGCGCTTGAGGTCATCGATGATGGGAGCATTTTCCTTTACTCGATTGTTAAAAAGAATGACGTGATGTCAACGATCGACGACATCGTCAAACTCACACGGGACTGCGGAAAGGAAGTAGTCATATCCTCCATGCGTGAAGTTCATGAGTATTCACCTGATATGTCCATGATGGCTTTCGATATGGAGGTCAGGGCCTCCCCCTCTCCCACAAAACACCATCATGATCCTCAATCAGGATGATCCGGTGAAATGGAATGAACGTTCCATCCTTCAATTCCATGAAGGATTTCCCGATATGCTCGATACGATGACCCGGGATCCTCGAGATACCACCGCTTGATCCTCTGCTTACGAATGCTATCGATACATCCTCGATACCCTGGTCTTCCCCCCATTTCAATGCCAGAAGAACGTCCCGTGGATAACGTTTCATCCTGCTTTCCTTCTTTGAGGGGTTCCTGTTCTAATCGCTTTCTTCACTCTCAATGTGTTTTTTCTTCCGCTTCAATGTTTCCTCATCCAGCAGGATTGGCGACCAGAAGGTGGCCCCGCAGTAATCGCATTTACTTGCATCGGCTTCCACGGGTTTGAAACATTTCGGACAGACATAAGGTTCGGGAAGCAGGATCTCTCCGCAGTGGGGACACTCCCGATCCCTCGGGTCGACCTCCTTACCGCAATTTGAACATTCATATATGTTCATGGAAAGCCTTGCACCACAATGAGGGCAGACATCATCATATGGACCTACCTCCTCGTCGCAATTGGCACATCTTATTATCCTTCTCTCGAGAACCTCCATGACCTCCTCATCGAAGGGTACCATCTCCTCTTTACGGGGTCTGTACCTTTCCTCCTCAACCACTTCCACTGGTTTTCTCTGAGAAAGCTTGGTTATGAACCAGACAAGTGCCATTAGAATCACGAAAGCGCCGATACCGATCAAGATCCAGATGATCGTGTCCATGAATACCTCACCCCATTGAGTGGTAAAGGAATGAGCATATCATAGAAAAAACTATCCGAAATATTCTTCCATATCAGACCACCATCGCCTATATCGTTCATGGCGGTCAGGATTCCGGAAAAAGTGATGCTGGATAAACCACAAAATATATTTCCAATACCGTTGATGGTGGTCATGGTCGCAACATGGTTTCCGAAGACTCTGGTGGGATGACCCCGATCGGCAAGGTTCTGCATGACATCAATGAATTGATTTTCGTGAAGAACAAGAAGCCAACCTCTGTTGTCGTTACGGTGCTCGTCCTCGTTCTTACATTCGCTGTTTTCAAGGCCGAAGCAAGTGACAAATCCGACAAGATGCTTACCAGGGATGGTATCCTGGCCATCATCAGGAGTGCGGGAGAACCCGGAGCTGATTTCAGCATCATATCAGATTATGTCGAGATCCGGACCAAATTCAATATGGGAAGGGAGTTGAGCCAGGGTGAGACCGATTCCGGAACGGTCGAGAACGGACCGGGAAAGGTCCTCCTCTCGATGGGTTATTCGTTGACATGGCAGGATGAGACAAGTCCTCCGGGAATTCCGAAACTGAGACGTTATACAAATGAACCGGACACCTTCAGGGTCAGGGTCGTCGACCCCCTGGGAAATATCACCTCCGATAAATCTTCGGACAGCGGTTCCATTTCGGATTCAATGGAGTTCAGCGAGGAACAGATGAGGTCCTATTTCGGAAAGGGGAATTTTACAATAGAGGTATCTCTCGAAGAAACCGGTGAATGGGTACCTGTGATAGGACCCGGTATCATCACCTACAGGGACGATCAGAACTCCTACACGCTTGTCATCGATATGGTCCATCTTCAACCCGAAGAAGCGTGATTTGATACCTATCCATCCTTCTTAGCAACAGTATTAACGGTAACATTATTGAGGTTTGATTTCAAACTGGGAATCCGTGTTTATTCAATCAATTCGAGCTCTTCAAGCTCCTCAACTTCATCATCACCTATCTCTTCATATTGGTCCGGATCAACCTCATTGTTTTCCTCACCGGTACGGGAATCATCATCTTCGGAAGAACCACCCTTTCCAACAAGGAACCCTCCGGCATTTTCAATTATCCGGGTCCTCATCTCTCTGAGGGAGTCCCTCGCCCGTCCGTAGTTCGGATCCAGCTCGAGTGCTTTCTTGAAACATGCTAGTGATCCCCGGAAATCGTTCAGCTCCATCAATGAGTCTCCCTTTGCCTTAAGGACGGACTTGTTCCTGGGATCCAGATGCAGAGCTTTTTCCAGGCTGTCCAGTGCCTCCTTGAATCTTCCCATCCTCATATTGGCCACGCCGTTCATGTACCACGTTTCGACATTCCTTGGATTGCATCTCAATGATTCCTTGAAATAGGGGATGGCTTCATCAGGACGCTTCAGGATCATCAGGATCATGCCTATCTTCTCGTTGGCAAGTGCAAAATCCGGATCCAGACTTACAGCCTGTTTATAGGCATCCAACGCTTCACGGTATCTCCTGAGTTCCTTCAAAGCATCCCCTTTCTTCAACCAGGCAGTCTTGTATGATGGATCGAGTTCGATCACGTCCTGAAAGTATCCCAAAGCCTTGATAAAACGTCTTCTGGACATCATCAGGTCGCCCATATCGAGCATTTCCATCCTTTCCTTTTTCCTCATTTCCCGCTGTTTTCTCTTTGAAAACTCTCTTGACATCATCGTTTCTCCCGACAAAGGCGCCAATGTGTATTATTCCAATTGGAATATAAGCATTATTGATGAAACCTCGTGGAAATCGTTGATGAGAGGGGTGCAGGTCGTTGTACAAACAACCTTCCGAAATCGGAGTTGCCAATTTGACACCGTGATAATACAAAGGTTTAAGTCCGACAACTTCGATTTTGCCCCGCCCCGTGGGGATTTCCTGATGAGGTGAACTCGAGCCAACGGTCTCAATTTTCACTTTGCAGAGACAAAGGTGGTGAAAGAATGTCGAACCGAAGATGGATTATCGTCCTGCTGTTGATCACGATCATTTCTGCAGGACCTATGTTGTCAACTGCGGGAGCACCATCCCGGGCCGTTCCTCCCGCTCCCAATAACGTCCAGGCCGAACCCATGGATGAAAAGATCCGGATCACCTGGGATTACCCGACCGGATTCTCGGGAGAGGACCTGGTTGGATTCATTCTTTACAAAGGAACCCTCCCCGATTCCGTGGATCTCATAGTGAAGAACGATCTGGGTCCTTACGAATTGAGTTATACGGATTCTACGGTGATCAACGGAAACACATACTATTACTCCAT
>NJDO01000102.1 GCA_002254385.1 Thermoplasmatales archaeon ex4484_6 | reverse complement strand
ACCGGCCAGAACCATCATGTTGTCCACCTTACTCCTTTCATCTCTCATTTACACCACCTCTATCTCAGCTATATCAGATACCCAGAAGGCTTTTTCAAGGGTCCGGAACATGCACCTGCGTCCATCCAGGATCAGTATACCTTCAAGCATATCCTGCCACCGGACGGTCATGTTGTAGCCCTCGGCTCCAATGATGTTGAATTGGTGTGAGGACGGCTCCGAGATCCCCGTGAGATTCACGACATCCGACAGCCTTACACCTTCATACATATTGCTCTCGTTATCCTCGAGGGTCAGCTTCTCCTCGATTATGTCGAAAGGCTGCTGCCATACGAAAAGATGCCCGTTCACCATGATCGTGTCTGCCTTTACCGGGTCGATGGATTCTACATCTTTTATCCTGTACTTGCCCGGCAGGTTAGGGAAGGCGGTCATCGTCGATTCCCTGACCAGGACCCCTTCCAACATATCTCCCCATGTGACCTCCTTGGAATAACCATCCGAGGCATTTATCCTGAACTGGACGGACCAAGGCTCCTGAACGGAAGTCCCGTTGATGAGGTCGCTCAGGGATATCCCGGTGTATTCCACTCCGTTGCTCCCTTCAATGGTCTTCATTCCATAGGTGTCGAACAGAACGGAGATATCCATCCTTTCACCTGCCACCGTGATGAACGGACCCTCGCTGCCAACCTCATCATCTTCAGCACAACCGGCGATCAATCCCGCTGACAGGACCATCAACAGGACCATCAACATCCTCGATCTCGCACCACCCATCATTCAACCACCTCTATCTCGACAAGATCCCTTACCCAGAAAGATTTGTATAGATCGGGAAAAACGACCTTCTTCTCACCAACATCGATGAGTCCGTTCCCTGCGGAAGCCCATGGTATCTCCTTCTGGTAGCCATCGGCACCGATGAAGCGGATGCTCTTCCCCTCGGGATCCTTGAAGCCGGAATCGACCACGAGGTCCGAGACAAGTATCCCGGAATGTCCGTTCGATTCCCTGGTCTCGAACCTGTTTTCAAGATCTTTCCAATCATACTCCTTTCCACAGACCGTAAGCACATCCGTCGACCCGGTCGTGGAAGCATTGTACACGAGAGCTCCAAGAGATCCCGTGAGTATGAGAAGTGCGATCAACCCCAGGATCACATTGGTCCTTCTTCCCAACAATCCAGGTTTTCCCGATCCTTCCACCGATGAGGAACCTTGACCTGCCAGAACAACACCCCCATACCATGATTTGTTTATCTCCTATATTCTTTTCCTCTTATCCCTATGATCCCATCCCACATGACCCTCCCGTATCTTGCTCCGGTCCCTTGAACGGATCCTGACATTCCAACTTGTGTACTACATGCTTTAAATAGTGATGGACAGGATTGAAAATCAATGAAATTGAGATATTCCCTGATGATAACATTCATCGCTCTCCTTTCATTTTCAATGTTCGCATTGTCAAATGCAGCTTCGGAAGAGTGTTCGAGGGCATCCGTCAACGAAGGAACAATTACGATCTCCCCGGCTGAGGAGGAGCAGGTGACCGGGGAAGGTTACCCGGTGAAAACTGCGGTCCCGGGGGACAATCTCATTTTCCATCTCCGGGTGAACAACAGCGCATCCGTGGAGCAGATGGCCGTCATGGAGCTCATCGGACCGGAAGGATGGCACGCTTCCGTCACCGGTTCTGTCCCCATCCCCGGTGGGGAAAGCAGGGAGATCCTCCTGGCCGTGGATGTCCCGCTCGACCTGCGCATGGACCCCACTGATGATTACACTTTCAGGGTGGATGCCGTGGGCAATCTTACGGGGGACAGGGGATTCATACTTGTCATTGTGAGACTGGAGGCGGGACTGGATCATGAATTGGTCCTCCTTCCGGACAGCTCGAAGGAGATGGACCTCAGGGTATTCCCCGGGCAGAATATGTATATCGACGTACTCTTGAGGAATCAGGGAGATATTCTGGACGACTATCAACTGCGGATCATGGAGCATCAGACGGACTGGGACATCCGGTTCATGGAAGGTGAAGGAGATCTACACATCACACTGCCGCCCGGTGAAACAGGGTCCATTTTCAGAACCGAACTCCTCGTGAACGTTCCGTCAACGACCTCGCCGGGTTTCTCGAGGAACATCGTTCTGAGAAGCTTTTCGAACCTTTCTGCGATCTATAAGGAAGGAAAGGAAACGGACTCGGTTACCATTCATTTCACCGTAGTGAACCCATCCACCATGACGATAAGACCCGCCGAGACATATATCGAGACCGAGTCGGGAGAGAACACTCCCATCGAATTCGATATCGTGGTAACCGGTGTAAGTGATGCCACCTTCGAGCCTTCACTGGAGATACTTTCCGGATCGTTCTCACAATCCGGATGGCTGTGGTCCGTGGATCTCGAGGGCCCTTCCGTCTTCTCCGCGGGGGAGACCAGAAGGATCACCGTGAACATCCTGCCTCCCTCGGCCATTTCGGGGGAGTTCGATATTATCCTGGGAGGGACGTCCGATTCCGCCGATGTCATAAAGGGGAAGACTACATTCCTGGTGACGGCGAAGACAAACATCAGTTTTTCGGATCTGGTTGTATCCGATACCAAGATGGGAGAGGACGTGATCATATCCTTCCATATTCGCAATTCGGGCGATTCCTCCCAGCAGGTGGTACTGGATGTAGAGGAGCTGCCATCCGTATTCATTCCTGCCATGGATCCTTCCTCGTTCGTTATAGGGCCCGGATCCTCCCGCCAGGTGGATCTAATCCTGTATCCGAGAACGGAAAGGCCGCCGCTCGAATTCTCCTTCAAGATCAACATCAAGGTCCCTCTTGATGATAAGGGAGAATGGCTGGTGATGTCGGAACTCGACGTTCCGGTGGCCATCAAGGAGCTTCCGAATACCGTGGTCTACTCAATAGAGCTCCCGGACAGACCTCTGGACGAGGGCGAATCCGTTCCCGTCAACATCACGATAGAGAATCCCTCGAACATGGCGGCCGTGGGATGGACGCTCGAGGTTTACGAATTGACCTGGTCCTACTCGAACGTGATCATAGACAGCTTCCATGTAGACCTTGGGCCCGGTGAACGCGAAACCATCGAAATGAACTGGACCGCAAGACCATCCGCAAGGAAGATAAGAGCCCTTCTGGTAGGGCCGGAAGGCTCGGACGAGATATGCCTCGAGGACAACGACCTATCGGAACCGGTGAATGTGCGACCTGCAAAAAGCGGAATTGTGTCAGGGAATGATGCGCAGGAAGGCGGATACATCCCGGCCGAATACGCGGTGGCCGCTGTTGCAGGAGGATCGATACTGCTTACATCCATCCTGCTGTTCTTCAATACGGATTACGTCAGATACCCCCTGTTTGCCGGTCTCTACCCGCTCTACACAAAACTCAAACCGGAACACCTCCTGTCCAACAGGTTGAGAAGAAGGATCTACGTGTATGTCCAGAACAATCCGGGTGAGCATTTCAGATCCATCCTGGTCAATCTCAATCTGACCAACGGAACCCTGGCCCA
The DNA here is from genome assembly GCA_002254385.1 of Thermoplasmatales archaeon ex4484_6. Lineage (GTDB taxonomy): Archaea > Thermoplasmatota > Penumbrarchaeia > Penumbrarchaeales > Penumbrarchaeaceae > Penumbrarchaeum. Next base: position 3,487 of record NJDO01000102.1, on the reverse strand, counting down.
TCACCTCTACACTCTTGAGAAGGAGAACCTCATCAGGAGCCAGAGGGATGGTCTCTACAGAAGATTCTATCCTGCCGGATACCACATAGAAGAAGACAAGGTGAACCTGTCACCTCTCCAGAAAAGGATACTTGAACTTGTTGAATCCAGGCCGGGCCTCTCACAGAAGGATATCTCCTTGGGTCTGGGCATATCAAACTCCACGGTTAATTACAATGTAAAATCCATGAAGGAGAAGAAGGTCATCGAGGTAAGGAAGATGGGCAAATCCACGCACATCTATCCGATATCGACCGAGAACTCCTGAACATCGTTTTCCGCCAGCATCTATCCGAACTGAATCTCGTGCTTGAAACCATGTGATTCCAAACCTCTGAGGATGGACGGAATGTACTTCATGTCCGTGAACATCATGATATCAACCTCCATGGTGGGTGCGGGAGCGGGTCTGTACCGGATGATGTCGCCTTCCCTCTCGCATTTGAGCACACCTTCCCTTTCCAGCAGCTCGACGTTCTGGAGTATGTTCCTCTTGCCCTCCCCCACCCTCTGAAGCATGTAATATATGTAGGGTTCCAGGATCAGCCCCTGTTCCTGGGCTGATAACCTCCTGAAATTGATTCTGTCCTTTCTCATGATCTTCTCCATCAGTACCTTGGCCATCTCCTGTGTCTGGGGATTGTGAAAGTTCAGTGTGGCCCTCCCTCTCTTGATCGCCTCCACCGTCTCGTTGAAGTACTGCTTGTCGATCTGGAACATGTAGATCAGGTCCACTCCCATCGGACTGATTACCTCCGAGTTAAGATGGGGATCCCTGAAGGAACCCATATGGGCATACATCGTGATCATGGGACACCTTATGGTCTGATTGATGATGTCGCCAACCGCCTTCAGGTACCTCATCTTCGAGAGAACTATCCCCTGCTTGGTGACCTCAATTACCATGGCGACGGGAAATTCGAACCCGTTCAGAAGCGTATCCTCGAGTAGAAATTCCTTCAGCATCTCGAACCATCCTTCGGGGTGTCCTCCGGCTCAGGAAGAGAAGAAGATACATAAGTCCTTCGTCCTCTTGTCTCGAATCAATTACTTTCACTTACCCCGTCCTACCATTTAAATCTCTCACAGGGCAATTTCCAACAGCCGAGATTGGATATACTCCGTACCTACCGCCAGGGGGGGAGCGTTTTTACAAGGAAGGTTGCCATATTCGACACCACTCTCCGAGACGGGGAGCAGGCACCGGGAATACAGGTATCGCCCGAAACAAAGCTGATAATAGCGCGGGCGCTCGAGGATGCGGGGATCGATGTCATCGAGGCGGGCTTTCCCGTCAACAGTCCTTCGGAGAAGAGGTCCGTGGAGCTGATCGCGAATGAGCTTTCGATATCGGAAGTTACCGTCCTCTGCAGACCCATAAAGGAAGAGATTGACCTCTGCAGGGACATTCTGAGGAGGGCGGAAAGGACAAGACTTCACCTCTGGATCGCGACATCTCCCATACACATGAAGTACAAGCTCAACATGAGCCCTGCCAAGGTCATGAACAAGACCATAGAAGCGATAAGATATGCTTCCGGAAAGTTCGACACTGTCCAGTTCTCATCGGAGGATGCCACCCGTTCGGACCTTGACTTCCTCTCCGGTATAATGAGGGAAGCCGTAAGAGCGGGCGCGGATGTCGTCAATCTCGCGGATACCGTGGGCTGTGCTCTTCCCGAACATATGGCCCTGCTCGTCACCGAGATCAGGAGCGCTGTCAGGGACAGGGTCCCCGTCGGCGTACACTGCCACAACGATCTCAACCTTGCAACGGCCAATACACTGGCCTCCATCAGGGCCGGCGCGAAACAGGTTGATGTGACCGTCACGGGCATCGGGGAGAGGGCCGGGAACGCTTCCCTGGAACAGCTTGCGGTCGCACTTCTCTTTCACAAGAAGCATTTCGAGGTGGAAACGAACATAAGGCCGGACAAACTGGGCTCACTATGCGACACGGTGGTCAGGGAGATGAAACTGAAGGTCGGCCTTACCCAGCCGCTTATCGGTGAGAACGCCTTCAAACACGAATCGGGGATTCATGTGCATGGCATGCTCAACAATCCCATGACATACGAACTCGTGGATCCCCAGGTGCTCGGGATACTGGGAAAGAGATACATTCTGGGAAAACACACGGGCAAAGCTGCGGTGAAGCATTTCCTTGGAAAGAAAGGCTGTACTCTGGCCGAACATGAACTGGAAAAGCTTACCGAGATGGTGAAGGAGTATTCCATTGATAACGGCCCGCTGGAAGATGAGGACGCCCTCATTGACTTTGCCAGAAGCAACGGGTTCAAACTGGAGGTTCTGACCAATGGTAAAGTACAGTGAGCTCACCGGAGGTTCATTGGGGCTCGAAATCCTCTCGGACCATCTTGTGGAGGGGAGCGTCGATGTCGGTGATTTCTCCATTTTCTCACCGGACCTCATAATGGGACATGATGTGACATCTCCCCCTGCTATCGGATTGATCAACGAGCACGGCCTCCCCTACCTTCGCGCTTCCGACAAGACCCGGTTGTATCTCGACCACTTCACCCCCCCAAAAGACAGAGAGAGTGCGGAAGCATGCAGGAACATCAAGGAATTCAGCAACAGGTACGGTGTGGGTGAGCTCATCAACTGGGGCGAAGGGATATGTCATGTCCATCTCTTCGAAAACGGCAGGGTAGGGCCCGGACAGCTCGTGATAGGCGCCGATTCACACACCACGACGGGGGGTGCTCTGGGAGCTCTCTGTATCGGCATCGGATCGACCGATCTTGCCGCCGCAATGGTATCCGGGGAATTCTGGCTCGAGGTTCCGAAACCTCTCGGCATCGAGTTCAAGGGAATACCCGATGTATGGTGTGAGGGAAAGGATGTCGCCCTCAGACTCGTCTCATGGCTCGGATGCGGAGGAGGGAGGAATAGGGTACTCGAGATGGACGGACAGATACTCAAATGGTTGAGCGTTGACGGACGTTTGACCGTATCCAACATGGCGGCGGAAACCTCGGCCGTAGGGGCCATCCAGACCATGGATATGAACGAGTTCGGACCTCTCTCCCCTGACTGGGAATGGGAGGTGGAGGAAGTGGACATCGACGAGATGAGCCCGCAGATCGCGGTTCCGGGTTCTCCCAACAATGTGGACAATGTGGAGAACATCGAGGGGAGGATCGTTGATCAGGTATTCGTGGGTTCCTGCACGAACGGGAGGCTCGACGACCTCCGGACCGTTTCAAAGGTCCTGGAAGGGAAGAAAGTGCATCCGGATGTGAGACTGCTTGTGATCCCCGGATCCAGGAATGTCTATTCGGCGGCAGAGAAAGCGGGTTATCTTAAGACGATCATAGATGCCGGAGGTGTCGTTATGATGCCCACTTGTGGTCCGTGCGCGGGGGGATTCCTGGGCATACTTCCCGACGGCGAGGTGGCCCTCTCGACATCCAACAGGAACTTT
>NJDO01000101.1 GCA_002254385.1 Thermoplasmatales archaeon ex4484_6 | reverse complement strand
TGTGGTCGCACAGATGATTATGTCCGGGCATTTCTCTTTGATCCTCTCGAATATCTCCCTGAACACAACTGCTTTGTGGGTGGGAAATCCGTTCTCATCCCTTGCGTGAACGTGCACAACGCTGGCCCCATGCTTGTAGACCCTGTATGCATCTTCCGCGATCTCCTTTGGGGTTATTGGCACATTGGGTGTGTCCTCCTTCATGGGGATCATCCCGGTCAGAGCCGCCTTTACGATGAGCTTTTGATTCTCGAGAACCCCTTTCATTTGACATACCCCGTTCAATACTTCCATATGTTTTCAATATTTTAATGATTTTCATGGGATATAATGGGAAAAGCGGGGCTCATCCCTTCGAGACGGTAATATGGGAATATCTGTACGAACAACCTATATACCTCGACACTCTTGAAAGTCCGATGAACAGAAAGATGCTCAACATCGGATTGGCCCTGTCGGTGGTCTCCCTGTCCCTGCCGCTCCTGTTCTATCTCTTTTCCCTTGTTCCGCTGGAGTTCGTGAAAGGTCTCATCATTGGTATTGACTGGTTCTGCTGCCTCGGCATTTCCGTTCTGATTTTGATTTCCGGTCTCTCCCTTATCATCCTGGCCGCCCGGACGGGAAATGATTGAAAGGATTCCCGGACTGGTCTTCCGTTCTCCTCAACGATCGACCCGTAGGAGGTTTGCAGGGTTCGGGCAGCAGCAGTACGGACGTCCATTCTCCTAAAACCGCCTCTTTCCTTTCGCCCTTGCTGAAACCTCCAGGGAGCGCCTGCTCCACTCCTGCAGGAGCTCCGGATCCTCGATCACATCCGCCGGGACCTCGAAATAGGACATGACCATGGGTCTGTCCTCGAACGGTTTGAAGGGTTTCATGCCCTTTTCCTCGAACAGATGCCTGTTGGTGTCATCCACCTTCAGGTACAGCACGGCTCCGACCACCAATCCGAAGATCCTTCCACGGCTGTATATCCCCCCGCCCCCGAACATCTTCTTGATGGTGACATCTTCAAGATCCCCCATCTGGGAGAGAACATATCCTGCAAATTCGTCATTGACCGCCATGGTTCCGGGACCTCACATCTTGACAAGGGGCTCCTCTGCGCCGAGGAATTTTTCCGGATCCTTCGAGAACACGTGTCTGCAGCCGGGAGCACAGAAATAGTACATGTTCCCCTTGTATTCCCAATTCCATCTCGCATCCTTCTCGTTCACTTCCATTCCACATACGGGGTCCTTTGCCATCTCGTTTACCTCCTTGATTCCGGTTTGAAGTTCTTCAATGTGAGCGAGAGGGTTACCACCGTTACCGAGCTCATCGCCATTGCAAGACCGGCGAATTCGGGCCGCAGGTCAAGGCCCCATGGATGAAATACTCCGAATGCCACGGGGACGAGCATGGTATTGTAAGCAAAGGCCCAGAATATGTTCTGCTTTATCCGGGTCATCACCTTTCGGGCAAGTTCGATACCAGTGAGGCCGTCCGACGGATCCCCTTTCACGAGAACGATATCGCCGCTCTCGATCGCAATATCCGTCCCCTGTCCCATGGCAATCCCCACATCCGCCTGGGCCAGAGCCGGGGCGTCGTTGATCCCGTCCCCCATGAATGCCACCTTTCCGCCTCTTTCCTGGAGCTCCCTTACCTTGATCGCTTTCTCGTGCGGGAGCACCCCGGCTATGACGTTCGAAATACCCGCCTCCCTGGCCACGGCCCCTGCGGACCGCTCGTTGTCTCCCGTTATCATGTATACCTCGAATCCCCTCTTCTTCATCCTGGAGACAGCTTCCCTGGCTCCGTTTTTCAAAGGGTCGGATACGGCAAGGACGCCTGTCACCATGCCATCCATCAGCAGGAACGAGAGGGATACCCCTTTCCTCTCCATCCGGTCGGACCATTCCAGCAGGGAAGGGTCCATATCGAGTTCTTTCTCGTCGATGTATCTCCTGCTCACGATCATCACTTCCTTCCCTTCGATCCTTCCCCTGATGCCCACGCCCTCAATTGACTCCACATCGACGGCTTCCGTCAGGTCGATATCTCCGGCTCCTTCCAGTATGGCCCTGGCCAGGGGGTGTTCGGAGCTCCTTTCCAGGGAAGCTGCAGTTCGAAGGGCCTCCCGCTCCGTCATGCCGGAGGTCATTATGCCCGAAAGACGAGGTTTTCCCGAGGTGATCGTTCCGGTCTTGTCAAGCACAATGGTGTCGATATCCCCCGAACTCTGCAGGACCTCCCCGTTCTTGATCAGGATGCCCATCTCCGCCCCCCTGCCTATGCCGACGGTTACGGCCGTGGGTGTTGCGAGTCCGAGCGCGCAGGGGCAGGCTATGACAAGTACGGAGACCACTCTCGTGAAGGTAAAGAGCAGTGTCTCTCCCGCCATGAAATACCAGAATACGAATGCGAACAGGGCAATTATCAGTATCACTGGGATGAAGTATGACACAACTCTGTCCGCCAGCCTCTGTATCTTCGGTCTAGAACCCTGGGCCTCCCTGACGGATCTGATTATCTGGGCCAGCAGCGTATCCTCCCCCACCCCCGTGGAAACCATCTTCAGTGCTCCCTTTCCGTTAACTGTGCCTCCTATGACGGGATCGCCCGGACCCCCGCGGACAGGCAGGGGTTCTCCCGTTACCATCGAGGCATCGATATAGGATGTACCTTCCGAGATCCTGCCGTCGACAGGTATCCTCTCTCCCGGCCTCACGAGGATCGTATCCCCCTTCTTGACCTCCTCGATGCCCAGTTCCACGAACCGTTCTCCGTTCCAGACCAGTGCCTTGTTCGGCCTCAGGCCCATGAGTTTCCTGATGGATGAGTTTGTCCGTCCCTTTGCCCTCGATTCGAGATACCTGCCCAGGGTGAGAAAGCCCGCAAGCATGAGTACCGTATCGTAGAACATGAACTCCGGTCCGAGCCCTATACGAAATGTTCCGAGGACGGAGGAGATATAGGCAGACCCCATACCCATGGAGTACATCACATCCATGTTCAGGTTCAGATGTTTCAGGTTCCTGAATGCCGCAAGGAATATGGGGAAGCTCACGTAGATGAACACGGGAGTTGTCAGAAGGAACAGTGCGAGCCCCATGTCAAAGGGTGGTCGAAGACCGGACCACATCAGAAACATGAGGGGGAGTCCGACTCCCATACCAAGAAGTGCCTTGATGAGTTTTTTTCTCTGTTCCCTATCTCTCCTCCTCTCCTCGGCATCCAGGGAGATCTCCTCTTCTCTCCCGAGATATCCGTATCCCAGGGCCTCGATCGTTTTCTTTATTGTATCGAGCCCCACCATCGGATCATTGTAGACCACCTTCAGGGTCCCGGTGGAAAGGTCAAGCTCGGCTTTCCTGACACCCTCGAGCGACAGGAGAGCCTCCTCCAGGTTCTTCCTTGAGGAGGGATCGTCAGCGCCGGACAGCCTTATCCTTGCTTCGGAGTATGCCGTACCGTATCCGAGTTCATTTATCGCCCGGTCCATATTATCGAGGCTGATCTTTGACGGATCATATCTTATCCTGGCGGTTTCCGTTCCCAGATTGACCTCGGCCTTCTCGACCCCCTCAAGCTCCTCCAGCACTGATGAAACGGCCTGGGTGCACATGGCACAGGTCATACCGGTAATCCTGATGTCCGCCTCCTTGGAGGTCAATCGTCGCGCCACCTTTGTATTGAGAAGCGGAGCAGCCGTATAATGGATTTCCATTACATATTAGAACCAGCGGCAGATCGGGCTCCCTGGAGCTCTCTCAGGGCGGAGAGGACCTCTTCCACATGACCCTTGACCTTCACCCTTCTCCATTCCCTTATTATCCTTCCCTCGGGATCGATGATGAACGTGGATCTTGCAACACCCATGAACTCCTTTCCGTAGAGTTTCTTGGGCTTCCATACATCGAACATTTTCATCACCCTGTGATCGGGGTCGGAGAGGAGTGTGAGCTTCAGGTCATGCTTTCCGATGAACCTTGGATGAGATGCCCCGCTGTCGGGGCTCACTCCAACCATTGAAGCATTCGATTCCACGAAATCATCAAAATGACAGCTGAAATCAGATGCTTCCTTCGTGCATCCCGGGGTGTTGTCCCTGGGGTAGAAGTAGAGGATCACCCACCTTCCCCCGTGTTCATCGAGGCACCATTCCTTTCCGTTCTGATCCTCCAGGCAAAGGTCAACCCGTTCGCTTGCTTGACGATATCGATTTCCGACATGTTCTTTACTTCGTATCGGGCAGTCGGTCCTTGAACATGGACATTCCCCCTGACTATAGGGGTATGACCTGCGGAACGGGGTTCAGGGGATGAAGTCCTTGAGCCTCATTATGTCGGGATTCACCTTCCCCCATCTTATCATGGAAAAAGCCACGTCGATTATCTCAGGCCTTCCCTCGAGGTATCTGTCATATTCGAGGCGTATCGAATCGAAGTATTTCCTTGCGGTGACCCAGTCCCGGGCCGCGAATATCACCAGCAGGTCATAGGTCCCGTTGAGGTAGTACGTATCTATCAGTCTGATGTCAAGATCCCCCGGCGCATTCGAGACATGTCTCCTTATCAGCAGGTCCGCCTGTTCGTCGGTCATCGGTTTCAGTTTGATGAGCAGGATGAAGGATTTCCAATCGATGGCATTCTCATCCACAACAGCGGTGTAACCCCAGACGGCCCCGCTCTGTTCCAGTTTCTTTTTCTCCCTCCATACCTTCTGTCTGTAGGAACCGCAGCTCCTTGCTATCTCTTCAAGGCTTCTCGTGGGGTCCTTGAGGAGTTCGTTGAGTATTCTCTGTCCCGAGAAACCGGTTGTTATGCTCTCCTTGTATTTCCTCTGCATGATATCCCGCCGGGTGTCGAATGATTTACCTGAATTAATCTTTATTGCATCGCGGACCGTTCCCCCGTCCAGCACGGGGCCGTACCTTTTGGGCTCTTATTGCCCTTTTTGGCAGCTTCCACATTAAAAAGTTTTAAACAATAGAACATCACTATCCGAATACAGGTCCCGCGGGACCAGGGGAAAGTCAACATAAAGGAGCGGTGAGGGATAAAGATGCTGATTGAAGCCACCAATCTTGAAGGCCTGGAGGTCATCACTGACAAGGGTCTCTCCCTTGGATATGTGGAGGATGTCATAGTTGACCTTGAATCTGGCGAGGTATACGAGCTTCTGGTCTCGGATACGAATGAAGAGCTTGTGGAGGATGGTGCGAGCGTCGGGGTCCCCTACAGATGGATCCAGTCCATTTCAAGAGTGGTCCTTCTCAAGCACTTCCCCGGCAAGATCAAGAGAAAGGAGCAGTTCGAGATCCCCGCGGTATCCCCCGATGGGAAGAGGAGGAAGCTCAGGGTCGTGAAGAAGCAGTATGGTGACGGCGGTGTTGGCCGTCTCGGATGGAGATAGGCGGGTCCTTGCATGGGGTTCAAGGATCTCACGGCCCTGGAGATGAAGGTGTACGAATTCGTGAGGGACAGGGACTATCATGTCAGACCCTGGATAACTGCCGATGCCGCAAGGGAGCTCAACATCACCGAGGAAGAGTTGTACACGGCAATGTCGGAACTATCCAAGAAGATCAGGGATAATTTCTGGATTTACTATGATTCCGGACATCTGCATGTCGTTGCGGATTGAATATTGAATCATACCGCCTCGCTCAGGATGACGTGAACATCCTTTCCACCCTTCACACGGTCGATCCATATAAGCCCGCCGTACCTGGATATTATCTTTCTGACAAGGTAGAGTCCCAGCATGTGGGAGCCCCATTCCGTTGAGCTGGGCCTCTCCATGAGAGCTTCCTTCATCTCCTCGGATATGGAACCCCCGTCATCCCTAATGATCAGGTGGATTGGTTCCGGTATGAGATTGGACATTGAAGGGTCCCGTGATATCTTCACACTGATGCGGTATTTCTTCTTGGTGGCGAACTTTCTCGAGATCTCGAAAATCCTTATGAGCGCCTCCTCAAGGAGGTCGTCTGCCATGACATGGTATCCCGATCTCTCGCGCTCTATCACCGGTGTTTTCATCTCTCCCTCGATGGCTTCGCTCCATCTGGAGATGGCCCTCTGGAAAGCCTGATCCAGGTCAACGGGTTCGGGCTGGATGTTGGGCTTTATCTTGGACATGACCTTAACTTCCCTGATTATCGAGGAGCTCTTCTTCACCTCGTGGAGGGCCCTGCGGACATAGTCCCTTTTCTTGCTTTCGGGGATGTTCTCCATTTCGAGCAGCTCAAGGTATCCGACGATCCCGGCGTTGGCATTGTGGATATCGTGTATCATGAGATCGTTGTACAGTGATAATTCCTCCATGGCATCTGCCAGCTTGTCGGTCTGCTCGCGCAGGGACTGCTCCAGCTTCTTCGTCTTGGTGATGTCCTGTCCCACCATGAGAACAAGGGACACTTCGCCCTCACTGTCGAAAATGACGGTGTTCTCCAGGAGGATAGTGATGGTCTCGCCGGATGAGGCCCTCACATGGCTCTCGTACTGGGTCCTGAACCCGGTTCCTATGTTCCACTGGAACACCTCAAGCTTCCCCTGCTCGGCATCCCTGTCAACCAGATAATCGAACCATATGGTGTTCATGACCTCTTTCGGGTTATAACCAAGGGTCCTGCGGGCCCCGCTGTTGAATATCTTGATGTGCCCCTCCATATCGATACCGATGATTATGGCGTTGGAGTTCTCGATGAGCTCATCACCCAACCCCCTGGGCAGCTCCCCCCCTTCCAGGGCGGAATCCGATGGAGATATGTCCATCCATATCTCCAGCAGTTTATCGGTCTTTCCCCCCTGGATGAGGGGGATCACTATGACATCGAACTTCCTATCCCCGCCCTTCATCGGGACGGTCACCTCCATGGTGCCCCCCTCCCCCTCCGCGAGAGCTCTCGTGAGGAAACCTTTCAGTGCCTTCCCGGGATGGTTGATGGGATCTTTCCTTTTGCTGACGAGGTTGATCTCCTCATCCGCGGCGGAATTCTGGTAGATGGGTTCCAGTCTCTTGTTGAGTATCGTGACGGGGAATGGAAGG
>NJDO01000100.1 GCA_002254385.1 Thermoplasmatales archaeon ex4484_6 | reverse complement strand
GGGAGCGGCCATGGCCGCAGCTTCCGCGGTGACCGGAGTCATCACCCATCCGGGGGAGGTCATATCATGACGCTCATCACTTCCGGAAAGGCCTGGGTGCTTCCCGAGGAGGTCAATACAGACATGCTTGCCCCGACCCCATACCTGACCCTTCCCCCGGAGCATTACTGCAAACACTGTCTCGAGGTCCTTGACCCGAAGTTCGCAAAGAAGGTGAAGGAAGGGGACGTCATCATCGCAAAGAGGGATTTCGGAAAGGGTTCCTCGAGGGAACACGCATCAATTGCCCTCAAGTGTCTTGGTATAAAGGCCGTGATCGCTGAATCGGTCTCACCGATAATGAAACGGAATCTAATAAATATTGGAATCCCCGTTTTCGAGGATGAAGATATACCATATATATGTGAAACGGGCGACAAGGTGGAGGTCCATCTCGACGGATTCGTGAACATAACGAGGAACATCCATTCCGAACTTCGGGAGCTGCCACCATTTATACTGAGATTGATTGAACATGGAGGCCTTTTCAACATGGTCGTGAAACGTGGAGGTCTGTCCGAGAGGGCGAGGCCGCTGGAAGAGATACAGGAGGTGAGAGAAGTGGGGAATACGAGAGTTTACCCTGCCTACGAGAAATACGTCGATACGATTATCGAGAGAATGGAGAACGGAGAGGTGCTCTGCGGACCATTCGATACAACCTACGGATTGTTCGCCTCGATAAAGAGACCGGATGCCGTGAAGAAGATATACGCTTTGAAGAGGAGAAGCGAGTCCATGCCCCTTACCATGATAGTTCCGAGGGAGAGATTCTCCGAATATGCGGAGGTTCCCGAAAGGGTAGAGAAACTCCTCCAGAACGAATTGAAAGGACCAATATCCATCATCCTTCCGAAGAAGGAGGAACGGGTTCCCGATTACGTGACCTCGGGATTGAAGACCGTCTCACTTGCCGACGGTGAAAATGCATTCATGAGGCGTATAATGGAAAGAATAGAGATATGCGGTACTTCCGCGAACATATCAGGAATGCCGCCTCCATCCACCCTTTCAGGGGCGCTCAAACAGCTTGGTGAGGAGCTCACCCTTGCCGTGGACGGAGGTCCGTCCCTTTACAGGATAGGCCATACCGTTATCGACCTCTCGAGTAAACCACCGAAACTGATACGATCCGGTCCCTACAACTCCAAGAAGCTCTTCGAGCTCTTCCCCGAACTCATGGGAGAGGAGGAGGGACTTCCCGATGAGCTCGTCAAGGGAAAGAGCATAATCGACCTATCCCCCGAGGTGGACATCAAGGCTTCCTCCAAGGGGGATTGAAAGGATTGAGACTGATCTCCTGGAACGTCAACGGTCTTAGGGCCATCCTGAAAAAGGGATTCCTGGATATTGTGGAGAATGACGGGATGGATGTTCTATGTATCCAGGAGACCAAGGCCTCACCCGAACAGCTCCCGGCCGGTGTCATGGAATACCCGGGTTTTTTCAAGTACTTCTCCCGGGCGGAGAGGAAGGGATATTCGGGCGTGAGCACCTGGACGAGAGTGGAGCCTGATGAGGTTGAAACGGGGCTCGGAATAGAAAGATTCGATTCCGAGGGGAGGACCCTTATCACGCGTTTTGGCAATGTGGTTCTCTTCAACGTCTACTTTCCAAACGGAAAGAAGAACAGCGAGAGACTGCAGTACAAGCTCGATTTCTACGAGGCCTTCCTGGAAAAGGCAGAGGAATACAGGAGATCCGGAAGGAGTATCGTTGTCTGCGGGGACGTGAACACGGCACATACCGAAAAGGACCTTGCAAGGCCAAAGGAAAATGAGAAGATCTCGGGATTCCTCCCCGTGGAAAGGAAGTGGATTGACAGGTTCATCTCACATGGGTACTTGGATACCTTCAGGGTGTTCAATGATGAAGGTGGTCATTACAGCTGGTGGGATTACAAGACCAGGGCACGGGAAAGAAACATCGGATGGAGGATAGATTACTTCTTCATCAGTCGGGACCTGCTACCCGTGCTCAAGGATGCTTTCATACTCGAGGAGATCCCGGGATCGGACCACTGCCCTATCGGGATCGACCTGGACGTTGATTCCGCTTGAACCTCCGGATATACCGCGTAGTGGATATTCCGTTCAGATGAGCAGATAGGCCTTCGTCTGTGAAAGGGAGAATGCGATCAGGGCCCCCAATCCTATTCCCAATCGGGACAACCTCAATGAAAGGTCGTTGAACCTGTTCAATCCTTCCCGCTCTCTTGCCCTTCTTGCAAGGTACAGCGCCAGAGGCACAAGGGGGAAGATCACAAGGGAAAGGGCAGATATCCAGAGGGCAAGTCTGGAATCCCTCTCCCTGTCTGGCCCTCTCAACTTCTCCGGTGTAAGATCGATCCATTCGATGTCCTCATTCCTTGACAGACGTCCCAGAACCGAAGCATCGAACCAATTTCCACGACAGGACCTCACTCCGGAGAACAACACAGGAAGACCATTCCTGACCAGCATCATAACCCATTCGGCGGATCCCCGGAAATCCGCTCTCTCCCAGAGCTTCAGGATCAGATGCCATGTCAGGATTATCAGCAGCACAGCGATCACCGACCAGAAGAGTTCCTCCTTTCCCGAATAGACGTTGATTCCGGGTATCAGGCTCAGAAGATATGTCGGAATCGCATCCATGTACTGAAAAGTAAACACGGTCAATGAGACCACCGAGAACCTCCTTATCATTGCGGTTCTCGAAACGATGGATGCGGCCACCCCTCTGTATTCAACGATCCTTAAGAACATCATCAGGAATACGATCTGACCACCTGTTGTGAGGAACAGCAAAGGAAGCCAGATGGGGAGCCTCAATATCTCGTATGTATGATCAACAAGATTCTGGAACGAGTCCAATCCCGAATACCACATCAGCCCGAGACCCAGGACCCCGATGAGGAACATTGCACCGCCGAACTTCATCCCCTTGTGAGGAAGATATCTCGGGGGATGTTCCGTTGATAGATATATCCCGAATACAGCACCTATGAACGAGATGAATAGAAACGGAAACAGGGGTTCAGTCTGACCGGCAAGTGGTCCGAGAATGAACAGCTTCATGTAATCCGGTAAACCCGATACTCCTTCGAGTGGATACTGCACAAGACGATCCGTTCCGGGATACGTCGCGAACGGATAGCCAGGGATCACCATGTCGGCCAGGGACCACATGACAGGTGTTAGAAGAATGACAGCCACGGCCAGGAACACGTACACTGCCACATTCCTTCCGTTCCGGTCCGCACCACCTTTCCTGAAGAGGAACCACTGTATGATGGAATTGACGATAACCGACCATGCAATTGTATGAAGTGTCATGAAATGAAAGCCGCGATAGAGAATCCTTGCCGAATTCTCATCAAGAACATTCCAGTAATCCGGGGTTGAAAAAGGATCGACATAGGCCATTGTTCCGAGGAATCCGTGTTGGCCCAGGGTGGATTCGACAATAAAAGCGAATAGGAGCAGAAGGAAGCCTCCTGCCAGTTGACGCATTATGAGAGAGTTGATATCCTTTCCCTTCCTAAGATTGTTCCGCAGGGATATTGTATGTGAAATGGTGGACACCATGAGGAACAGACCGGCCATACCGCCCGCATAGGCGAGTCCGAGAAGAAACAGAATGTGAAGAAGGGAATTACCACCTAGGTCCTCGGTGCCAACCCAGGAGGCATCGTATATTCGCCTGAAGGCATGAAGGGATACCATCCCGATGATGCAGAGTCCTCTCACGATATCGAGTGATGCGTATCGTTTCATGCTGCATCCCTCCGAGAGCGTTCTCCGTGAAAAGATGGACTATTTCCCCGGGAGTGCCACCCGACATCGACAAGCAGCTCGATCAGCTTTTCAAACCTTTCCTCATGGAGGAAAAGCTCAGGATGGGCAGACTGGACCGCATCTTTCCGGTGATGCATCCTCTTGTCTGCAGGCCGATTCTTCACGGACTTCAATTCGTTCATGCACACTTATGCATGATTTTCAAGTATTAATATATACTTACCAATTGTATCTGATACAATAGTATCAGGCATAATAACCCAGGCCCCACTGTTTTTATTATAATTATTACCCCAGCATATATATAACCGGATATAGATATCATTGATGACAAGTATGACACTTCCCTTACCCGAGCTTCCCGATTCGAACTGGTTCGAGCTGGAGATACTCTATCTCCTCAGCGGGAGCGAGAGATACGGAAACGAACTCCTGGGAATCCTCAACGATCACCTGGGAGAGGGGAGTATCTCATCGGGAAAGCTCTATTCGGACCTGAAGAAGATGGAAAAGAGGGGTTGGATCTCAAGAACCAAGAGGAAGCGCGAGAAGGGAGAGGGGCTTCTGACAAGGGGTGTGGACCGCATATACTTCGAGATCACCGACTCCGGAAGGTCCGAGTTGTCCCGGGCGGAAAGATACATGACCTCCTGGCAGTTCAACTCACTTCTAGAAAGATCCTCGGAAAGGATAAGGGCCACACTGGAGAGGATTCTGACGTATCTCCGTGAGGACAGCACCGTGGGCATTGCAGTGGATACCTCGAAGGAGGGCTTCTCCTGGGCCATGGAGCTTCTTCCAAGATCCAAGGGTCTGAACATGGTCATGCTCACCATGTCATTCGATACGACAGGATCGGGAATACCCTCAATGGGAATGCTGTCAAAGGAAATACCTCATTTCCCAGCCAGGGTTGATGATATTCCTTTGAAGAATGGTTACCTCGATTCGGCCGTATCCGCCATACCACTTGCCAGGGTCCAGGACCTCGAAAGGTACATATCGGAACTGGTAAGAGTGACAAAAAAAGGTGGAAGGATTGCAATAATAGACATCTCAACGGAAGGGTCCTACCTACTCGAGAACGTGATCGGACGAACATTGGGATGGTCGGATGTCGGATGGAGAAGCATCGGTATCGATGACATTTCGGGGATTCTTTCATCCAGATTGCAGAAGGTGGAGATCAAGAGGTTCGGGGAGCATTATCTCATCTGGGGAAGAAAGAGGAAACCCGGAAACGGATGAGAGATGACCGGACCATTCGTCCGGAGTCCTGTTCACAACTACTCCTTCGGTCTGTTGTCGACTATCCTTGCCACCTTGATCTTTCCGCCCATCAGCTCGAACAATGTGTCCTCCTCGAAGGATGTATCCACGATGGGATTTATCTCCAGAGCATCATTGACCCTTGCCTTCACCATCTTTTCCAGCTCACCCGGGTCCGCGTCCTTCGAGGGAGCTATGTTGATCCTCAACACATCAAGATCCGACGGGTCATTGTTCCGTTTCTCTATGGACACCTGCCACTCGAGAACACCCTCCATACCGGGCATTATCTCGTAGAACGTGTTGAGGTTCACCAGGGTCCCCTTCACCTTCGTCATCTCCAGCTGGCTGGAATAATCCCTCAACCTTCCTATGGGGCCCACAAGCCGGGGAACACTGCTCCCGCACAGGGGGCACCTGCCGTACTGTATGCCTCCCTCGAAGATGTCGCCAATGAGGAACCTGAGGACCACCGAACCCCTTCCATCAATATTTGTGATGGCCAGGGCCCCTCTCTCCCCCGGTCTCTTCTGCTTTCCCGATTCGGGGTCCACGATCTCCGCGATATGAAGATTGGGGTGTATATGGTACACTCCGGACCCGGGAACGCATTCCGGATAGGCATCCCTCATCTCCGTCGTACCGTATACATCGAAGATGCGTACATCCTCCGCACCTCCATCCTTCAGGATCTCCTCCATTCTCTGTCTTGTGCCCTTTGTGAGCTTCTCACCGGCCGTCATCACCATCCTGATCGAGGAGAGGTCCTCTCCCCTCTCCTGCGCCTTTCTCAGAAGATGATAGATATATGAGGGGATACCCAGCAGAACATTAACATCCACGATGTTGATGAGGTCCACTGCCTTATCGGTGGAAGTGACCGCACCGCCCCCGGTGTGGAATATCCTCAATGTGGAATTGAGGTTGACCCAGTAAGCGAAAATGAAGGCAAGATGAGGGGCAAACGGGAACGTGTTCAGGACGACCCAGTCATCCTCCATCCCCACTACCTGCTGGGCGGAAGCGTAGGCGTTCGAGAATTGAAGATAATCACGGTGTGTGAACATGAAGGGGACGTTGTTTCCCGTGGTCCCCGAGGTTGCTATCATGAAATTGGGATAGTATTCCTCCTGCAGCTCCCTCTTGAGATCACCCCCGACAAGGTCCCTCAATTTCATCCCGATTAGCTTCGATCTCTTCCAGTACTTCCTGATCTTCTCCGGGTCCGGCTGAAGTATGAAATCCTTGTATTTCTTTGGGTTCCCTTCATCCGGCATTATGTCCACCTTTCTTGTCAAGGGGAGCTTCTCCAGATCCCTGACTGTTCTGATCGAATTCGGATCTATGCCATTGGAATCGAACAGTTTTCGATAATGGGGAGAAAAGGGATACAGCTGGAATCGAATGAAATCCCTCAGCTTCCGGTTCTGCAGTCCGTATATCTCCTCACTCGACATTTCCAGATATCTCTCGACCGGATCGAAGTCCATTTCAAACACCTTGGATCGACGTAATCCATCTGCCTTGAAGAGTAGGGATCATTTGTTATTAATCCTTGGCCCCATCACAAACGGGGACCGCAAATCGTGGATTTATATTATTAACCATAAGGACATTCTCATTTGATACCGTTCGAGAGGATGAAGATGGATATCGAGGCACTCGGAAAAGAAGACATTGATGAGATCAAGGAGCTTCTTCATTCCCTAGGTGATCCCGACATATTTTTCGATGTTGAATATCTGGACCTCTTTTCCCGCTACATGGGTTGGGACTGGACATATCTCAGGATGGGGGGAGGGGACGAACTCGTGATTGAGCCTTACCATGTCAGAGATATCGAAGGTTCGAACGGGAGGGACCTGATATCGCCCTGGTACTTCGGAGGCCCTCTCTTCGGAACGGAAGATGTTGATAAGAAGAGAGAACTCTCGTACAGGTTCCGAAAGGAAA
>NJDO01000099.1 GCA_002254385.1 Thermoplasmatales archaeon ex4484_6 | reverse complement strand
ACAGGTCCCAGTTATTGTTTTGCACTTGTTTCATTGCTCCGGAATAACATCGAGGTATTCTTCGGGTATCGGTAATTTCCATAATTACAAAGAGGTCCAGGGGGTTGATGAGGAGAAGTCCTGGTTCGACCTATTCGGGTTGATGGTATGGTAAGCATTCTGCAGAAGATTCTGGTTTGAACGGACAATACCTGTTCATCTGTCAAATAGGATGATCGGCGGTTATAATGGTGTTTGTATATGAGGACCTTATACCGCATGGAGGATATCAGGGAAGTAGTGATCGAAGCTCGAGCTGCATTGCTTCTTGCCGCATCACATCTTGTAGGTTGACGGGAAGAACAGAACAAGGGCAGTGACAAGTTCCAGCCTCCCGAGCCACATGAAGAAGCAAAGAAGGAGCTTCCCAACGGTTGTGACATTCGAGAAGTTGAGAGCCGGTCCCACCATATTCAGACCGGGGCCCACACCGCCCATGGTGGTGGCTATCGATGAGAGGCTGGTGACGGCATCCATTCCCGTAAGGGTCATCATGAAGCTCCCCAGGGCAAATATCGCAAGATATCCGAAGATGAATACGCCCACGGACCTCACGATCCTCTCGTTGAATATCACGTCCCCCACCCTGAGGGGGATCTTGGCTTTCGGTCGTCCTATCCTTCTCAGGCTCCTGCCCACGGCCTTGTACGCGATTATCAGCCTGGCAGTCTTTATGGCACCCGATGTCGAGCCTGTCATGCCTCCTGTCAGCATTGCGACGAGCATTATGAACTGGGAGAGCAGCGGCCAGTTTCCGAAATCCTCCGTGGCGTATCCCGTTGTCGATAACATGGAGGTCACGTTGAACACGGATGCCCACATGGCCTGAGCGGGGGTATACTGGTCCTTCATGTTCCAGGCAACATTCACGGCAACGATGCACCAGAATGTGAGAAGCATGAACATGTAGACCTTGAACTCGGTATCCTTGAGAAAGGCCCTCCAGTTCCCTTTCAGTAGGTTGTAGTGGAGAACGAAGTTCACGGACCCGAATATCATGAACACGACGAATATGAGCTCTATCAGGGGAGCCGCGGGGAGGTCCTTGTAATATGCGATGCTTTCCGTATGTGTTCCGAATCCCCCCGTGGACAGAGTGGTGAAAGTGTGACATACCGCATCGTAGAGGTTCAATCCCGCGGCTGTCAGCAGGATGATCTCCAGTGCTGTCAGTATCGCGTATATCCCCCAAAGAAGCTTCGCCGTATCCTTGAGGCGGGGGACCATCCTGTCGTTCTTGTGGCCCGGGACCTCTCCCTTCATCAGGAGAAGACCCGCCTTGGGACCTCCAAGGAGAATGGAGAACACCGCAACCATGAGGACGATGACCCCCAACCCGCCGATCCACTGGGTCAGGGCCCTCCAGAATAGTATGGAATGTGACTGGGAATCTATATCGTTCAGGACGGATGCCCCGGTCGTGGTGAACCCGGACATGGATTCGAAGAAGGCATCGACGAAACCGGTGAGGGTCCCTGAGAGCATGTAGGGAAGCGCCCCGATGACCGCTATCAGCACCCATGTAACGGCCACGATCACGAGCGCCTCCACAGGTCTGAGATCCTCGGAGGTCTTGTCAGCCCTCCCGGCCCACGCCGTGAGAAAGGATCCGAGAGAAAGCCCGAGCATTCCCGGGAGTATGAACGCTTTCAGGAGTGAGATCGGATCCTCCTTGTAGAGGAGGCCCACGATGAAGGGAAAGATCAGACTGAAAGGAAAGATCATCAGTATCGTGCCGACACCCGAGACTATTCCCTTCACCTTCAGAGATTGACCTCCCAGGCCTCATCCGGTCCCTGTACGGAAGTATGGTCACACATTAATAATGTTGTTTTGAAGCACTCCCGCAAATGGATGAAACCTCCCTCATGCGGGAATATCGGACTTGACAGTGGTGATCCGCCCGATTCCGTCGGTCATTCTTTCATTCGAGCATGTAGGATCTCGCTTCATCCAGCCCCATCCGGAACCGCTCCATATCGACGGGTCCGGGATAGTTGTACATCGGACCTCCCGGCCTCTCATTGTAGTACGGCCTGTTGCAGTCCGGACATCCCCTTGTCCGGAAGGCATCTATGGATCCGGCCATCGCGACGATCCTTTCGACATCCATCTCCACGAGCTTTCCCTTTTCATCCGTACGGAAGATCTCCCCTCCGGCCCCTCCCATTATGGCATGTCTTGCAAGCTGGAGGGCCCTGTATCTTTCGAGGGGAGGCTGCTCTCCCCTGAACCGGGTCCCCTTCATGGGGGTGTAGGAGAAAAGGGAGACAAGGATTCCGAGCTCCCTTGCTCTCAACAGCGTATCTAGTACATCCCTGTCGGTCTCTCCCATGCCGACTATGATGTGTGTGGAAATCTTTCCTCTCCCGAAGATCTTCACAGCGCGCTCGAGTGCTTCCCAGGTGCCTTTCCAGGTGTAGGGATTCCCAACCTTGCTGCCCTTTATCCTCTCGAAGACCTCTTCGGATGCCCCATCCAGCGCTATCCCCATCCTCTCGGCTCCCGCCTCCTTGAGACGCTTCGCCATCCCATCCCCCGTGGGTCCTATCGAAACGGACACGGGAAGAGCGGTTTTCACTTTCAGATCCCTTATGATTTCCGGCAGAAGAGGGAGAAAGGAGGGGTCGTTCAGGCATTGAAGGCATATTCGCAGTATACCCCTGTCAGCGGCCCTCTCCATTGCGAACATCACCTCCTCGTAATCGAATGAGGGCCAGGTGACCCTGCTCAGCAGGTCCGATCTCGATGAGGAATCCCTTGCCTGGGTGCAGAACGAACAGTTGTTGATGCAGTGATCCCCCACCATGAGATAGGCGGTCGTGGGAGGGGCGTCCAGGGGTGCCTTCCCGAGACCCAGCAATATGGCCGTGCCAAGGGAGAGCCTTATACTTTCCGGGCGTTGTCGATTCAATGTCCTCCCCTAGGGCCAACCCCTTCAAAACGGTTTCCCTTGACGGTCGAAGCGGATCCCTGAACGGTTCCCGGGCGTTGTGAACTCCCGCAGGGAGGAACAATCCCTGACACCCGCCGTGATCCTGCCATGGTCCGGGGATGGGGGAAGGGGAACCCGGTCAGGTTGGTCCCGTCTCCCTTCCGGGATCTTCATGCGCCAAGAAGTTGTGGGTGTCATCGGTTGAGAACCGGAAGAAAGGAAATATATAGAGTATTTCCCGCTGAAAAACGGGGAGGTTGTCCTTCCGGAAGGTCCGATATCATGCCGCCAATGAACTGTTACGATATTCTGGGAATTGGAAAGGGTGCATCTCCCTCCGAGATAAGGAAGGCTTACAGGATGCTGGCATCGCACTATCATCCCGACAAGGTACGTGAGCTTCCCGAGAGGCTCAGAGCATTCGCCGAGGAGGAGATGAGAAGGATAAACACCGCCAAGGACACACTTCTCGATGAGAAAAGAAAGAGGGAACATGATACGGAGATCCTCAGGACCCGGAGCCGAGGTCCGAGCCCCGCACCATCACCCACACGACAGAAGAGGAGCATCCCCAACACATTTGTATGCCCACACTGCTCCGCGCGGATATCGGCCATACCCATAGACAGGCCCTATGTCCTCTCCTGCCCCTCATGCATGAAGCAGATGACGATCCCTGCCGTTACCAACGGCTCCGACACTCATGCGAATGGTAACGGGGGTTCGGATCGATTGAGGGTTTACGGCGAAGCGCTGAGAAGGGCCCTTATGGATGGTGTGATAACAATGGACGAATCCTATATCCTTGACGGATTGAGGGAGGTTCTGGCCATCTCTCCCATGGAACATCAGGATATGCTGTTCAGACTGCAGAGGCGGAACCCCTAGAGGTCGCAAAGGGCGACTCTCTCGAGGACTGCAAGCTCGGCCCTCCTCTCATCAAGGGGTGCGGCGATCCCGAGTCTGGTGCATGCCTTGACTCCCCCCCAGACGTCATCCGAACCCTCCGAGGGCTCCAGGCCCTTGATGCTCCTCCGCGTCCATGATACGATGTCTATCTTCAACGTATCGGGATCGCAGGGATCCTTCATCAGACTCTTCGAGATGATCACGAGCAGTGCCCTCCCCTCATCGTCGGGAGGAGCCGTCAGCCTTATGGCCTCCGAGACCTGCCTTGCTCCGACGAGCCACCGGAGCAGTTCGATGGAGGGGTCCCTTGCCCTGTTCTCTCCCCTGTGAATGGCCCTCATTGCATGGGATATGGCCGAAACAAGATGTGAGGGGCCGAACAGCGAGTCGGCATCCACGAGAACCCATAACCTCTCCTTGTCAACGAGATCCGAGATCTCCCGAAGACGCTCCTCCATGGTTCCAGGTATGATCCGGAAAGGTATCACTTCCACCCTGTTCGGGTCTTCCCCCTTCTCACTTTCCGAGTGCATCGCATATCCTCTTGGCTGTAGGCTCGTCGATACCCTCTATCATCGTGAGGTCCTCCGGCACGGCCTCTTTCAGCTCTTCAAGGTTCCTGTAACCGGCTTCGACAAGCTTCTGCTGTATCCCCGATTCGATCCCTTTCAGGCCGAGAGGTCCTTCATCTTCAGGCGGGGTTCCAGGGGGAGCTTCCTCTTTTTCCCCGGCCTCCCCCTCTTTGGGAGCTTCTTCCTCTTTCCCCTCTTCCGCAGCGGCTTCCTCAACCTTCTTCCCGGTTCCCTCCTCCCCTTCCGCAGCGGTCTCGGGTGCTGCCGCTTCCTCTTTCAGCTCCTCCTTTTCCGAAGCTTTCCCTTCCTCTCCTTCCTTGAAGAACATATTCCTTATTTTCCGGAAGAATCCGATCTTCTCCTTCCCGGCATCCTCTTCCTTTTCAGGAGCTTTTTCTTCCCGCTCTTCTTCCGCAGCGGCTTCCTCAACCTTCTCCCCGTTTTCCTCCTCCCCTTCCGCAGCGGTCTCGGGTGCTGCTTCCTCCCCCTCTTCTTCTGTTTCGGGAGTCTTTTCTTCCTTCTCTTCCTCCGCAGCAGCTTCTTCAACCTTTTCTTCGGTTTCCTCTTCCTTTTCCGCCGGTGTCTCGGGTGCCGTCTCCTCTTTCTTCTCTTCCTTTCCCTCTTCCATCTCCTCTTCGGCTCCCTTTTCCTCACCTTCCTCCTTCTTTCCCCGGAAGAGGTTCCTGATGCCGTCGATGAGTTTCTTGATGAAGCCCCCTTCGGGCGCTTCCTCTCCCGTCTCCTTCTCTTCGGTCTTCTCCTCCATTCCCTCGGCTTCCTCTATCTCCGTCCCGGGTCCGGAATCGTCTATTCCCAGTTCGCTTCTCACCTGGTTGACCCTCTCTATGATGGATACGGAAAGAGCGGGTCCGATGCCCTTCAGCTCCTGCAGTTTCGAGGGTTCGAGGTCTTTGAACTTCACATATCTGTCGTATCCGTTGTTCCGCAGCTCATCGATAACGGCGGCCGTCACCCGCGGGATGGAGCCGATAAGCTCGAACAGGTCGGGAACGTCCTCTCCGCGTCCCGCCCTCTCCGGAGGGAAAGCGGAGCTCACCGCTTCCTTGATCTTCAATGCACTCTTCTCGCCTATGCCCTCGACTGTCGTGATCTCCTCCAGCGAGGCTTCGATGATGGCGGAAGGTGTCGAGAAACCCGCCTCTTTCAGCTTCTTGACGGCTCCCGGTCCTATTCCGGGGATGCCAAGAAGCACATCTTCCATGTCGGGAAGGTTCTCAAGGGCTTCCAGCTCCTCCCTCTTCATGGCAGCGAGTTTCGCAAGTTTCTCGGCATTCTTCTTTCCCACACCTTTGAGGGAGAGAAACATCTTCTCGTCCATGCCGATCAGAGCGTTCCAGTCGGTGATGCCCTGTTCGTAAAGGTCCTCGGACAGCTTCCTGGACAGACCGCCCGAAACAAGGAATTCAACCATCCCGGATCTGTCCACAGTTTCCTTTCGGGTCTTCACTTCTTTATCGTCTTGGGTCCTTTTTTTGGCCATATCGGGCACCCCGGTATTGCATTGTGAGTTCGTCAGTCTGCGGGAACGGTTCCCAATACAACATTCATTATAATATCATTACGTAAGAACTTTGAAATCATCGATCGGGGGCCGCATGTTCCATCAGTGTGGACCGGGCTCTATCTCTCGATGCGGGATAGGCCGCGATCTTCAACCTGATATCTATGGCCTCTCCGCTTTTCCACAGGGAAGGTTCTCCCTCCAGGCAGGAAGATTTATCCACGCGGACATGGAACACGAGATCCCCGTCCAGCCTATCCTCGACATCATTGAAGGATTCCCTCCAGAACTTCATCCCCTTCCAGCGTTCGAGAAGCTCCCTTATCTCTCTCTCCTTCCGCACTCTCACCCGGAGAATGATTATGGGATTGGAATGCACCCCCTCCGTTTCCATCCTCTCGATACCGCCCGCTTCGATCCCCCCGCAAAGGGAGACCAATGCCCGGAGGACCTTTTCCTCATCCTCGGTGGCCTGCACGAACGCGTCCATTCGGATCTCGTGGAAGAATCTCGGCATGCATGCGGAAAGAGCTAACATGAGAAAAACCATTCCCCTCCCGTGATGGAATGACCGTTCCAAGGAGCCACCCGCGTTATCTTTCGCTGACCACCAGGGACAGACTGGTCGAGGGCTGGAAGAAGGGCCTTGTCGCCACCCAGGGTCTGATCGCACACGGAAGGGGGGAGGCATTCGATTATCTTCTGGGAGAGACGACCACGGAGGAAGCGGCGGCAGCCGAGAGAGCCTCGGCGGCGCTTCTGCTCCTTGCCTCCCGTCCCGTTATCTCGGTCAACGGGAACGTGGGAGCTCTGTCGGCGGATGAGATCGGCAAGATGTCGAAGGCACTGGACTGCAGGGTCGAGGTGAACATCTTCCACAGGACCGGGGACCCGGGCTGGACCATGACAGGGCCCTCTGCTGCAGTGAGGGAATATTTGCAGCGGACGTGGTCCTTGTTCCCCTGGAGGACGGGGACCGGTGCATGGCGTTGAAGAGAATGGGGAAGAAGGTGATAACCATCGACCTCAATCCCCTCTCGAGGACGTCCAGAACGGCCGATATCACCATGGTTGATAATATTACGAGGGCCCTCCCCAATCTGGTCAGGGAGCTGAAGCTGCTCGGGACGAGGTCCACGGACGATCTGTCCGGCATCGTTTCCGCCTTCGATAACGATGCGAATCTCGAGAGAAGTCTTGCAAGGATGAGGGGGGGGCTCTAATGTCCCCCGTTTCCGGAAAATAATATCTACAACCATTATGTTATATCGTTGACCGGGACAGCTCCGGAGGGATGATAATGGACAGGTTCAGATGCATTGCATGCTTATATCGTTGACCGGGACAGCTCCGGAGGGATGATAATGGACAGGTTCAGATGCATTGCATGCGGTTATATCTATGACCCCGAGAAAGGCGATGATGATGGTGGAATAGCTGCGGGAACATCGTTCGAGGACCTTCCCGATGACTGGGTGTGCCCCGTCTGCGGCGTCGGAAAGGACATGTTCGAGAAGGTAGAGTGAGTTCACGGGAGGTCTTCGAATGGGCCGTATAGGGGCCCACGTGAGCACGGCAGGGGGTGTGGCAAACAGCATCGAAAGGGCCGCCGCCCTTGGCTGCGAATCCTTCCAGATATTCTCGAGGAACCAGAGGCAGTGGTCCCCTCCCCCGCTGGATGATAATGATGTAACTCTATTCAGGGAGAGGCTCGCATCCTCTTCCATGGGACCCGTGCTTGTTCATGGCTCCTACCTTATCAACCCCGCATCCGCCGCTCCCTTGGTAAGGGAGAGATCGGTAACGGCCCTTGCTGACGAGCTGTCCAGATGTTCGCAGCTCGGTCTCGAAGATCTTGTGATACACCCCGGCTCCCACGGGGGATCGGGTGTGGCTGCCGGGATAGAAAGGGCCGTGTCGACAGTGGACGGTTCGCTGGACATTCTTGAGGATGAACATCCTGGCAGTGGGAGCGAACCGATGATACTACTCGAGACCACGGCAGGTCAGGGGAACGGCATCGGGGGTGTGCTCGAACATTTGGTGGATATCATCGAGGGGTCCTCCCACCCCGAAAGCCTGGGGATATGTCTGGACACATGCCATATGCATGCTGCAGGATACGACCTCACCGGGAAGGATTCCTACGACGAAGTGATGGACAGGGTTCTGTCCCTCTTCGGGGAGAGGAAGGTGAGGGGGATACATCTCAATGATTTTCAAGGAAGGGGCTCGGCTCCGGGATTGACAGACATGCGAACATCGGGGAAGGGACCATGGGTCTCGAACCGTTCAGGCTCCTTGTCAACGACCCGAGGTTCGAGGCAACACCCATGGTCCTCGAAACACCGGGCGGAGAGGGCATGTACAGACGGGACCTGAAGCTGCTCCGGGCATTACGCGAACCTCATGGTGAGGGGAAGTAGAGCCGTTTAAATTCCCCCTCTTGATTGGATTCACTGTTCGGCTCATGGAATGGAAACGTTTGGTACGAAAATTCGGTGAAATACACCGAATCTTCACTCTTTCATATAAGAAATTCAAACTAGCCAGTCGTTCGATTCTTTAAATACACCTAAATTCCTCTTACACACAATACCTCGGGGGATGGGGGGTAAAGGTCGGATACGAATGTATCATCATTCGTGTCCGATTGTTCACTTATCAGATTTCCAGTTCGAACTCTTCCTCCTCTTCCGGATCCCTGTTCTTCCCCTTCCTCTCGCTCTCATCCCTTTCAAACCTTT
>NJDO01000098.1 GCA_002254385.1 Thermoplasmatales archaeon ex4484_6 | reverse complement strand
ATCCGGTGCTGATAGATGGGGAAGTCCCGATTCTCTTTCCAATCAGCGGAAGGGACTTACCACAATATCCCATAAGATCACTTTGCGTAAGGGATATTGAATTTACCATATGACGAGAAAACATGCCCGGCCCAACTATCAACCATCACAACCGGAAATCTCCCTTCATTCACCGGTGTATCGTCCGTGGATCTACTCGAAATCATCCTCGATGACCCGACTTCTTGGCCTCTTCCCGCCAGAGGCCCTCCGGAAAAGGGAGATGAAGAGAATGGCAAAGATCAACAGGAAGGCTGCAAACACTATTGTCAGACCTTCAACGAAGGACCTCAGGTGATCAAGATCCTCCTTCTGCCTCTCCTGTGACTCGGCAATATCCCCGATCTCCCCATCCCCGGACGCGTTCTCTTCCAATCCCATTCTCATCGAATCAACAAGGGACCCGAGGTCATCCACATCCGAACTCAGACCTGAAAGATTGGACCGGATACCGTCGATCATCTCTGCCAGATCCTCGAGCTCCGAGCCCGTCAGGTTCCCAACAGCGCCCAGATACGAGGTCAGGGCCTCCAGTGACCGGATTGTGGCATTTGTCGAGTTCAGCAGTATTTCAAGCTCCAGAAGCTCCATTTCAAGAGAGAGAAGACCCTCCTCCGAGGAATTCATCCTGACAGAAAGGTTATCAACTACTCCCTCAAGTATCAGGAGACTGGATTCGATATGTGATATCAGGTTCCGAACTGCCATCACGTCTTCCGTTACCGAATGGATCGGATCGTTGTACGTCACCTCTCTGGTTTCCGTGACCGAATTTCCCCATTCGTCGGTCGAGGTGATATTCAACATGTTGGCGCCATCCCTCAGCGGGATGCTGCATGAGAAGGAACCGTCAGGTCCGACCGCTGCCTGGATCCCGTTGATCGTTACGGAAGCTCCCGATTCTGTCCTGCCGGATACTTCCAGGATCGGGCTGTCCGTCATGAAACCATCAGGGGGGAATGATACGGTCAAAGGAGGAGGTGTTGTGTCCGGTTTTATGAAGATATTGGCCCAGAGGTCCTTCGATGTTTCGAACTTGTACCTCCAGAGGGCGATCGCATTACCGGAGGGGGCCACGGCTAGTGTCGGATACTCCGCGTGCCCTTCATTATTGAACTCTATCAGCTCGGGAGAACCCCAGCCTGTACCGGCAAAGTACCTGTTGGACCAGATATTGAAACGATATCCGTCGTGCTGCTGCCATACAGCGACCCCGTTGCCATCTTTATCCATGCCAACCATAGGGGAATAGGCATATCCTGTGTTATCGGTCTCTATGAGCTCGGCTGTACCCCATCCCACACCTGCAGTATACCTGTTGGACACTATATTCTGCCTGGTCCCGTCATACTGTTCCCAGACCGCAACCGCATTTCCTGACGTGTCAACCGCAACCGCGGGAGATACCGCTCTACCCCTGTCATCGGTCTCGATGGGCTCGGCTGTACCCCATCCCACACCCGCAGTATACCTGTTGGACCAGATATCGAACTGTCCCCCTGAAAGAATCTGACTCCATACCGCAACCGCATTCCCCGAAGGATCAACTGCTATCTTCGCACCCGTGCTGTATACGGATTCATTGGTCTGGATCATCTCCGGGATCCCCCATCCTGCCCCGGCAACATACCTGTTGGACCATATGGTACTACTGATACCCAAACCCGCCCACTGCTGCCACACGACCAGGACATTTCCCAAAGCGTCCACTCCAATATCGGGATAGCTTGTCATGTTTCTATCCTCGATATCAAGCTCCTCGATCCCCCCCCACCCGGCACCCGGTGTATATCTGATCGAGCAAATATCGTTTTCCAACCCCCTCTTCTCCCATACAGTAATCGCATTACCAAGGGGATCAAATTCAACCCTGGGTCCGTAAATTCCTATTCCACCGATAGGATAGGATGCAATAAGTTCCGGCAATCCCCATCCCCCACCTTTGATGTACATGTTGACCCAGACACAAATTTGCGTTTGATCACTCTGTACCCATATGGCCATGGCGTTCCCAGAGGGATCGGTGGCAATATGGGGATAGAAGGCATGAGCCGTATCATTGTGCTCGATGAGTTCGGGAGCACCCCACCCCATTCCGTCAATGTATGTTCTGGAGAAGATGCTGACCCTCTTTCCGTCTGACTGTGCCCATACGGCAATCGCATTACCCCATCGATCGAATGCGATTTTATACGAGGTGATGTTCCCTCCATCATCTGCCCCGACGGGTCCTGCAATACCCCATCCGGATGGTGGGACCTTCTCTGGACTACCCAACCCTGTCATGAACCCGACTGTCAGAAGTAAGGGAATCACGAGCAATATCACCCATCTTCGCATTGTCTTTCCCCCATTCATATATGAGTCTGAAAATATTTCAGTTTAATCTTCGGGAGATAAGACCCCCCATTACGATCCCATCTCCGACCCGAAGACCAGCACTAATTGTGCAAATGTTTTGCACAACAGAAATATACAACCTCTTTTTTTACCACGGTCATGGAAGCCGCATACATCGATTTTCTGTCCCTCCTGAAACAGAGCATGGAGAGGGAATCGGGAAAGGACGCAAGAAAGAACAACCTTGCCGAGGCACTGGAATTGAAGAGGCTCGTCGAGACCTCCTTCGGACCAAAGGGTCTGAAGAAAATGATCGATGGAGCAGTCGTGGACAAGGGGTCCAGGATCCTGAAGGCCTACGGAGGAAAACATCCTGTCCAGAAGATGATAGTGGACTCCGCATCACAGGTGGAGAAGGAAATAGGAGATGCCACGACCGCATCCGTCCTTCTAACATCATTCCTCCTGGAGGAAGCAAAGGAGCTCATAGAGCAGGGTGTCAATCCATCGGCGATCATATCCGGATATGCCAAGGCTTCCGGGTGGGCCATGGAGGACCTTGAAGGGATTGCAGCGGATGCGGACCCCACGGACATGGAGCTCGTCAGGGATATCCTGAAAACCTCCTTCGGGGAGAAGAACGACCTGGGAGATGACACACTGGACGTTCTTTCCTCCCTTTTTCTACTGAAGGGGGAGGATTTCGATCCCGAACTCATAAGGGTATCCACGGAGAAGTCCCATGACAAGGTCGGGACAAGGTTCGTACTCGGGTGCAGGGTGGATGCCTCTCCCGACACCGAGCTCGAAAGGATCGACAATCCGTCCATCCTGCTCGTGAAGGGAGATCTGAAACCCAGGAAGACAAAGCTCGATGTGGAGTTCAGGCTCGAGAACGTCGAATCCGTTAGATCCGCAGTAAAGGCCGAGGATTCGGCCATGGACCATCTGTCGGAGAGAATAAGATCCACGGGAGCTTCACTGGTCCTCACCACCGGGGAGGTGGATGACAGGATCCTGCAGAGAATGGACCGTGAAGGGATAGTCATGGTGCCAAAGGTCCCGGAAGAGGAGTTGAAGAGGGTCTCAAAGGCTGTTGGGGCCCCCATGCTGGACCCGAACGATATCGAAAGGGGATACACCGTTAAGGTGGATGCAGTTGTGTTCGAGAGCGATGACGGCTGTGTGGGAGGAGTCTGCGGAGCGTGATATGATGATAACCATAGAGACGGATGGAACGACCGGTGCGGCCGAGGTGATAATCGGCGGTCATGACCAGAATGTCCTGGACCACAGAAAGGCGGACATAGATTCCGCATTGAAGCTCCTCGGTTCCTTTGCGGATGACCACAGGGTCGTTCCCGGAGCCGCTCTGACCTACCTGGAATTATCCAAGAAGCTTCGCCGGAGGGCACTCGATGTATGGGGCCCGGAGCGGCTTGCCATTCTGGCATTCTCCACCGCCCTGTCAAGGATAGGCATGTCCCTGGTCAAGGGATTCGGGGATGACCCCCTCAAGGGGCTGGATATGGACAGATTGGAAGCACTCGAGGCTTCCGGCATTAAGGGGGAAGCTTCCGTCGAACCCGTATCCGTTCCGAGAACCGTGATGAACACCTCATCGGAGCTCGCTGCATCAATCCTGAGAATAGATGATGTCATCTCCGCAGGGAAGCTGCACGAGAGCGACAGCTTCGGTGGTGGAGGCGGGAACGTTACGGTCTATACCACCCCCTCATGCCCATGGTGCTCCAGGGTGAAATCGTATCTCAGGTCCAAGGGAATCTCCTTCGTCGAGAAGGATGTTTCATCGGACATGGCCGCCGCACAGGAGATGTACTCCATCTCGGGCCAGATGGGTACACCCGTTACCAGGATAGGGTCGGAGGTCATCGTTGGCTTCGACCAGGCCAAACTGGACAGACTTACGTGATCCACCGCTGCCATGAGGAAGGGGAATAGCCTAAGTACGAGGATATCATCGCATCCGCATGGCCGTCGAGGTGGCCCCGGATATCTTCAGGATGGAGGTGCCCTTACCCGGAAACCCCCTGCGATCGGTCAACTCGTACATCATTAGAGGGAACGATGACGGGAACATGATGGTGGACACCGCCATGAACCGCCCGGAATGCCGGGAGGTCCTTGAAAGGGAGCTGTCCGACCTGGACGTGGACATGACACGAACGGATGTGTTCGTCACCCACATGCATGCGGACCATCTCGGCCTTGCACCATACCTGACCGGAGGGAGGGGCACTGTTTTTCTGGGGAAGGAGGATGCCGCATTCATCGATGAATCCGATTACTGGATGAGGATGTATGCATACGGAGTAATGAACGGATTCCCCCGACTTGACCCCATGGAAGCGATAAGAAAGCATCCGGGGTACAGATACGGCCCTCTCGGCGAGATGAACCTGAGGACCCTCGCAGGCGGTGAGAGGTTCACCGTCGGCAGATACGAGTTCAGGACCGTTCACACTCCGGGACATACCGAGGGGCACATGATGCTCTACGAAAAGGAGGAGGGAATACTCTTTTCGGGGGACCATATCCTGTTTGACATCACACCCAACATATCCCTGTTCGAGGAAGACAAGGACCCCCTATCCGAGTACATGAGCTCCCTGAAGATGACACGGGAGCTCCGTGTGGAGAACACATTTCCCGGCCACAGGACCCCCATGAAGGACCCCGGGCCCAGAATAGAAGAGCTCATATCACATCATCTGCAGAGGGCCGAGGAGGCCTTTGACATCCTCCGGGATTCGGGTCCCATGACCGCCATGGATGTGGCATCAAGGATGACATGGGATATGAGGGGAAGCTTCGAGGAGTTCCCCCTGATGCAGAAATGGTTCGCCCTGGGTGAGGCCATAGCACATCTTAGATACCTCGAGACCAACGGAAAAGTTGGAGTAAGGGAAAGGGCAGGGATCCTGAGATATTCCCTTATCTGACACGTCCCGGAACCCGTTTCCGAACCTCGAACCTCGATATATGTGGAAATGGAAAGATCATATCCGGCCTTCCTCAATCTCGGTGCGACATGTATCCACGAAAG
This sequence comes from Thermoplasmatales archaeon ex4484_6, assembly GCA_002254385.1. GTDB lineage: Archaea > Thermoplasmatota > Penumbrarchaeia > Penumbrarchaeales > Penumbrarchaeaceae > Penumbrarchaeum. The sequence continues at coordinate 2,167 of NJDO01000098.1, read as the reverse complement.
GATCACAGGATGACACAATGCACATTCCATCTCAATTTAGCTCCGACAGTCTGGCAAGCTCCGGTCATACAAAACAATACAATATCCGAATGACCGGAAACCGCAATCGATGATGCGCGAAAGTGAAAGAAAGTGATAATCGGATGATAGTGTTTTAATATCGGTGACCGAGTATAAGTGGGGTTTCCTTGCCCGACATTTCAGACATTCCGCCGAGCAACCTGTGTCAGGTGATATCGCATCTGATATCGGATCAGATAATTGTATTCTCCATGGACAAGGAAGGTCGCGGAGGAAGAGTGATCTCGGTCAGTGATACCGCTTGCAGCCGCACCGGATATTCACGTGAGGAGCTTCTTCGGATGAACATCGAGGATGTGCTTTCACCTGAGGGATCCGATGGAAGCCTACCGTTCGAAATCAACGATGACGGGATCGGTGAATTCAGTTCCCGGCTGAAGAGAGCGGATGGTGTTGATATCCCGGTCGATATAAGAGTAGTGTCGATCGATGAGGGAGAGAAACTCATCTACATGGCCATTATCTGGGAAAAATCGGATCCAATGAACTCCAAGGAGGAACCGGAAGAGAATAGCGACCTCAATAGAGCGGCCTTCATGACGTCCCATGATCCGATAATGGTAAGCAATTTAAAGGACGGGAAGATAATCGATGTGAACGATGCTTTCATCCCCATATCCGGATGGACCCGGGAAGAGGTCATAGGAAGGACTACCATGGACATCGATCTATGGTGCCGCATTGATGACAGGAAAGCATACGTGAAGGAACTGGAAAGAAGAGGGAAAGTGAGGGATTTTCAGACCTACCTGAAGGACAGGAACGGAGATGAACATCCGGTCTCTCTCTCCGCGTCGATAGTTACCGTGGGAAATGAAAGATACATCGTGACCATATGCAGGGACCTGAGGGATACATGGGAACTCTCCAGATTGAAGAACCTGGCCTTTCAGACCCTGGAAAAGGACGATTCGATGATATTGTGGATCGACATGGAAGGGAAGGTGTACTATGTCAACGAGACCGTGACCGGATACCTCGGATACACGAAGAAAGAACTCTCCAGAATGTATCTATGGGACATATACCCGACATATTCTAAGTCGAAATTGATCAATTTCCTGAAAGAGGTGAAAGAGAAAGGGTCCACATCCGTGGAAACAGTGATGAAAAGGCCGGATGGACGGACCTTCCCCGCGGAAGTCTACCTGAACCATCTGGAACTGGATGGAGAGGAGATCATATTCGCCTTTGTAAGGGACATCTCCGAAAGAAGGAGGATGGAGAACCTTCTGGCAAAGAGCAGGATGTTCGAGAGAGGTCTCATCGATTCCACCCTGGATTCACTGCTGCTCATAAACAGGGAAGGTGTGATCCTGACCTGCAATGCGGTAGCAGCGGGGCAAGGATGGAGAAGGAAAGGGCGGAGCTATACCTCGATCTCCTCCTGCACGATATAGGGAACATACACCAGGGCATCATATCGGGCATTCAGCTGGCTTCGATGGTCAGGGAAGAGGCTGACACTCTCGGGAAGGTTCTGTCCTCCATGGAGAATCTGGCAAAAAGATCCATCTCACTCACAAGCAACATATTGCTGCTCTCCAGGTTGAACAGGGAAGATATCATACCAAAGGTAAGGGATCTGAATATTGTGATAGATCGGTGTCTTGAAAGGGTCAGGACGGATTTCATGAAGAAAGAACCCACGATCGAGATCCACAAACCTTCAGAAATGCTCTTCGTTCAAGCCGATGAACATCTGGAAATGGTTTTTCATATTCTCATGGACAATGCTCTCAGATACCAGAAGAAAGATCCCTTCCTGGAGCTGGAACTTGACCGGAAGGATGGATGCGTTTACATTCACATCAGGGACAGGGGTCCCGGAATAGATGAGAAACAGCTGGATGTGATCCGCGGAGAGCAACCGCTGAAAAAAGAGGCCACAAGGAGAGGGCTGGGGTTGATACTCGCAAGGACACTGGTGGAGAGGTACGGGGGAGATATGGATGCTTCATTGATAACGGATAACGGCAGGATCATCGGGACCGATGTATCGGTCATATTGAAAAGCGCTGAAGGCATGCAACAAGGTCATGATGTGGACCTGCCATCCGCTGCTTGAATGATCGGTCGGGAAGGA